>JAGRGD010000271.1 GCA_020445665.1 Rhodocyclaceae bacterium
GCCGAGCGGAGCGGGCTGGCCGCGCTGTCCCGGTCGGTGGCCGCCCAGGCGATGGCAGAGAAGGATTCGGCCCTCGACCGGGCCCTGCTGCTGGCCGTTGAGGCCCATGCCATCGCGCCGACCCTGGAGGCCGAGGCGGCGCTCCAGCGCCTGCTGCTCGCCCGGCCACAGCTCGAGCGGATCCTGCACGGACCGGACAAGCCGGCGGTGGGGCTGGGCTTTTCTGCCGACGGCCGCCGCCTCGCCGCCGGCTTCGGCGACGGCGAGATCCGCATCTGGTCACTCGACGCGCCGCTGCCCGTCACGACCCTGCCCCCTGCCGAACGGGCGCCCGTCGCCAGCATCGCCTTCGACACTGGGCTCGCCCGCGCCGCCATCGGCAGCGGCCAGCGGGACACCATCACCCTCCGCAGCCTGTCGGACGGCGAAGTCCTGCTGCGCCTGCCCGCTGGCAACAACTACGAGATCCAGGCGCTGCGCTTCTCGCCGGATGGTCGCCGCCTGGCCTCGGCCAACGGCATGGCCGGCAGCGGCATCAGCCTGTGGGATATTGCCGAGGGGCGCGACGCCAGTGGTTTCCTGAAGGGGGATGCAGGCTTCTCCAGCGTAGCCTTCTCGCCCGATGGCCAGCGCGTCGCGGCCGGCGGCTGGGCCGAGTCGGTGTATCTGTGGGAGGTCGCCGCACCGGCCGCGGCACTGCGCATTCCCACGCCGGAGCGCGGCGGCGTCTCCGGGCTGGCCTTCGCCGGCGAGCTACTGGTACTGGCCGCCGACGGCTTTCGCTTCGTCTCGCCGGAGCGGCCCGAGGCGCCGCCTGCGCGCCACCTGCCAGGCCTGCCAAAGGGCACACGCAGCCTGGCGGTGGACGCCGCTGCGCACTGGCTGGCGGCCGGCGGCAGCGGTGGCGTGGTCGGGCTGTGGGATCTGCACCAGGACGCGCCGCAGCCGGCGATGCTCGGTGGCCCCGGCAGCTATGTGGATGCCCTGGCCTTCAGCGCCGACGGCCGCTGGCTCGCCAGCGGCGGCTACGGCCAGCCGGTGCGTCTGCATGCCCTCGACACCGTCTCGCGCTTCGGCCGGGCACTGGGGCGGCAGGCCGGGCCGGTGGCGAGCGTGACGTTCAGCCCCGACGGGCGCCGCGTCGCCGCGGCCGGCCGGGGACGGGTGATCGACATCTGGCCGCGGGAGGGCGGCCCGGGCGTCCGCCTCGAGGGCCACCTGTCCGACCTGCGCAGCCTGGTCTTCGTGGATGCCGGCACCCTGCTCTCCGCCGACGCACGGGTGCTGCCAACCGCAGAGGGCCGCGTCGACGTGTTGCGGTGGACCCTCACCGGCCCATCGCCCCGCCTGGTGTCGGACCCGCCCGCTGCCCTCGCCCTTGGCGGTCTGTTCGGCATGTTCCCGGACCTGCCCGCGCTGCGCGACACCCCCTGGCCGGTCGCCATCGCAGCGGGCGGCGGTCGCCTGGCGCGGCCTGCACGCCCCCTTGGCGGCCGCTTCGCGCTGGAGGTGGTCGACACCGTTTCGGGCGGCGTCACGGTGACGCTCGAAGCCGGGTTCGGCCGCGAGATGACCGCGCTGGCATGGGATGCGGGCGGCCACCGTGTGGCGGCGGCCTCGGTGGACGGCCGCTACGCGCTGTGGGCCGCCGAGGGCGGCGCGCCGCTGATCTCCGGCCAGGCGGATGGGGCCTGCCGAGCGGTGGCCGTCAGCGCCGACGGCGAGCGCCTCGCGGCCGCCTGTGGAGGCTCGCTGGCGCTGGCATCCCGCGATGCCGACGGCTGGCGGGTGACGGCACCGGGCGGAAGGACCACCGCCGCTCTGGCCTTCAGCCCCGACGGCCGCCGGCTCGTGGTCGGCGACGCCAGCGGCTGGACGGCCTGGGACGTGGCCGAGGCCCGCAGCATCGGAGAACGTGTCCCGACCCCGGCCCCCGTCACCGCCCTGTCGATCTCACCGGACGGCAACTGGCTGGCAAGCGGCGACGCCGATGGCGCGGTCATCGCCTGGCAACTGGCGGTCTCCGACTGGAAACGGCGCGCCTGCGCGGTGGCCGGACGCACGCTGGACGCTGACGAATGGCAGCGGTTCCTGCCGGGTCGCGCAACGCGCGACACGTGCACTCCGACACCCCGTTAGGGCCGCCCGGCCAGCCCACGGGCCCCACACGCTGCCAGCGTGTCACGGCGCAGGCGGCGGGGGCCCGCCAGCCAGCCACTTCAGCACCACGGCGTAAAGCACATCAGGCGCGACCGGCTTGGCGATGAAATCGTTCATGCCCGCGGCGAGGCATCGCGCCCGGTCCTCGGCGAAGGCGTTGGCCGTCAGCGCAAGAATGGGCACCGCTTCACACCCCTCGAGGTTGCGGATCTCGCGCGTGGCATCCAGCCCACCGAGATGGGGCATCTGCAGATCCATCAGGATCAGGTCGAAGCGCCTCGCGCCGGCCTCGGCGACCGCCTCGCGGCCGTCACCGGCACTGCTCACCACCAGGCCAACCTCGCCGAGCAAGGTGGCCGCGATCTCCTGGTTGCTGAGGTCGTCGTCGGCTACCAGGATGTGCCGGCCCGCATGCCTCATCCGCAGCACCTCTGCCGCGCTGCTGTGGGCCGCATCTGGTGCCCGGGCGCCAGCAGCCGGCGCCTTGTCGACGCGTGCGGTCAGCCAGAACGTACTGCCCTGCCCCTCGCTGCTGTCGACCCCGGCGGCGCCGCCCATCTCCTCGGCGATCTTCCGGGCGATGGCGAGGCCGAGGCCCGTGCCGCCATAGGTGCGGGTGGTCGAGTTGTCGGCCTGCTCGAAGGCGTTGAAGAGGCGTGGCAGGGCCGCGGCCGGGACGCCAACACCGGTGTCGATCACCTCGAAACGCAGCGTGGCGGTCGCTTCATCTTCCCGTTCCAGCCTCGCGAGCAGCGTGATCCCGCCCCGGTCGGTGAATTTCAGGGCGTTGGCCGCGTAGTTCAGGATCGCCTGCTGGAGCCGGGTCGGGTCGCCAAGAAGGCCCATCGGCGGCACGGCGTTGTCCACGCGCCAGCGCAGGCCCTTGTCCCGCGCCTTGTGTTCGATCATCGCGGCGATGTTGCCGAGCAGTTCGGGAACGTCAACCGGGACGTTTTCGAGGGCAAACTTGCCGGCCTCGATCTTGGACAGGTCGAGCACCGCATTGACGATCTCGAGGAGGTGGCGCCCGGCCGTCTCGATCTTGCCGAGCCGATCGAGCTGCTGCGCGTCGAGCCCGGACCGCCGCAGCAGATGCGCCATGCCGGTGATGGCATTGAGCGGCGTACGGATCTCATGGCTCATGTTGGCGAGAAATGCACTCTTGGCCCGGTTAGCGGACTCGGCCAGCTCCTTTGCCACCCGCAGGTCCGCGGTCTGCGCATCGACGAGGCTCTGCAGGTTCTCGCGGTGGCGCTCCAGTTCGAGTTCGCCTAGCTTGCGGGCCGTGATGTCCTGGATCGTGCCGATGGCCCGGGTCGCCACCCCGTCCTGCGCACTCTCGACGACAGACCGCCCCCGCACCCAGCGCGACTCACCCTCGGCCACGATGCGGTGTTCCACATCGAACGCGTCGCCCCGTCGCACCGCCTCCCAGGCGGCCGTCACGCGCGCGAGGTCGTCGGGGTGCACCCGCGCAAGCAGTGTGTCGAGGCTCAGCGATGTCCCAAGGGGCAGCCCGAAGATGCGGAACAATTCGTCCGAGCAGGCCAGGGCCCCGGTCGGGATATCCAGCACCCAGCTGCCGATGTGCGCCACGGCCTGCGCACGATTCAGGGCCTCGCGGTTCTCGCGCAGCGCCTCCTGTTGCGCACGCATCTCGGTCACGTCGTGGGCGATGCCGAGGACCCCGATCAGCGAGCCATCCCGCGCGAACATCGGCGCCTTGGTCGTCATGACCAGTTCGCGGTGTCCATCGGCGGCAAAGGTCAGGGCTTCCTCGTTGGTCCGCGCCCTTCCGAGCGCGATCGCCGCCCGGTCGTTGGTCCGGAAGAATTCCGCAAGCTCGGCATCCACGAAGTCGTAGTCGGTCTTGCCCACGATGTCCCGCTCACGGGTGTCGTAGAGGGCCTCGAAGCGCTGGTTGCAGGCCAGATAGCGGCCCTCCGGATCCTTGACCCAGACCAGATCGGGCATCGTGTCGATCAGGGTGCGCAGCATGCGCCGCTCCCGATCTGCCGTGGCACGCGACTCGCGCAGGGCCTGCTGGTCCTTCACGTGTTGCTCCGAATCGCGGATGACGATGCAGAGCAGCATCGTGGCCAGCGGATAGAGGCCCAGCAGGAGCCACCACGCGCGGCCGATAAAGGCGTAGCCGGCGCCGTCGGGAATCTGTGTGAAGGCGAGCATCTGCGCCAGCTGCACCACCACCCCGAGGGCCAGGTAGTGCATCGGCCGCGCCACGGTGCCACGGCGGAGCCAGAGGCGCCGCGCCACGACGCCAAGGAGCGCCGACTGCAACACCACGACAATGCCGATGGCCATGCCCATGCCACCGAGGTGGTAGCGGTAGAGCGCCGCCATGCCGGCAGCGATCGCGGCCGGGATGGCGCCTCCGACCACACCGGCGACGGCCAGAACGATGGAGCGACCGTCGAAGATCAGCCCGGGCGCGAACTGCACCGGATTGACCATCCCGAGCAGCGCGACGGCGCCGAAGAGCACGCCGAGCAAGGCCCCTCGCTGAAGCTGCCTGCCCTGGAGCCTCGAGAACACGGCGCCGGCAGCCGCCGTCAGGGCGACCAGGAAGGTGATGTTGTTGATCAGGTCGATGAGCATGGTGCGGCGGAACTCAGGCTAGGGTCGATGGCCGCGGTCTTGGTCGCCGTCCGGACCCGGCGGCGACGAGACTCCGGGCGACGGGTAGATTACCCCCCAAGCGCCAGCCGACCAAAGCATGCCGCAAGGCGGCCGGCGCGCCGGGCCCATCGCGACGCGCGGTCCGGCGGGCCGCCCCGCTAGCGGTCGTCGGGCGGCCCGCTCGTTTGGCGCAGGGTCGCCAGCCACTCGCCGAGCTGGCGGAAGCGGTAGCCTCGCACGTAGGGCTGGACGTACTCGACGAACGCCGCATGGGCCGGGTCGCGCTCGATCTCGGCCAGCACCTTGCGCACCGCGAGGACGTTGTGCCGCTGGGCCTGATCCGACAGGGCCTCCAGCAGCGCCGCTGGCGGCAGGGGCATGTCGTGCGTCGCCTCGGGCGCCTGGGCGGGCACCGGTGCGGCCTCGGCCGCCGGTGCCGGGCCAGCCAGCACCGGCACCTCGACGTCGAACCAGAAGTGGCTGCCCACGCCCGGCTCGCTCTCGACCTTCAGCTCCGACCCCATCAGGCGGACGAGCTGCTGGCTGATCGTCAGCCCCAGCCCCGAGCCCTCGGCCCGGGTGATGGCGTTGTCCAGTTGCCGGAACGGGATGAAGATGGTGTCGAGCTCGGTGGGGCCGATACCGATGCCGCTGTCCCGCACGCTGAAGCGCAGCGTCGCGGTACCACCATCGGTTCCACCGAGCCGCTCGACCGCGAAGACCACGCCGCCATCCTGGGTGAACTTGACCGCATTGCCGAGCAGGTTCAGCAGCACCTGGCGCAGCCGCTTGTCGTCCACCTGCACGACCGCGGGCAGCGTCGCCCCGAAACGGCTGTCGAGGCGGACACCACGCAGCCGGGCACGCACCTCGGTCATCTCCACCAGGGTGGAGAGGAAGCCGGGCAGCGCGACCTCCTTCGGGTGGAGGCTCGGCAGCGCCTCGCCCATGCGCGAGAAGTCGAGGATGTCGTTGATCATCAGCAGCAGGTGCTCGGCGCTGCGATCGATGGACTGGACGCCCGGCCCGTGCCGGGCCATCAGGTCCTCGTCCTGCTTGTAGAGCTGGGTGTAGCCCAGGATCGCGTTGAGCGGCGTGCGCAGTTCGTGGGTGACGTTGGCCATGAACCGCGTCTTGGCCTTGTCGGAGGCCTCGATCGCGAGCTTGGCCCGGTGCAGCCTGTGGAACATCGCCAGCATCGTGATCCAGACCACCACCATCAGAATCAGCGCCATGCTCGACTCGGCGATCAGCTTGGAGCGCATGTCGCCCGCCAGGGCCTCGAAGTAGCGCGGGCTGAGGACGAAATCCGCCACGCCGAGCAGCACGCCACCCTGGCCGATGAGCGGGATCGTAGTGTGGAAGCAGCGTTCGCAGTCGGCGATGCCGTCCTTCAGTTCCAGGCTCCCGCGGGGGACCGGCACCGAGTCGTAGTCGATCTGCAGCGACAGGCCGAGGACGATGCGTCCGTCGGTCGCCGGGTCCTTCACGATCAGGATTTCCTGCATCAGGTCGTACAGCTGCCGGTGCAGCCGCTCGGGCTGCCCGTGCTCGATGGTCTCGACCAGCGCCGCCGCCTGGGACTGGGCGAGGATCTGTGCCTGGGTCTCGGCGGTGGCGTAGAGGCGCGGCTCGAGGGTGTTGTTCCAGTAGCGCGTCAGCGACAGCACGAAGGACGCGATCAGGGTCAGGAAGATCAGGCTGATGACCGTGTGCGGACGAACGCCGATACGCTCGAGCCACGGCGGCAGCTGCCATCGCCCCGCCACGGAGCCGGCCGCGGCCGGCGGCCTATGGCTGTGCACCGCCATAGCGCTTGGCGACCTTCAGGTAGAAGGCCTTGATCGCCAGCCCGCTGGCCGAGAGGGTCTGCATGTTGATGAGGGGGCGCACGGTCGCCTCGACGGAGATGCCGCCCAGTATGCCCCGCTCCACGTCACCCTCGAAGGGGGAGAAGACGATGACGTGGCGGCGCACCGCATAGTCCACCAGGCGTCGGATCTCGTCCGTCGCGAGGCGCTGGGAGACGAACAGCGCGGCGGGCCGGTAGGATTCCTCGCCCAGCACCTTCTCCAGGCTGGCCACCTCGACCCGTATCGACCGCCCGCGAATGGCGTCGAGGTGGTCGGCCAGCTCGCGCGCATGGTTGGCGGCTTCCCGCGAATCGTCCACATGCAGGAAGGTGACCAGCAGATCGCCGTCGCTGCCGGCCCGCTCGTGGATGCCCGTGTCTGCCGCCAGCAGCGTGCGGAACAGCTTCAGGCCGACGTGGGCCCGCCGCTCGCCGAAGGACTGGGCGACGAGGCTCGCGCTGGGCATCGAGAGCATCAGCGCGAACACCGCGAGCTGGGCGGCGAGAAAGCGGCGCGCGGAGCTGGACGGCCGGGTCACCGTCGCCCCCATCCGCCTGATGCGTCGAATCCCTTCACCGTGCCTGCCATCAGAAGCGGTACTCGGCGGCCAGCCACAGCTCCCGGCCGCCGTGGGTGAGGCCCTGCGGGAACTGGGCGGGGGTCGCGACGCTGCCGTAGAACTGGTCCGTTAGGTTGCGGACGCCGGCCCGCAGGCTCAAGCCGTCGAAGCCTGCCGGATCGACCACCTCGACGGTGTAGTCCACGGTGGCGTAATCGTCGAAGCGCCGCCGCTGAGGCTGGCGGGTGCGGATCTCCCAGCCCTCCTGCTCACCCACGTAATTCACGCCCAGCACATGGGAAACCCGCCCCCCACCGCGCCAGCGGACCCCCAGCGTGGCGAGCCAGTCCACCGCGCCGAGCAGGCGTTCATCGGCGTCCAGGTGGTCGGTGGCGTCGGCGTAGGCCAGATTGGCCCACCAGTCCAGGTGCCGATCGATGCGCTGCACCCACTCCAGCTCGATGCCCGCCACCGCCACGTCGCCCCGGTTGCGCCAGACCGGTGGCGCGCCCGGATCGATGAAGAACTCGATCATGTCGCGCACCTGGGTGCGGTAGGCGGTCAGGCGCAGGCGCTGGTCGGCCCGGCGATAGATGTAGGCCGCCTCGAGCGAGCGGATGCGCTCCTCGTCGAGATCGCCGGTCAGCACGATCCCCGGGAAGGTATCCGGCCCCGGGTAGTACTCCTCCAGCGTCGGCGGCCGGAAGGCCTCCGCGTACTGCAGCTTGACGATGTGGTGGTCCCCCGCGCGCCACACCGCCGCCAGCCGCGGCGATGTCTTGCCGCCCCAGTCGTCGTAGTGGTCGTGGCGCAGGCCGAGGGTGACCTCCACCCGCTCGGTCAGGGCCACCTGGTCCTGCAGGGTGAGGCTGGTCAGCGCCCGGCTGGAGCCGGCCAGCACCGGCGTGCGGTTGGGTGGCTGATAGACCACGCGCCCGTCCGGGCCGGTCTGGGTCGCGAAGGCACCGGTCACCCGGCTGCGCGCATGGGCCAGCCCCACGTAGATCCGCTGTGCCTCGCCCGCCCGCCAGCGGGCCGCCAGTTCGGCCTCCACCACCTGGTCCGAGTTGCCGGTGCGGCGGATCACTTCACCGCCGCGCGACAAAGGGCTGCCGACCGGCCCCGCGCCGGCGGGAATCGGGATGTTCGCAGCCTGCTCCAGATCGGTTTCCTGGAGGCCGGCGCTGGCGGCGATCTCGAGGCGCTCGGACGGCGACCAGGTCTTGCTGAGGTGAAGGCCGGATACGCTCTCGCGCCGGGGCGTGAGGCCCTCGGGGATGGCCGCGGTGCGGCCGTAGCCCCCACCGCGCACCAGGGTCGCGTGGCGCAGCTGCAGGCGATAGCCGCCGGCCTCGAGGGTCGCCAGGGCATAGCGGCCGTGTTCGCCGTCGAAGACCTGCCCCGGCGAATAGCCGCGGCCGTTGCCCGCGAAGTTGTCCGGATTGGTCTGCAGGCCACTGTCGGCCGTCCGCCAGGCACCGGCGCTCAGGCGCAGGCGGCCAGACCCGGCCTCCCCGCGCTCGAGGCGCAGATCGCCGCGCCGCGCGGCGTGGCTGCCACCGCCGAGCCCCGCCGCCGTGCCGTCCCGGGTCAGCACGTTGACGACGCCGGAAAAGGCGAATCCGCCATAGACCGCGGAGCCCGGCCCCCGGATCACCTCGATGCGGTCCACCTGGGAGATCGGCAGGCGCATGACCCAGTCCGCCGAGCCGTCGGTGGGCCGATTGGCGACCACGCCGTCGAGCATCACCTTCAGGTTGGTGGCGGCGAGGGTGGCCCCGATGCCCCGCACGATGGCGCGGGTGTCGCCGACGTTATTGACCGTGACGTGGAAACCGGCCACCTGCCCGAGCGCATCGCCGACCGTCGTCATGCCCCGGGCACGCATGTCGTCGCCCTGCAGCACCGTCACCATGCCCGGCACGAAATCCGCGTTCATGCGGGTGCGGGTCGCCAGGGTGGTCTGCTCCTCGAGCAGGTCGAGCAGCGCCAGCAGCTCGGGATCGTCGTGGCTGGCCGCCATGCCCGGCAGGCAGGCGAGCACGAGGACGCCCGCGGTCAGGTGGCGCATCAGACGATTCGGCGTCATCGCGCGGCCTCCTGGCTCGACGCCACGGCAACCTGGTTGCGCCCGCCGCCCTTGGCCCGGTAGAGGCAGTCGTCGGCGGCCTTGAGCAGGTCCTCGGGCTGGCACGTCGGCGTGGGCCGGACGGTGGCCACGCCGATGCTGATCGTGACGTGGCGGCAGGCGCTGTTCTCGGCGTGTTCGATGGCCAGGCGCCCCACCGCCTCCCGCATCCGCTCGGCGATGGTGAGTGCCGCGGCGGCCTCGGTATCGGGCATGAGGGCCACGAACTCCTCGCCGCCGAAGCGCGCCAGCAGGTCGCCCGGCCGCCGGATGCAGCCGTCGAGCGCGCCGGCCACCCGCTTGAGGCAGCGGTCTCCCTCGCCGTGGCCATAGCGGTCGTTGAAGCGCTTGAAGTGATCCACATCGACCAGCACCAGCGACAGGGTCCGCCCGTGCCGGCGGGCCCGCTGCCACTCGCTGGCGAAGCCCTCGTCGAAGTGGCGCCGGTTGGCCACGCCGGTCAGGCCGTCGGTGCGGGCCAGCAGGGCCAGCTGGTCGCTCTTGCGCTTGAGGGCCAGGTGGTTGTGCATGCGTGCCTTCAGGATCGGGATCGAGTAGGGCTTGTGCACGTAGTCGACGGCGCCGAGCGCGAAGCCGCGCTCGATCTCGACCTCTTCGTCCACGGCGGTCAGGAACAGCACCGGGATGTCCGCCAGTTCCGGATTCGCCTTCAGGCGGCGGCAGACCTCGAAGCCGTCCATGCCCGGCATCATCACGTCGAGCAGGATCAGGTCGGGGCGGAGCGAGTCGGCCAGTTCCAGCCCCTCCTCGCCGGACAGGGCCACGGTCAGTTCGATGGCCTCCTGGAGCAGGTGCGCCACGAGGACGTCCAGGTTGGCGGGGACGTCGTCGATGGCAAGGACGATCGGCGTCTGCCGGTTGGTGTCATGAGTCCAGTGCATGCTGCGGCCTGTGGGTAGCGCGACGGCTTGACCTGTGCACAAAGCGCACCAGCCCGTTTTGCCCGCCTGCGAGGGCTTTATCGCCCTCCATCGGCACAATATCGCCTATAACGCTTATGCAGTCCTGATTTTATCGATAGACTCCTATAAACATCGTGTCGCGGAGACACCCCCCTTGAGCGCCCTGCCCCGGGTTCTGGTCGTCGACGACAAGCCCGACAACCTCGACATCCTGATCGCCCACCTCGCCGACAGCGGCCTCGAGCTGGTGGTGGCCACCTGTGGCGAAGACGCCCTCCACCTGGCCGCCGAGCGCCCGCCGACCCTGGTGCTGCTCGACGTGATGATGCCGGGCATGGACGGCTACGCCGTCTGCCGGCGACTGAAACAGGCAGCGCGGACGCGGGACGTGCCGGTCATCTTCATGAGCGCGCTGACCGATACCGCCAGCAAAGTGGCCGGCTTCGAGGCCGGCGCCATCGACTTTCTCTCCAAGCCCCTCCAGCGGGAGGAGGTCCTGGCCCGCATCCGCGTGCACATCACGCTGGTGGAGCAGCAGCGGGAACTCGAGGCCCGCAACCAGCGCCTCCTCTCCCTCAACCGGGAACTGCAGGAACAGATCGAGCGGCGGCAGCGCCTCGAGGACGAGCTGTCCCTGTCCGACGAGCGCCTGTCGGCGATCACCCGGGCAGACGCCGGCCAGTGGGGCATCGAAGGTTTCGTCGGGCGTGGCCCGGCGGCCACCCGCCTGATCGAGGAGGTGCGCAGCCTGCAGGGTGCGGAGCGCACCCACGTGGTCGTGCTCGGCGAGAGCGGCACCGGCAAGGAGCTGGTCTCCCGCGCGATTCATTTCGGCAGCGCCCGCCGCGCCCAGCCCTTCATCGCCGTCAATTGCTCGGCGATCCCGGCCGAGCTCGCCGACGCGGAGTTCTTCGGCCACCGCAAGGGCGCCTACACCGGCGCCGCCGGCACCCGCCACGGCTACTTCCAGCAGGCCGATGGCGGCACCCTCTTCCTCGACGAGATCGGTGACCTGGAGCCCCGCCTGCAGGCCAAGCTGCTGCGGGTGATCGAGGACGGCATCGTCGCCCCGATCGGGGGCGGCGCCCCCCGCCAGGTGGACGTGCGCATCGTCGCCGCGACCAATGTGGACCTCGCCGGCCGCGTCGCCAGCGGCCGCTTTCGTCGCGATCTCTATTTCCGCCTCGCCGGCTACGCGATCACGCTGCCGCCGCTGCGGGAGCGTCGCGAGGACATGCCCGCCCTGGTCGAACACTTCCTGCGACTGCTGTCGAGCCAGATGGGCCGCGACACCCCGCGCATCGCACCCGAGGCGCTGGCCGCCCTGACGGCCTACGACTATCCGGGCAACGTGCGCGAGCTGCGCAATCTGATCGAGTACGCCCTGATCGCCTCCCGCGGCGCGCCGATCGAGGTCGGGCACCTGCACTTCCATGGCCGCGCGGTCACGAGCCCCGGCACGGCACCAGCAGCCCAGGTGCCCGCCGCGGCGCCACCTACCTGGGCCGGCCAGGACGAACAGCGCCTGATCGAGGCGGCGCGGAGCGCCGGCCGCATCGACAACACCGGCGCCCAGGCCGCGCTGGGGGTGGACCACGCCCGCGCCTCGTATCTGCTCAAGAAGCTGCACCGGGAGGGGCGGCTCTGCAAGCACGGCGAACGCCGCTGGAGCTACTACACGGTGGTGTGACCCTGGCCTGCCGGCCGCGCAGGCGAGCGATACGGGGCATTCCACGCGAAGCACTGTATGACCGAATCCGAGCCCGAATACAGCACCCGGTCACCGGCCGACACGATCGCCACCGCGTGGTCGAAGGTCTGCGCGGCCCGCCAGACGATGTCGCCGGTGTAGCGGTCCCGTGCCACGGGCCGCTCGTCCCGGTACATTTTGTCCGGCTCGAGGGTGAACAGCAGGTCGCCCGCCAGGCAGCCGCGCACGATGCCGGTCTCCAGCTCCCAGACCGACTCCACTTCCCCGCTCCCGGCCTCATGGACACGGATCTGACCCGCCTGGCTCGCATGCCGGTTCCGGCCGACATAGACCCGGTCACCACAGGCGGCGAGGAAATCACAGCGAACGTTCTCGCCGCAGTAGTCCGGGTGCCAGGCATCGGGCACATCGGACTCCTGCCAGTCCCACAGCTCCTCGCCCGAGCTCACGTCCAGGCAGCGCACACTGGCGCCCATGTACAGGACGTACAGCCGGTTCGCGACCCGGCACAGACCGCCAATCACCTTCTTCGCCGGATCGGGCCAAGGCAGTTCGTGCCGCCACACCGTCTTGCCGGTCTCGACCTCGAAACCGTGGATGTCGCTCCCCCTGCCCGTCCCGATCACCAAGCGGCCCGAGGCGTCCACCAGCGCGGGTCGGGCCGGAATCGGCATCGTGCGGATCCGCCCGTCGAAGCCCACCCAGCCTGCCTCGATGGTGTCGCCCGCATGGCGGATATCCCGCAAGAACCCGCCTTCGGCGGCCAGGTTCCGGGGATAGCGATACAGCGGCTCGGGTCCAAAAAGCGTCTTCAGGTCGCGCAGGCTTTCACCCGTGGCGCGGTCGAGCACCACGTCGCCGGCGAGCACCTGATCATCCGCCAGAACGACGAAACCCGTGCTGTTGCCCGGCAGCTTGCCCGTGCGCCAGGCCAGTTCCCCGGTGGCCAGCGACCAGGCGAAG
Source organism: Rhodocyclaceae bacterium (assembly GCA_020445665.1). Lineage (GTDB taxonomy): Bacteria > Pseudomonadota > Gammaproteobacteria > Burkholderiales > Rhodocyclaceae > Cognatazoarcus. Next base: position 12,935 of record JAGRGD010000271.1, read on the forward strand.
GTCTCCCGGCCATCCCCTTTGACAATCACGAGATCACCGTCGCTCGCGACATGCCAGAAGCCCGCCAGCGGATCGACCCAGTCGGGCCGCGTGCTGCGGGGAATACCGCCGCGCTCCCCGGCCCAGTACGCGCCGCCCTCCCCGGCCGGGCTGGACGGCCATCGGTTTCCATCCGTCATCTCCCCCCCTCGGCGCACGACAGGGCGCCCGCTCGCGAAATGGCCGCATGATTCTAAGCGCATTTCATGGCCAATCGACCGCGGGCCATCGGACACGCAACGCGCCCCGGGCTGTCTGCCGGGGTCGGTGGACCTTGGACTGGCGGATCGCGACGGGCTCGTGTTCGCGGGCGACAAGGCGGTTGCCGCCGCCATCACGCAAGGGGCCACGGAACCTAGGCCTCGAGATATCGCGCCACGGCGTCCTCGTCCCACTCGATGCCGGATCCGGGGCGCTCGTCGGGCGTCGCGCACCCGTCGACGAGGGTCTGGGGGGTCGCGAGGATCGGGTTGAACCAGTCGGCGTATTCCAGCCAGTGTGCGGTGGGTGTCATGGCGAGCAGGTGGGTGCTCACCTCGACGAAGAGGTGGTTGGACAGGCGGATGCCGTGCGCGGCCCCGAGGGCGGCCGCCTCGAGCCAGCCGCTGACGCCGCCGATCTTCATGACGTCGGGCATCATCAGGTCGCAGGCCGAGGCGTCGATGGCCTGGCGCATCTCCAGCGGTCCCCACCAGTTCTCGCCGCACTGGATCGGGGTCGCCAGCTCGCGCGCGATCCGGGCGTGTCCGGTGTGGTCGTGGGCCAGGGTCGGCTCCTCGATCCAGGCCAGGTCGAAGGGGGCCAGGCGGCGCCCGCGCTCGATCGCCTCGGTCGGGCTCAGGGACTGGTTGTAGTCCACCATCACCGCCACATCGTCGCCGACCGCCCGGCGGATGGCGCGCACCACCGCGACGTCCTCCGCCACGGTCGGATAACCGATCTTGGCCTTGACGCCACCCAGCCCCCGCGTCGCCCACCGCTCCGCGACCCGGGCCGACTCGACTTCGCCATCGAAGCCGATGGCACCGTAGGCCGGTATCGGCCTCGGGGCGCCACCGAGCAGCCGCACCAGGGGCAGCCCCTGGGTGCGCGCCAGGGCGTCCCACAGGGCCATGTCGATTGCGGCCATCGCGATGCCGGTCAGACCCTGGGGACCGAGCAGGCGGAAACGTTGGGCGAGGGTCTGGCGGATCACCCGCGGCGCCAGGGGCTGGCCTACGACGAGGGGCGCGAGGGCGGACACCAGCCCGGCCGTGGGCTTCAGGGCCAGGCTGGCGTAGCAGAACACGTAGGCGTGGCCGGTCACGCCGTCGTCGGTCAGGGCATCCACCAGCACCAGGGGGGATTCCTGGATCACGCCGCTGGCGGTTCGGTGGGGCTCGGCCATCGGGACCCTGACGGCCCGCACCCGCAGTTCCCGGATCGTGGTTGGCGCCGGCATCGTCTTCTCCTGTCGTGGTGACGCGCCCGCAGGCGCCATGCACCGCAATCTAGGGGCCGATGCCGATCAAGTACACTCACTCGTCGGTATACCTTTTACCGGAGCCGCCCCCATGCGCCGACAGGCCAGCGAAACCCGCCAACGGATCCTCGATGGCGCCTATCAGCAGTGCTACGCGTCGGGCTTCGCCCGCGCCAGCGTGGATGCCATCGCGGCACGCGCCGGGATCACCAAGCGCACGCTCTACCAGCACTTCGACAGCAAGGACAGCCTCCTCGACGCGGTTCTGGCCCAGCAGCACGCGCTGATGATCGCCCGCATCGAGCACTGGCTCGACCCCGCCGCGGGCTCACCCGCCGCGATGGTCGAGGGGCTCTTCGTCGGCCTCGCGCGCTGGGTGGAGCGCGCCGGCTGGCGCGGTTCGGGGTTCAGCCGCGCGGCCCTCGAGTTCGCCGACCTGCCGGGCCACCCGGCCCGGCGCGCCGCACGCCGGCACAAGGGCGCCGTGGAGGCGAGCCTCGCCACGGCGCTGGGCTCGCTGGGCCATCCGGCGGCCGAGACCACGGCGCGCCAGCTGATGCTGCTGATCGAGGGGGCGATGACCCTCGCCCTGATCCACGCCGACCCGGCCTACGTCGGCGCCGCGGCGGAGGCGGCGGGGCGCCTCGTCGGTCAGTCGCCGGCCTGAAGCGGTGGGGTCGGGCCGGATGGGGGGACGTGCTCCTGCGCCCAGCGCACGGCCTGCACCCGGGAGCTGACGTTGAGTTTGCGGAAGATGTTCTTGAAGTGCCACTTGACCGTCTCGGGCGAGAGGCAGAGCTTCTGCGCGATGGCCTTGTTGGAGAGGCCGCTCGCCAGCAGCAGCAGGATCTCGCGCTCGCGCGGTCGAAGGAAGCCCTCCCCATCGCCGCCCGGTGGCGGGAACGCCGGCGCGCCGGCCACCCCGCCGAGGCGCTCGGCCAGGTCGCCCAGATACCAGCCGTCGAGCCCGGCCCCCGCCCCGCCCGGCTCCGCGCTTCCGCGCAGGCGCGCCAGCACGTCGGCGATGCACGGATCGGCGTCGGCCACGGCTCGCACCAGCCCGTTGCCCTGCCCGTAGGCCAGCGCCGAGGCCAGCGCCGCATCGGCCGGGGCGGGGCGGCCGTCCCGTTCGAGCACCGTCGCGAGCAGAATCCGCGCATGGGCGAGATGGTAGTGGCAGCCCAGCGCCTCCAGCTCCGGACACAGCTCGCCGACGAGCAGTTCGGCGTCCTCGGCGTAGCCCTTCTTGTCCATGACCCGTGCCATGCTCATCACGAGGTTGAACCGCACCTCGATGAATGAGCCGGGTGGCGTCGGCGCGCGGCGCGGCACCGAGCGCAGCAGCACGTCGAGGGTCCGGTTGGCCCGCAGCACGTCGCCATCGTCGAGCATCAGCCGGATCGCCTCGGCCTGGCAGGCCGAGAGCAGGCGCAGCCAGCCCCGCTCCCGCGCGACGCGGGAGGCGCGGTCGATCACGTGCAGCGCCTGGTCGATCTTGCCCTGGTGCCGCAGCAGCCGGATCAGCGAGACGCTGAAGCGACTCACCGAGCCGTTCGCGCAGACCCCCAGCGCCGTGCTCAGCCGCCCCTTGAGCAGACTCTCCACCTGCGACAGCTCGTTCCACTCGAAGAGGATGGTGCTGAGGTAGCCGGCGGGCAGCACGGCCGCGGCAGATTCCATGCCCACCTCGTCCTCGCCGCGGCGCAGGGCCGAGGCGAAGGCCGCCTCGGCATCGAGCAGGCGCCCCTCGATCAGTGCGCTGAGGCCGAACATGCACTGCTGGTACACGCCGGCATAGGTCGGTTCGTCGCGCCAGCCGCCGTGACTGCGCTTGACCCGCGCGTGCAGCTCGCGGGCCTCCTCGAAGCCATTCTCGTAGGCGAGCCCGAAGACCAGCGCGGTGTGGGCGATACGCTCGACCCAGGAGCCCGGTTCCGGCCCGAGGGCGAGCACCTGGCGCGCCAGGCCGACCGACTCGGTGGAGTCGTCCTTCAGGCCGGCGGTAATCGCCCGCACCGACAGGATCTCGGTCTTGAGCGTGGTGTCGGCCTCGCTCGGCAGGCGGCCGCTGGCCAGGTCCTGCTCGAGGGCGGCGAGCGACTGGACCGCGTCGCCGGGCTGAAGCCCCAGGGCATAGGCCCAGGCCTGGGCCAGGCGCAGGCGCACGCTGCCCTCGATGACGCGCGCGGGCAGGCGGCCCAGCCAGCCGATCACGGTGCGCAGCGCGCTGCGGTGGATGAGGTCCATCGCGCAGCGCTCGACCCAGGCCGCCGCCTTGCGCTCCTGGCCGGCGGCCAGCGCATGGCGGACGGCCTCCTGCCAGCGCCCGGCCTCGGCGAAGTACTCGCTCGCGCGGTCATGCACCTCGATCAGGCTGTCCGGCATCTCCCGCCGCGCGCGGGCCCGCAGGTAGTCGAGGAACAGGGCATGGAAGCGGTACCACTCATGGCGCTCGTCGAGGGCCGCGATGAAGAGGTTGCGCTGGGCCAGCTCCTCGAGCAAGCCGGCGGCTTCGGCCACGCCGGTGGCGTGGGCGGCCAGAGGCCCGGAGACGCGGTCGAACACCGACACCCGCAGCATGAAGTCCACCAGGCAGGCGGGCATGTCGGCGAGCACGTTCTCGGTGAGGTACACCGCGATCTCGCGGCTCGCGCCGGCCAGCCCGTCAGCGATCGCGCGGGGGTCGCCCTGGGCGTGCTGCGCGATCGAGGCGAGCTGGATGCCCGCCACCCAGCCCTCGGTCAGGCGCCACAAATCTCCCGCCTCGTCCGCCCCCAGCGGCTGGCCGACCACCTCGGCGAAGAAGCGTTGCACGTCGGCCTCGGTGAAACGCAGGTCGTCCACCTCGAGGCGGTAGAGGTGACGCTGGATCTGGAAACGGCTGACATGGATCAGCGGCTCGGTACGCCCCGCCGTCACCACGTGGAGCGCCGCCGGCGCATAGCGCACCAGCCGGTAGAGGTAATCGTTGACGGTCGGCGAGGCCAGCAGGTGGATGTCGTCGAGGAACAGGACGATCGGCCCCGCGTGCTCGCCGATCTCGTTCAGCAGCACCGACAGGACCCGCCGGTACGACAGCAGCGGGTCGTTGCGGATCAGTTCCCGCGCCCGAGCGACGCCGCCCTCGCAGGGCCCGTGGAGCGCCTCGAGCAGATAGCTGAAGAATTGATGGATCTCGTCGTCGTCGGCGTCGAGGGTCAGCCAGGCCGTGGCGACGCCCTGCGCGGCGAGGCCCTTCTGCCACAGGGCGAGCTGGGTCGTCTTGCCGAAGCCGGCAGGCGCCGTGACGACCGTCAGGGGCACCTCGAGGAGTCGCGGCAGACCGCGCTCGACGGCCGCCAGCGGTATCCACGGATGCGAGGCGCTCGGTGGCCTCAGCTTGCTGGCGATGATCTCCGAACCGATGTCGCTCATGGGGTCCCGGTCCCTTTCCTTCATGGTGAGGCATTGTCCCGGATCTTCCGCGTCGGTGCGCGTGTTCCGGTCCCGACGATCGACGGCCATCCCCGACAAAAAAAGACGGCACGCAGGCGTGCCGTCAAGAGGAGACGCAGCCGGTCAAGCTGCGCGGGAATGACTACCGGGGGCACGTGGCCCCCGTGGCGGCGCACGCAGCCATGGCTCGGCGCGCGCCGGACGGCCGATTCAGCGGACGTGTCGCCCGTGGCTGTCGGCAGCCTCCATCTCGGCCGTCGAGTCGGCCAGGATGCTGACATCGTCGCCATCCCGGTTGCCGATCCGGTGCCCACGCTCGATCAGGAAGTACAGCACCAGCCCGATCACCACCGCGTACACCGTCGACTTCGGATCGGGCATCGCCAGGGTCACCGCCACGATGCCCGCCACGCCCCGCTCGGTGGAGTTCTTCAGTTCCTCCATGCCGACCATGATGCAGATATAGGCGGTCAGGATCAGGGTGAGGGACAGGGCGATCGGCAGCACCGGCTTGAAGACGGTCACCAGCGGCAGCGCGAAGAGCGCCACGAAGCCGGTCACCCAGAAGGTGCCGCCGCCGCTGTAGATGGAGTCCATGGCCTTGCGACCCAGGGCATAGCGCTCGGCCACCGTGGCATGGGCGGCGGTCCACAGCGGCCCGGCGAGACCCGGCCAGGGGGCGAAGAAGGCGTGCATCGCGTTGCGGATGCCGGTGACGAGGTGCACCCGCGTGATGCCCTCCTCGATCTTCTCGTCCTCCCGCAGGTGATCCACCCGCTTGACCAGCGTGAAGCCGACGACGATGTCGCCGAAGGCGATCACGTAGGCGATCAGGGCGGTCGGGATGGCGAGCAGGAAGGTGTTCATGTCGGGCATGCCGGTGCTGAACACTAGGTAGTCCCACATCAGCGCGAAGTCCGGCTGGGTGATGCCCCACTGCACGTCGGGCCACGGGTACTCACCCACGATCCAGCCCACCAGCATGGCCAGGACCATGCCGGGCACCATACCGAAATTCGAGATGCGCTTGGCCAGCGTGCTCTTCTCGACGATGCTCTTGAAGGACAGCGAAAACAGGACGTAGGCCGAGACGATCGAGCCGATGATCAGCGAGATCGGCGTGTTGTCGATGCGCCCGCCCGCCTTCAGTTCGCCCATCATCGCCGCGATGCCGGCGCCGATGATGATGCCGGACTTGAGCGAGTTCGGGATCAGCGTCACCAGCCGGTTGCCGAGGCCGGTGATGCCGAGGAACAGGAAGATCACGCAGACCTCGATCTGCAGCGCGAACATCGCGCGGATGGCCTCGGGTCCGGGCTCGAAGCCCTGCAGGTAGAGGATCACGACGGGGATCGCCGGCGTGATCCAGCCGGGAACCAGCGGCACCCCGAGCAGGGCCGGCAGCATGTAGCCGATGCCGGCGATGACGCAGAAGGCGAGTGCCGCCTCGTAGGGCATCGCCAGGTACTTCTGCAGCAGCGGGATCATCGCCAGCCCCACCACGAACATGATGAGGCCCTGGATCATCTCCGGGTATTCCCACCGGTAGTGGATCAGGGGCAGTCGGATCTTGAAGGGCCCGAGCGGCCAGTACGGTTGCTCGGCGCCGTGGGCGCGTTGGATGGCCAAGGTTCTCTCTCCATTGATTTGTGGTCTGGGCGCGACGGTCGCCGGGGCGTCCGTCACATGTTCGGGTAGTTGGGTCCGCCGCCGCCCTCGGGGGGCGTCCAGGTGATGTTCTGGCGCGGGTCCTTGATGTCGCAGGTCTTGCAGTGCAGGCAGTTCTGGGCGTTGATCTGCAGGCGGGCTGCGCCCGCGTCCTCGACGATTTCGTACACGCCGGCCGGGCAGTAGCGCTGCTCGGGCGCGTCGAAGAGCGCGCGGTTCACCGACATCGGCAGCGCCTCGTCCTTCAGGCGAAGGTGGCAGGGCTGGTCCTCGGCGTGGTTGGTCGCCGAGATGAACACCGACGAGAGCCGGTCGAAGCTGATCTTTCCGTCGGGCTTCGGGTAGTCGATGGGCCGGCAGGCCGAGGCGGGTTTCAGGGCGGTGTGGTCGGCGTGGTTGCGCAGCGTCCAGGGCGCGCGACCACGCAGCACGTAGGTATCGAGCGCGCTGTAGGCCAGGCCGCCCCACAGGCCCCAGCGGAACGAGGGGCGGATGTTGCGCACGCCGCGCAGCTCGTCCCACAGCCAGCTCTGCCGGAGCCGCTCGGGGTAGCCCGCGACGACGCTGCCGCCCTGCCCCGCCCGGTGGGCGTGGAGCGCCTCGGCCGCGACGATGCCGGACTTCATGGCCATGTGGGTGCCCTTGATCTTCGGCACGTTGAGGAAGCCCGCCGCGTCCCCCACCAGCATGCCGCCCGGGAAGACCAGCTTCGGCAGCGACTGGAAGCCCCCCTCATTGAGGGCACGGGCACCGTAGGAGATGCGCCGGCCCTGCTCGAACACGCCCCGGATCGCGGGGTGGGTCTTGAAGCGCTGGAACTCCTCGAAGGGCGACAGGTGCGGGTTGGCGTAATCGAGCCCGACGACGAAGCCCACCGCCACCTGATGGTTCTCCAGGTGGTAGAGGAAGGAGCCACCGTAGGTGTCGGCGCGCAAGGGCCAGCCGATGGTGTGCAGGGTCAGGCCGGGTCGATGCACCGAAGGGTCCACCTCCCACAGTTCCTTGATGCCGAGGCCGTAGGTCTGCGGGTCGCTGTCCACACGCAGCTGGAAGCGCGCCATCAGCGACTGGCTCAGCGAGCCCCGGCACCCTTCCGCGAACACCGTGTGGGGCGCCCGCAGCTCGATGCCCGGCTGGTGGTTCGGGCCGGGTTCGCCCTCCCGCGTCACGCCCATGTCGCCGGTCGCGACACCGCGCACGATACCGTCCTCGACGAGCAGCTCGGCCGCCGCGAAGCCGGGGTAGATCTCCACGCCCAGCGCCTCGGCCTGCTCGCCCAGCCAGCGCACCACATTGCCGAGGCTGACGATGTAGTTGCCTTCGTTGTGCATCTGCGGCGGTGTGGGCAGCTTGCGCGCCCCGCTCTCCGACAGCAGCAGGAAGCGGTCCTCCACCACCGGCGTGTTGAGCGGCGCGCCGAGGGCCTGCCAGTCGGGCAGCAGCTCGTCCAGGGCGCGGGTCTCGATCACCGCGCCGGAGAGGATGTGGGCGCCGACCTCGGAGCCCTTCTCCACCACGCAGACCGAAATCTCCGCACCCTCGTCGGCGGCGAGCTGCTTGAGCCGGATCGCGGTGCTGAGCCCCGAGGGCCCGGCGCCGACGATGACCACGTCGTAGTCCATCACCTCGCGCGTCATGGGCGCCCTCCCCGTCCCGACCGGATCCCTCTGGCCGCGCGCATCAGAACAGGGTCTCGGGCAGTGCCAGCACCGACTCGGCCCCGCCGACCACCGCGTCGCGCAGGGCTTGCACCTCGGGCAGCACGTGCTCGGCGAAGTAGCGCGCGCTGACCAGCTTGGCGCCGCGGAATTCCGCGTCGTCGGCGTCCATGCGAGCGTGGGCAGACAGGGCCAGACGGGCCATCAGCCAGCCGCCGACCACCGTGCCGGTCAGCTTCAGGAAGGGCACCGCGCCGGCCGCCGCCTGCTGGGGACGGGGCTCGTACGCCGTCAGCAGCCAGTCGGTCGCCTCGGTGAGGGCCTGGATACTGCGTCCGACCGCCGCCCCGATCTTGCGCAGCTGGACGTCGGCGTGGGCCTCGAGCGTGGCCCGGCTCGCCGACATCTCCTCGATCAGGCTGCGCATGGCGTGGCCGCCTTCACGCGCCACCTTGCGACCGATCAGGTCGTTGGCCTGGATCGCCGTGGTGCCCTCGTAGATGGTCGTGATGCGGGCGTCGCGCATGTGCTGGCAGGCGCCCGTCTCCTCGATGAAACCCATCCCGCCATGCACCTGGATGCCGTTCCAGGTCACCCCCTGGGCGACCTCGGTGCACCACCCCTTGACCACCGGCGTCAGCAGCTCGAGCCGCGCTTCGTTGGCGGCGCGGGTCTCGCTGTCGGCGCTCGCCTTGGCGCGGTCCATGCACCCGGCCACGTAGTAGGCCAGCGCCCGCGTCGCCTCGGTGCGGACCTTCCTGTCCATCAGCATGCGGCGCCCGTGCGGGTGATGCAGGATCGGCTTCTTGTCGCCGGACCTGTCGCCGATGATGCGGCCCTGGATCCGCTCGCGGGCATAGCCCAGGGCCTGCTGGTAGGCCCGCTCGGAGATCGCGACGCCCTCCAGGCCGACGTTCAGCCGGGCATGGTTCATCATCGTGAACATGTACTCGAGGCCGCGGTTGGGCTCGCCCACCAGATAGCCGATGGCACCCTCCTTCTCACCGAAGGCCATCACCGCCGTCGGGCTGGCGTGGATGCCCATCTTGTGCTCGATCGACGCGCAAACCAGATCGTTGCGCGCGCCGAGGCTGCCGTCGGCATTGACCAGGAACTTGGGCGCGACGAAGAGGGAGATTCCCTTCACCCCCGGCGGCGCATCGGGCAGCCTGGCGAGCACCAGGTGCACGATGTTCTCGGCCATGTCGTGCTCGCCCCAGGTGATGAAGATCTTGGTGCCGGAGATGGCGTAGCTGCCGTCCTCGCGGGGCTCGGCCCGGCTGCGCACGGCGGCCAGGTCGGAGCCCGCCTGGGGCTCGGTGAGGTTCATCGTGCCGGTCCAGCGGCCTTCGACCATGGCCGGCAGGAAGGTCGCCTTGAGGGTGTCCGAGCCGTGGTGGGCGATGGCCTCCACGGCGCCCAGGGTCAGCATCTGGCACAGGGAGAAGGACATGTTGGCGGACTTCCACATCTCGAGCACCGCGGTCGAGACGGTGATCGGCAGGCCCTGGCCGCCGAACTCGGTGGCGGCCGGCATGCCGTTCCAGCCGGTTTCGCAGAAGGTCCGGTAGGCGTCGCCGAAGCCTTCCGCGGTGAAGACCTCGCCGTCGACCCAGCGGTTGCCCTGCCGGTCGCCGGAGGCGTTGATCGGGGCCAGGACCTCGGTGGCGAACTTGCCGGCCTCGTCGAGGATCGCCTCGACCAGATCGGGGGTGGCCTCCTCGTAGCCGGGCAGCGTGGCGATCTCGTCCAGGCCGGCCAGCTCGTTCATCGCGAACAGCATGTCGCGCACGGGGGCGATGTAGGTGCTCATGGGCTTTCTCTCCTCAGTTCGGGGCCGGGACCCACACGAGCGCCTCGCCGTCGATGACGGTGGTGTCGCCCACGTGGCAGGTGGTGCTCAGGGTGACGCGTCGCCGCTCGGGGTCGATCGCGGTGACGGTGGCGGTTGCACAGACCGTGTCGCCGGGCCGCACGGGCGCCAGGAAGCGCAACTGCTGGCCCATGTACACGGTGCCGGGCCCGGGCAGGCGGGTGCCGAGCACGGCCGAGATCAGGCCGGCTGAGAGCATGCCGTGGGCGATGCGGCCACCGAATCGGGAGGCGCTCGCTTGTACCTCGTCGAGGTGCGCCGGGTTGGTGTCGAGGGAGACGCCGGCGAAGAGCACGATGTCGGCGTCGGTGATGGTCTTGGCGATCGACGCGCTGGCGCCGACCTCGAGGCTGCTGAGCAGATCATTCGACATGCGCCCACCCTCAGCCCAGCGCCGCGGTCAGTTGCGGCACCACATCGAACAGGTCGCCCACCAGGCCGTAGTCGGCCACCTGGAAGATCGGCGCCTCCGGGTCCTTGTTGATCGCCACGATGACCTTCGAGTCCTTCATGCCGGCCAGGTGCTGGATGGCGCCCGAGATGCCGACCGCCACATAGAGCTGGGGGGCGACGATCTTGCCGGTCTGGCCGACCTGGTAGTCGTTGGGCACGAAGCCGGCATCGACTGCCGCACGGCTGGCGCCGAGCGCCGCGCCGAGGCGGTCGGCCAGCGGTTCGAGCAGGGCCTGGAAGTTGTCGCCGTTGCCCAGGCCGCGCCCGCCAGAGACGATGGTCTTGGCGGCGCCCAGCTCGGGCCGCGCGCTCTCGGTGAGCTGCCGTCCGACGAGGCTCGAGCCACCGGCGGCCGCCTCGATCGACACGGCCTCGACCGGCGCGGCCGCGCCATCGGCCGCGGCGTCGAAGGCCGTCGTACGGACCGTCAGCACCTGGATGCCGTCGTCGCTGCGCACGGTGGCCAGCGCGTTGCCGGCGTAGATCGGCCGGACGTAGGTGTTCGCATCCTCGATCGCGACCACGTCCGAGACCTGGGCCACGTCGAGCAGCGCGGCGACCCGCGGCGTGACGTTCTTGCCGAAGGTACTGGCCGGCGCCAGGATGTGGGTATAGGCCACGGTGCCGGCCTTGACCATCGCGACCACCAGCGAGGCGAGGGCTTCGGCCCCCTGGTCGGTACAGGCCGGCTGGTCGGCGCACAGCACCTTGTCCACGCCCTCGATACCTGCGGCGGCTTCACAGGCGGCGCTGCAGCCGCCGCCGGCCACCAGCACGTGGACCTCGCCGTCGAGGCGGCGGGCCGCGGTGATGGCGTTGCGGGTGGTGGACCGCAACGAGGCGTTGTCATGTTCGGCAATCACGAGTGTTGTCATCGTTCCCTCCTGGGGTCGGCCGGCCACCTCGCGGACCCGCATGGGCGGGTCACGATCGGCTCCGGCCGGTGTCAATCGGTCAGAGCACCTGGGCTTCGTTCTTGAGCTTGTCGACCAGCTGGGCCACGTCGGCGACGAGGATGCCGGCCTTGCGGCTGGGCGGTTCCACCACCTTGAGGGTCGTCAGGCGCGGCGCGAGATCCACGCCCAGGCTCTCGCCGGCGACCGTCTCGAGGGGCTTCTTCTTGGCCTTCATGATGTTCGGCAGCGTCGCGTAGCGCGGCTCGTTCAGGCGCAGGTCCGTCGTGATGACGGCCGGCAGCGGCATGGCGAGGGTCTCGAGCCCGCCGTCGATCTCGCGGGTCACGCGGACCTGGCCGTCGGATGCTTCCACCTTCGACGCGAAGGTGGCCTGGGGCCAGTCGAGCAGTGCAGCCAGCATCTGGCCGACCTGGTTGGCGTCGTCGTCGATGGCCTGCTTGCCGAGGATCACCAGCGACGGCGCCTCCTTTTCGACGATGGCCTTGAGGATCTTGGCGACGGCCAGGGGCTGCAGCTCGACCACGCTGGTCACCAGCACGGCCCGGTCGGCGCCGATCGCCAGCGCCGCGCGCAGCGTTTCCTGGCAGGCGGGCACGCCGCAGGACACGGCCACCACCTCGCTGGCGACGCCGGCTTCCTTCAGCCGCACGGCCTCCTCGATGGCGATCTCGTCGAAGGGGTTCATGGCCATCTTGACGTTGGCGAGCTCGACGCCGCTCTGGTCGGCCTTGACCCGGACCTTGACGTTGTAATCGACGACCCGCTTCACCGGTACGAGAATCTTCATGGTTGCTCTCCTCAGGCGTCGATGGCGGAAGCCGACTTCGCCTGCTCGCGCAGCACGAACTTCTGGATCTTCCCGGTGGAGGTCTTGGGCAGCACGCAGAACTCCACATGCTTGGGCACCTTGTAGCGGGCCAGGTGGCCGCGGCAGTGCTCGATGATCGACTCGACCGTGACGTCGGCCCCCTCCTTCACCTCGACATAGGCGGCCGGCACCTCGCCCCACTTCTCGTCGGGGCGGGCGACCACGGCAGCCATCATCACGGCCGGATGACGGAACAGGACCTCCTCGACCTCGAGGGACGAGATGTTCTCGCCGCCCGAGATGATCACGTCCTTGGAGCGGTCCTTGATCTTGACGTAGCCGTCGGTGTGCATCACGGCCAGGTCGCCGGTGTGGAACCAGCCGCCGGCGAAGGACTCCCGCGTGGCCTTCTCGTTCTTCAGGTAGCCCTTCATGACGATGTTGCCGCGGAACATGATCTCGCCCATGGTCTCGGCATCGGCCGGGACCGGGTGCATGTCGATGGGGTCCAGCACCGTGACCGCCTCCTGCATGTGGTGGCGCACGCCCTGCCGCCCGTTGCGCTCGGCGCGGCGGTCGATGGGCAGGTCCATCCATTCCGGGTGCTTGGCGCACACCGAGGCGGGGCCGTAGGTCTCGGTCAGTCCGTAGACGTGGGTGATGTCGAAGCCCATCTGCTCGGCACCCTCGATGATCGCGGCCGGGGGCGCGGCGCCGGCGATCAGGCCGCTCACCGTGTGCCCGACGCCGTCGCGCAGCTGGGCCGGGGCGTTGATCAGCATGCCGTAGACGATCGGCGCGCCGCACATGTGGGTGACCCGGTGCTTGCGGATCAGCTCGAAGATCAGGGCCGGATCGACCTTGCGCAGGCAGACATTGA
>JAGRGD010000272.1 GCA_020445665.1 Rhodocyclaceae bacterium
CCTGGCTCATAGGCTTGAGCAGGGGCAGGGCGCCGGACGGGTCGGTCACCGTTTCGTAGGCGATGCCCGTGACGCCGGACCTGAGCAGGTCGGCGGTCTGCTCGTCGTCCGGCGCGAGATGGAGGTAGGTGAAGAGGATCTGGTCAGCCCTGAGCCGCGCCCGCTCGACCGCCTGTGGCTCCTTTACCTTCACAATCATCTGCGCGGCGGCGAAGACGGCTGCTGCGTCCGGGGCGATATCGGCGCCTGCGGCCGCGTAGTCTTCGTCGGTCGCGCCGATCCCGAGCCCCGCTTCGGTCTCGATCAGGACCTTGTGACCGGCATGGACGAGTTCCACCACGCTCTCGGGCGTCAGGCCCACCCGATACTCGTGGTTCTTGATCTCCCTGGGGACCCCGATCAGCATCGCCGCAGCTCCTTTTGACCAGTTGGTCAAAGCTTCGCATGCCGCCTCGCGCAAGGCAATCGAGCGGCTGACCACGGGGCTGTCGCTTGCTATACCCCTCGCAGCACGAGGGAGGGGAAGCATGATCCTTGAGCGTTTCCGGCTGGACGGGAAGGTGGCGCTGGTCACCGGGGCAAGCCGCGGCATTGGACTAGGCATCGCCAAGGCGCTGGCGGAGGCGGGCGCGCAGGTCGTCGCCAGTTCGCGGACGCCGCGGCCGGAAGCCATCGCCGAGATCGAGGCCGCGGGTGGCGGACGCAAGGTCCACTATATGCAGGCGGACATGGAGAATCTCGCGGCTCCGGGGGCGCTCATCACGTCCGTTGTCGAGCAGGTCGGCCGCCTCGATGTGCTCGTGAACAATGCGGGAGTCGCCAAGCATGGGGAGACCGATGCGTTCGCCTGGGCCGACTACCGGCGCCTGATGACGATCAACCTCGATTCACTGTTCCTCTCCTGCCAGGCCGCGCTGGAACCGATGCGCGCTGCGGGCGGTGGGGTCATCCTCAATATCGGCTCTATCTCCGGGCTGATTTCGAACGTCCCCCAGCCGCAGGCCGCCTACAATGCATCCAAGGCGGCGGTGCACATGCTGACCAAGAGCTTGGCCTCCGACTATGCCGAGGCCGGGATCCGCGTGAACGCCATCGCGCCTGGGTACATCGATACCGACATGACCGCCGGCGGTCTTGCCGATCCGGTCTGGGGGCCGGTCTGGCGTGAGATGACCCCCATGCATCGCGCTGGCACGGTCGAAGAGATCGCCGCCGGGGCGCTCTTCCTCTGCTCGCCGGCCTCGAGTTACGTCACGGGCGAAGTGATGGTGATCGATGGGGGCTACACGACGCGGTAGCGGCCTCTACTACTGTGGCCGGGCACGGTCTTCGCTGGCCCACCGCTCGGTGAGACTGGTGAGTTCGATCCAGAGCAGGGGGTTGGCGAGCTTGGTCCGGCGATCGGCAATGTAAATGCTGAACGCCCGCGCGAAGCCGATCATCGACCCCCTGAGCGCAACCCTGACCACGTCTTCGTCGTAGATGCCGTGGTTGATCCCACGGGCGAGGCCTTCGTAGTTGCGGAGCAGGACGATGAGCTTCTGGCGGTGGGCATCGTCCTTCTTGAAGACGTCCTCGACCGAACTGAGCGGCAAGGGATAATTGAGGTCCACGTACCCGAACGTGGAGTGGAGCTCGGCAGAAAGCGTCGAGAAGGCGAAGTTGCCGATCGCGTCCTGCGAAGCCTTGCGACGCATGAACTCGTTCTGGACGCGGTGCTCGGACGCAAGTCTCTCTATGGCCGCCTGAATCGACGAGAGCCGCCGAAAGGCGACAAATCCGCCGACGGCCAGCACCACAAGGCTCGCCGCAGCCAGCGCCAGCAACGTGGTCTCGAACGCCGTCAGCCCCCGTCTCCCCCGGTAGCCGATCCCAAGGGAGGATAGGCTCACCGGTGGTCGTTGTTCAAGGAGCCAGGCCCAATCGCGCTGGCAGGTTCGCTGCGGTTGTCCTTGCCTCTGCCCAGAGTTCCGCGACGATCTCCGCCGCTGGCTGGTGTTTGTGGACGAGGCCGACGCCCTGTCCGGCAAGTTGCCAGCCGTCTTCAGGCGGATAGACCGCGGTCCAGGGCGGGGCCGAGCCGATCCAGCGCATGGCGGAATCCCTCCAGCGCTCGTTTGGGTCCTTCCCCATGATCGTCTGGGCCTCGGTCGCGGCCGAGACCTCGGCACGGCGTTCGTCGGTCAGCATCGACTCCCGGGCGAGCAGGAACCGGGTCCCGACCCACACTGCGTCGGCGCCCGCCGCCATCGCAGCGGCAATCCCGCGTCCGTCGGCAATGCCGCCTGCCGCAACGACGGGGGTGCCGGGCACCGCGTCGGCGACAGCCGGCACGAGCGCCATCGTGGAGACCTTGCCCCAGACGTGGCCGCCAGCCTCCCAGCCCTGTGCGACCACGATATCGACACCGGCGTCGACCGCCTCGCGAGCCTCGGCTGCGGTGCCGATCGATTGCAGCACCGTCATTCCGGCGTCTTTCGCCCGAAGCACCTGCGCCGGCCTGAGGCCCCAGAAGAACGAGACGACGCCGTGGCCCGCATCGATCGCCTCGCCCAGATGCCGGTCCTGGTCGTACTGATTGTTCAGGTTGATGCCGAACGGCATTGCCGTCCGCATGCGAAGCTCGTTGATTGCCTCACCGACCCTGGCGTCCTCCCACCAGATCGGCAGGATGCCCAGCCCGCCCGCCGCACTCACGGCACTGACCAGTTCCGGGCCGACGGCGCCGCCCATCGGTGCCAGCAGGATCGGCACCTCGATACCGAGCATTGGGAGGATGGGATTGTCCATGGCCCCTCCCGAAGTCCTGCCTAGGGCGCCGGCGTCAGCCGCGCCATCAGCGGGTTCTTCGGCTTGATGGTACCGTTGAACATGAGCTCCGGCTCGGAGGCATCCTCCAGTTCCCAGTCGAAACGGGAGGCGAGGAGGGCGGTGGCTACTGCCATTTCGACCATGGCGAAGTGCTTGCCGAGGCAGACGCGCGGGCCGCTGCCAAAGGGGATGAAGGCGCCCTTGTGCGTCAACCGCTTGGGCAGAGGCGTCTCTGGGTTGGGGGCGAACCGGTCACCTTCCGGCCAGTACCGCGTGTCGCGATGGGCGAGGAATGGCACGATGACGACGAGGCTCTTTGCCTTGACGATGTTCCCGGCGATCTCGCAGTCGGCCGTCGGCACGCGTCCCATCATGGCGACCGGCGGATAGAGCCGCAGTGTTTCGTTGACCAGTTCGCAGCAGAGCGGCAATTGGCGGAGTACGGCCATCGAACCGTCTGGCCGCGCGAATGCTCTTGCTTCCTCGCGCGCCCGCTCCCGGTATTCCGGGTAGCGTCCGAGCAGGTGCATCAGGAACGTCATGGTCCGGGCCGTCGTCTCGAAGCCCGCGAAGTAGAGGCTGATCACCTCGTCGCGCAGCATCTGCCGCGAATTGCCTTCGAGCGCCTTCATGATCTGGCCGTTCATCGAGGTCGCGTCGGGGTGGGCGATAGCCCGGTCGATCAGCCCTTCGATGAAGTCCTCGATGATCGCCATTTCGCGCTTGTGGCGCAGGTTTCCCGGCGTCGGCACAAAGAGTGGCGCCTGCAGGCGAATGATCGACATCGCGATGTAGCCGAAGGCGTAGTCGAACGCGTCCGACACGTGCTGGTGCCCGACCGCGAGATCGACTCCGAACGCGGTCTTGGAGATAACCCGCATGGTCATGCGCAGCATCGCGGCGCCGAGATCGACAGTTGCGCCACCGGCGGCCTGTTGGGCCAGTTCGTCGACGCCTGTTTCGACCGCGTCGTAGATGGCACCCGCGTAATCCTCCGTCGCCACGGGGGAGAACAACGGGTTGAGCCGTTGCCGCTGGCTCGCCCAGGTCGGCGCATCGGTCGTAATCAGCCCTTCGCCCAACAGCTTGCGCAGGCCGGCGTAACCGAGGCCCTTGGTCATCACCTTGTGCTGGGTGACGAGGACCTCATGGATACCCTCGGGGCCCGCGAACGACCAGCAGTCG
>JAGRGD010000273.1 GCA_020445665.1 Rhodocyclaceae bacterium
AATCGAGGCACAATGACATCGTCCATCGTCCTCGATTCATGCCGCATGCCCGACCCGACCCTGGATTCGCTGGCCGACCTCCTGGCGCGCACCGCGCTGGGCGACCGCGACGCCTTCCGGATGCTCTACGACGCCACCTCGCCCCGCCTCTTCGGCATCGCCGTCGGCCTGCTGCGTCGACGGGAGCTGGCCGAGGAAGTGCTGCAGGAGAGCTTCGTCAGCATCTGGCACCGGGCCGGCAGCTACCGGCCCGGAAGTGCCCAGCCCATCAGCTGGCTGATCGCGATCGTCCGCAACCAGGCCCTGGACCGCCTTCGGCACTCCGGGCGGCGCCCTGAAGAAGGACTGCCCGATCTCGACGAGGTCGCTGACGATGCGCCCGACGCGCCAACCGATCCGCTGAATCAGCTCGAGCGTTCCGTCGATGCACTGCACGTGCGCGCGTGCCTCGACGACCTGCGCGGCAGCCCACGCCAGTGCCTCGCCCTGGCCTTCTATCGCGGCCTCACCCACAGCGAGATGGCGAGCCACCTCGACGCGCCGCTGGGCAGCGTCAAGGTCTGGCTGCGGCGCGGGCTGGAGCGCCTGAAGCGATGCCTGGAGGCCCTGCCATGACCCGGCACGATCCGAAGCTGCTGGACGAGTTGGCCGCCCGCCACGCCCTGGGGCTCCAGAGCGCGCGCGTGCGGCGTCGCGTCGGCCGGCTCGCCGCCCGGGACGCCACCCTCTCGGCAGCGATTGCGCGCTGGGAGGACATCGCGGCACGCATGTCGGAGACGACCCCGCCGATTTCTCCACCGGCCCGTGTCTGGTCGGCGGTGGAAAACCGGCTGACGCCGGCACCCGCCGCGCGACAGAAGCGCCCGGGCTGGTTCGACTGGCTCCGCCCCGCACTGGGCTTCGCGCTGGTGATGGTGCTGGCGGCCGGGCTGGTGCAGATGATCGGCCCGCGCCAGCCGGTGCCGGGCGTCGAGCAGGCCCTGCCCGCAAGTTATGTGGGCATCCTGGCCGATCGCGACGGCCGCGCCCGGCTGCTGGTGAGTTCCCAGCGCCACGGTCGCACCGCGCATATCAAGTGGCTGGTCCCGCCGACGCTTCCCGCGGGTACCCGGGCCGAGCTATGGGCGCTGCCTGCCGAGGGCGAGCCCTTCCTGCTGGGCGTTCTGCCGGGCGAAGGTCCCGCCACCGTCACCCTGGCCGACACCTCGGAGGCCCTGCTGTCACGCGTTGCCCGGCTGGGTGTGGCGTTCCGCCCCGCGGACGGCGACACCAGCACGCCTCCGACAGAATTCGAGCTCATCGGGCACTGCGCCAAGCTCTGGTAACTGGCTCAGGAACGCGTGCCACAGACTTTCAAACTGCATAGTCCCAAATCCGTCACACTGACCCCGCGCGGAACCGTAAGCTATTACCGCATTGCGACGTCGAACCGGTGCAAGAATCTGCTTGAACCCTGCGAGAAAAGCCCGCAACCCATGGGCAGGCCCCGGCCGGGGCCAGGACAGGGTGTCAGGGAAGCAAACCGACCCGACAGAGAGGATGTAGTGATGGACATGAAACTTCAGCCCACCCCGCTTCGCGACGTGACCCGCATCGTGTTCGAGTACGTCAGCCACCGCGCGCCGATGAGCGCCCTCGAGCAGGAAGAGGAAATCGACCGGATGATCGAACTCAACGGCCTCGTCGCGTTCGATCCCGACATGTTCGATCTGGCGGCCTGATCGCCGCCTGATTTCCTCCCCGCTCCGCCGCGTCAGCGCGCGGACACCTGATCCACCTCGTTGTCGTAGACGTCGTGGCGTTTATCGTAGAGCGGAATCGTCGTCCCATTGACGCGATTCTGGTCCAGGTTCTTCAGGTTCACATCGGCCACCACGATCTGCTCCACATTGGGTGTGCCTTCCGCCGCGATGCCATCCCGGGCAAACGGGAAATCCGACGGCGTGATGATGCTGGCCTGCCCGTAATGCACCCCAAGCCCCTCCACCGGCAGGTTGCCGACGGTACTGGTCATCGCGACGAACACCTGGTTCTCGATGGCCCGCGCGTGGCAGCAGTAGCGCACCCGCAGAAAACCCTGCCGATCATCCGTGCATGAGGGCACGAAGAGGATCTCGGCGCCGGCCTCCGACACCATGCGCGCCAATTCCGGAAACTCGATGTCGTAGCAGATCAGGATCGCGATCTTGCCGAAGGGGGTGTCGAACAGCCGCAGCTGGTCACCGGCGGCGGTGTCCCACTTTTCGCGCTCCCAGCGGGTACGGTGAATCTTGTCCTGCTCATGCACCTCGCCCTCGGGCGTGAACAGGTAGGCGGTGTTGTAGACCTTGCCGTCTTCACGCAGCGTGGGGTGACTGCCACCGATCAGGAACACGCGCCAGTACTGGGCCAGCTCCTTCATCAGGTCCACGTAGCGGTTGGTGTAGTCCTGCATCCCCCGCACCGCCGTCGGCAGGTCCCGGGTGTCCATGAACGACAGCAGCTGGGTGGTGAAGATTTCGGGCAGCAGGACGAAATGGGGCCGGTAATCGCCGGCGGCCTGCATCACGAAGCGGACCTGGTTCTCGAAGCCCGACCAGTCGTGTATCGAGCGCAGCAGATATTGGACGGCAGCAATTCTCACGATCACAGCACTTCCTCCTGTTCCAGTTGCGTCGGCTTGCGCGGCTTGTAGTCCGGATTGAGCCAGACGATGATCGAGGCATAGCCGTGGGACTCGGTATCTTCCGGGATGTAGTCCTCGACCACGCCGCAGTAGCGGAAGCCCTCCCGCAACTGGAAGCTCAGCACCGGGTCGTGGAAATCGCCCCACAGCACCCGCTTGGCGTACATCTCGCCATCCATCTCGTCGGCATAACGGTGATAGCCGGGCAGCCGGCCGCAGGCGATGATGCGCTTGAGGTTCATCTCGCGGCACAGGGTGCGCCGCCCTTCGTACAGCAGGTGTCCCAGCCCGGAGCCGCGCATCTCGGGCGCGACGAAAACCTCGGCGCCGTAAAGCGTCCGGCCCTCCGGGTCATGGTTGTCGAAGGTGCCGGCCGCGGTGATTTCCTTCCAGGAATGTGCGTCCGCCCAGTCGTCCCACAGGACCACCAATGAACTCGCGCATCCGACCACCTCGCCATCGCACTCCGCGGTCAGCTGACCGGCCGGGAAGACATCCAGCTGGTTCGCCAGCTTGGCGCGTGTCCATGGCGGAATCTCCGGATAGACCCGCTTCTGCAACTTGATCAGCTTCGGTATGTCTTCCGCATGGGTGTGCCGGACGATCAGGTTCTTCGATTGAATCAAGATACACACTCCAAAAAAGGCCTCGGGGGCGGCCGTGAACCCCGGCTCCGGCCAGAGCCGCCGCCGCAGGCGAACGCGCCGGGCTCCAGGCGAGCGCTGCGGACAATGGCGCGAACCGGAAGCCGACCTGTCGTTGGCCGACTTCCCGCGCGTGCCTGCTGGCGTATCACGACGGCGACCCCGTCAGGCGACGCCGCCGATGCAGACGTATTTGATCTCGAGGTACTCATCGATACCGTACTTCGATCCCTCGCGGCCCAGTCCCGAGGCCTTGACGCCACCGAAGGGCGCCACCTCGGTGGAGATGATGCCCGTATTGACGCCGATGATGCCGTACTCGAGGGCGCTGGAAACGCGCATCGTGCGGGCGAGGTTGGTGGTGTAGAAATAGGCGGCCAGGCCGTACTCGGTGTCGTTGGCCATGGCGACGGCCTCGGCCTCGGTGTCGAAGGCAAAGAGCGGCGCGACCGGGCCAAAGATCTCCTCCCTCGCAAGGCGCATGTCAGCGGTCGCACCAGTCAGGATGGTCGGCTCGAAGAAGGTACCGCCAAGGCTGTGGCGCTTGCCGCCGCAGACCACCCGGGCGCCCTTCTCGACCGCGTCGCCAAGGAGCTCCTCGACCTTTTCGAGGGCGGCTGGCTCGATCAGCGGGCCCTGGGTCACCCCGGCGTCCATGCCATTACCGACCTTCAGCTTGCCGACCGCCGTCGCCAGCTTGTCGGCGAACGCATCCATCACGCCGCGCTGGACCAGCAGCCGGTTGGCGCAGACACAGGTCTGGCCGGCGTTGCGGTACTTCGACGCGATGGCACCCTCGACGGCCGCGTCCAGGTCTGCATCGTCGAAGACCACGAAGGGCGCATTGCCGCCCAGCTCGAGGGAGAGCTTCTTGATGGTCGGCGCGCACTGCTGCATCAGGATCCGGCCGACCTCGGTCGAGCCGGTGAAAGACAGCTTGCGCACGATCGGGTTGGCACACATTTCGGCGCCGACCGATTTCGCATCACCGGTCAGCACGTTGAACACCCCGGCCGGTATGCCGGCGCGATGGGCGAGTTCGGCCAGCGCGAGGGCCGACAGGGGCGTGGCTTCGGCCGGCTTGACGACCATCGTGCAGCCGGCTGCCAGTGCGGGCCCCGCCTTGCGGGTGATCATGGCAGACGGGAAGTTCCATGGCGTGATCGCCGCGCAGACGCCGATCGGCTCCTTGCTGACCAGGATGCGCTTGTCCGCCTGGTGGGCCGGAATCAGGTCGCCATAGGCGCGCTTGCCCTCCTCGGCGAACCACTCGATGAAGGACGCCGCGTAGGCGATCTCGCCCTTCGCCTCGGCCAGCGGCTTGCCCTGCTCGGCCGTCATCAGAGCGGCGAGGTCGTCCTGGTTGGCCAGCATCAGGTCGAACCAGCGGCGCAGGATGCGCGCCCGCTCGCCGGCCGTCTTTGCCCGCCACGCCGGCAGGGCCCGGTTCGCGGCCTCGATGGCGGCGCGGGTTTCCGCCTCGCCCATGTCCGGCACCGCTGCCACCGTGCCGCCGGTGGCGGGGTTGGTGACGGCGAACGTCGCGCCACTGTCCGCGCCACGCCACGCACCATCCACGAAGCACTGCGTCCGCAGCAACCCACCATCCTTCAGTTCAAGCATGCTTCCTCCCGGTTCATTCCCATCGATTCGTGGCGCCCTGTAAGCACCGCATCACCGGTGCAGTCTAGCCATGGCGACCCCCGCCGCGCCAGCCCGCGCGTGCTTCGGGCGCTCAACCTGCCTACACTTCATCTTGAGTGCCCCGGCCGTCCCGGAGTTCGATCGCATCCGGGGGTGACCGCGGCCCGAAGACCAAAAACACGCCGAGGAGATACCCAATGTCGCCGCTCGCAGCAGCCGGTTCCGAGGATCTGTTTGCCCAGGTTCTTGCCTTGATCCACGACCGCATGCCGGCCGAGAAAGCCGCCCTGCTGGAGGCTTTCGCCCACCAGTATTTCCGCCAGGTGGATCCGGAAGACTTCGTCGAGCGCCAGCCGGCGGACCTCTACGGCGCACTGGCGAGCCACTGGCACTTCATCCGCGAGCATGGCGGCGGCACCCGGATCCGGGCGTTCAATCCGCGCCTCGACGAGCATGGTTGGGAATCCACCCACACCATCATCGAGATCATCGGCGACGACATGCCCTTCCTGGTGGACTCGGTGGGCATGGAACTCAACCGCCAGGGCCTCACCCTGCACCTGATCGTGCACCCGGTGATGCGCGTCCGGCGGGATGACAAGGGGCACTACCTGGGTCTCGCCGAGGCTGGCGACAGCGACGGCGCGAGCTTCGAATCCCTGATCCATGTGGAGGTGGACCGCCGCACCGAGCCGGATCACCTGGCCCAGATCGAGGCCGGCCTGGCCGATGTGCTGGCGGACGTGCGCGCCGCCGTGCGCGACTGGCCGAAGATGCGCCAGCGCCTGTCCGACATCATTGCCGGCGTCGACGCCGCCCCGCCCCCCGGCGATACGGACGAGACAGCGGAGGCCCTGGAGTTCCTGCAGTGGCTGGCCGACGACAACTTCGTGCTGCTCGGCTGCCGCGACTACGAGCTGGTGGACCAGGACGGAGAGAACGAACTGCGCGTGCTGCCCGGTACCGGCCTGGGGCTGTTGCGCGAGACCGGCGGCACCCAGTTCTCCGCCTCGTTCGCCGCGCTGCCGGCGGAGATCCGCGCCCAGGCTCACCTGCCCAGCCTGCTCACGATCACCAAGTCGAACACCCGCTCGACGGTGCACCGCTCCGGCTACCTCGACTACGTCGGCGTGAAGACCTTCGACGCCAGCGGCGAGGTCACCGGGGAACGCCGCGTGATCGGGCTGCTGACCTCCACCGCCTACAACACCAACCCCAAGCGCATCCCGCTGCTGCGTCGCAAGGTCACGGCGGTGATCGAGCGGGCCGGCCTGATGCCCAAGAGCCATGCCGGCAAGGCGCTGGTGACGATCCTCGAGCAGTACCCGCGGGACGAGCTCTTCCAGGCCAGCGTGGAGGATCTGTACCACAACGCGATCGGCATCCTGCGCCTGGGCGAGCGCCAGCGTATCCGCCTGTTCGTGCGGCCGGATACCTTCTGCCGCTTCGTCACCTGCCTGATCTACGTCCCCCGCGAGAACTACAACACCGAACAGCGCAAGCGCATGCAGGCGGCGCTGGCCGAGGCCTACGACGGCATCGCGTCGGAGTTCGAGGTGCATTTCTCCGAGTCGGCGCTGGCACGCATCCTGATCATCGTCCGGCTGCGCCAGTCGGGCATCCCCGACGTGAACGTGCGCGAGCTGGAGAGTCGGCTGGTGCGGGTCTCGCGGCGCTGGGAGGATGACCTGCGCGAGGCCCTGGTCGAACATCTGGGCGAGGAGCGCGGCATCACCCTCTACCACCGCTATGGCAGCGGCTTTCCGGCCGGCTACCGGGAGGAGTACCCGGCCCGCATGGCGGTGCGCGACATCGAGCAGATGGAGTCCCTCGCCGACGGGCGCCCACTGGCGATGAACCTCTACGTGCCCCTCGAGGCCGAGCCGGGTCAGCTCAACTTCAAGCTGTTCCGCGCCGGCGCGCCGGTGCCCCTGTCCCACAGTCTGCCGATGCTCGAGCGCATGGGCGTTCGGGTAGTGGACGAACGACCGGCGGAGATCAGCCGGCAGGACGGCACCAAGTTCTGGGTGCACGACTTCGGCATGACCCTGGCGAAGCCCGGCGAGATCCAGGTGGAGCGCCTGCGCGAGCGCTTCCACGAGGCCTTCATGCAGGTCTGGCAAGGGGGCGTCGAGAACGACGACTTCAACCGCCTGACCCTGCTGGCCGGCCTGTCGTGGCGCGAGATCCGCATCCTTCGGGCCTACGCCAAGTACATGAAACAGGCCGCCTTCACCTTCAGCCAGACCTACATGGAGCAGGTGCTGGCGAGCTATCCGGCCTACGCCGGCCAGCTCGTGCGCCTGTTCTGCCTGCGCTTCGACCCGACCGAGGATTCGGACCGGAACGGGCGCTGCGACACCCTGCGCGACCAGATGCTGGGCTTCCTCGACACCGTCGCCAACCTCGATGAGGACCGCATCCTGCGGCAGTTCCTGGCCATGATCGACGCCACCCTGCGCACCAACTTCTACCAGAAGGGACCGGACGGCGACGGCAAGCCCTACCTCTCGTTCAAGCTCAATCCGGCCAGGATCCCCAATCTGCCCGAGCCGCGGCCGATGTTCGAGATCTTCGTCTATTCGCCGCGCATCGAGGGGGTGCACCTCAGGGGCGGCAAGGTGGCCCGCGGCGGCCTGCGCTGGTCCGACCGGATGGAGGACTTCCGCACCGAGATCCTCGGCCTGGTCAAGGCCCAGATCGTCAAGAACGCGGTCATCGTGCCGGTCGGCTCAAAGGGCGGCTTCGTCGTCAAGCAGCCGCCGGCCGGCAACGACCGCGAGGCGCTGCTGGCCGAGGGCGTGGCCTGCTACAAGACCTTCCTGCGCGGCCTGCTCGACCTCACCGACAACCTCGTCCGGGGCGAGGTGATCCCGCCCCTCGACGTGGTCCGCCACGACGGCGACGACCCCTACCTGGTGGTGGCGGCCGACAAGGGCACGGCCACCTTCTCCGACATCGCCAACGGCATCTCCGCCGAATATGGCTTCTGGCTCGGCGACGCCTTCGCCTCGGGCGGCTCGGTGGGTTACGACCACAAGAAGATGGGCATCACCGCCCGTGGCGCGTGGGAGTCGGTCAAGCGCCACTTCCGCGAGCTGGGCGTCAATACCCAGGAGGAAGACTTCACCGTGGTCGGCATCGGCGACATGTCGGGCGACGTCTTCGGCAACGGCATGCTGCTGTCCCGCCACATCCGCCTGCTCGCGGCCTTCGACCACCGCCACGTCTTCATCGACCCGGACCCCGACTCGGCCCGCAGCTGGGAAGAGCGCGACCGCCTGTTCGCCCTGCCGCGCTCGAGCTGGGAGGACTACGACAAGTCGCTGATCTCCGAGGGCGGCGGCGTCTGGCCCCGCTCGGCCAAGTCCATCAAGGTGCCGGCCCGGGCCCGCGAAGTGCTGGGCATCGACCAGGAGCGCCTGACCCCCACCGAACTGATCCGCCAGTTGCTCAAGGCCCCGGTCGATCTCGTCTACAACGGCGGCATCGGCACCTACGTGCGGGGCAGCAACGAATCCGACGCAGCGGTGGGCGACCGCGCCAACGACCCGATCCGCATCACCGGTGCGGAACTGCGCTGCAAGGTCTTCGGCGAAGGCGGCAACCTGGGCGCAACCCAGCTCGGCCGGATCGAGTTCGCCCTGGCCGGCGGCATGGTGAACACCGACGCCATCGACAACTCCGGCGGCGTGGACTGCTCCGACCACGAGGTGAACATCAAGATCCTGCTCGACGCCGCGGTCGTCGACGGCGAGCTGACCGGCAAGCAGCGCGACAAGTTGCTCGCCGACATGACCGAGGAGGTCGCCACCCTGGTGCTGCGCGACAACTACCAGCAGACCCAGAACCTGTCCCTGACCAGGGCCCGCGGCGTCGCCCTGCTCGACGAACAGGGCCGCTTCATGCGCCGCCTCGGCAACGAGGGCCGGCTCAACCGCAAGCTCGAGTTCCTGCCCTTCGACGAGGACATCGCCGAGCGCCGCTCCGCCGGGCGGGGCCTGACCTCGCCGGAACTGGCCGTGCTGCTGGCCTACAGCAAGATCGAACTCTTCGACCAGTTGCTCGAGACGCATCTGCCCGAAGACGCGTACATCTCCACTGCCCTGGTCCGCTACTTCCCGGTGCCCTTGCGCGAGCGCTTCGCCGAGGACATCCAGAAGCACCCGCTGAAGCGCGAGATCATCACCACCCACGTGGTGAACAGCATGGTCAACCGCACCGGCGCGACCTTCGTCAGCCGCCTGCGCGAGGAAACCTCTGCCGCGCCTGACGACATCGTGCGGGCCTACATCGCGACCCGCGACGTCTTCGACCTGCCCTTCCTGTGGCGCGACATCGAGGCGCTGGACAACCAGATCCCGGCCGAGCTGCAGCTGTCGATGGCCCTCGAGGGGCAGCGCCTGATCCAGCGCGGCACCCAGTGGTTCCTGCGCCGACGCCAGCACCTGGAAGACATCGGCGCCGCCCAGCAGCGCTTCGGCGAGGCCGCCCGCTGGCTGTCGGCCGAGCTGGCCGCGGTGGTCGCACCCCGCTACCGGGCCGAACTCGAGGAGAACATCGCCGGCCTCGTCGACAAGGCCGTCCCCGAGGCGCTGGCCCAGCGGATCGCCGGTCTCGACGAGACCTACTCGGCCCTCGACCTGGTGGACATCGCCGCCGACAGCGGCCGCTCCCTCGAGCTGGCGGCGCGGGTGTACTTCGCCCTCGGCGGCCACTTCGACCTGCACTGGATGGCCCAGCAGATCTCCAACCTGCCGGCCGAGAGCCACTGGCAGGCGCTCGCCCGCGCGGCCCTGCGCGACGACCTCTCGACCCAGGCCCGCAACCTCGCCCAGGCCGTGCTGTGCGAACAATGCGAGGACGGCGACCCCTACGCGCTGATCGCCGACTGGGAGGCCACCCGCCCGGCCCAGGTGGCCCGTTGCCGGCAGATCCTCGAGGACCTGCGCACGGCGCGGGGGATCGACATCGCGATGATGTCGGTCGCGATGCGGGAGCTGCGCACGCTGACCTGAGTCCGGTGTGCCGCTGGGGCTGGCCAGGCCCTGGCGGCACCCGCGGCACACCCGACCGACATGGGGCGCGTCAAGCGCGCGTATCATTCGCGCGTTTCTACCTCCGCTTCAGACCATGCACGCCCCCATTTCCCTCTTCGAGCTGATCGGCCTCCTGATCGCCGCCTCGGCCTTCTTCGGCTTCCTCAACTACCGCTTCCTGCGCCTGCCCGATGTCATCGGCATCACGGCCGTCGGCCTGCTGTGCTCGATTGCGCTGCTCCTCGCCGGCGAGCTGGTGCCGGCCCTGCCGGAGCGGGCTGCGGCCCTGGTCGAGCGCATCGACTTCCCCGAGGTGGTCTTCCACGGGATGCTGAGCGCGCTGCTCTTCGCCGGCAGCCTGCATGTGAACCTCGCCAACCTGAAGGCCGAACGGCTGCCGATCATCGCGCTCGCGACCGTCGGCGTGCTGACCTCGACCTTCCTTGTCGGCGGCATCGCCTACGGCCTGGCCACGGTCGCCGGGCTCGATCTGCCGCTGATCTACTGCCTGCTGTTCGGCGCCCTGATCTCGCCGACCGATCCCATTGCGGTGCTGGGCATCCTCAAGCTGGTGGGGGCGTCGAAGAAGCTCGAGTCGCGGATCACCGGCGAGAGTCTCTTCAATGACGGCACCGGTGTCGTGGTGTTCATGGTGCTGCTCGGGCTCGCCACCGGCGAGGGCGAGGCCTCGGCCGGCAGTGTGCTCGGCATGTTCGCCCTCGAGGCCGGCGGCGGCATCGCCTTCGGCATGGGCATCGGGGCATTGTCCCTGTGGATGCTGCGCCAGATCGACAGCTACGCAATCGAGATTCTGCTGACGCTGGCCATTGTCACCGCCGGCTATTCCCTCGCCGAGCATCTGCACCTGTCGGCGCCGCTCTACGTGGTCGCGGCCGGTCTGGTGATCGGCAACCTCGGCCCCGGCAAGGCGCTCTCCAAGCGCACCCAGGAGCACCTGTTTCCGTTCTGGCAACTGGCCGACGAGATCCTAAACCTGCTGCTCTTTGGCCTGATCGGCATCGAACTGCTGGCACTGGAGTTCCACGGTCACCACCTCACCGCCGGCCTGATCATGGTGCCGATGGTGCTGATGGCCCGCTGGATCAGCGTCGCGGTGCCGATGCGCGCGATGCAGCGCCTGCTGACGGAGCGGGACGAGGCCCACACCGTGACGGTGATGGCCTGGGGCGGCCTGCGGGGTGGCATCTCGATCGCCCTCGCGCTGTCCCTGCCCAATGGCGACGAGCGCGACCTGATCGTCTGGGCCACCTATGTGGTGGTGCTGTTCAGCATCCTGGTCCAGGCCACCACGCTCGCACCGCTGATGCGCAGGCTGGGGCTGTCGAACCCGGGCGACACGAGTAGCGGCCACCATTAGGTTGGCGCATCTCGCGGCGAGACCCTCTCCACCGGCGGCTCGCATCCCTCCACGGCAAGTGGGCGAAGGGCGGGGGTGCGAATCGTCGCTTTGTGCTAGCTGAACCGGCCGGCGCTGCAAGGCCGGCACTGGACGGGACTGGGTGCGCATGGGTCTCGCCCCGGGTTTCGATGCCCCCAACCCCCTCCCGGCCGTCCATTGCTGGCTATGCACAGCCAGTCCATCCAGCGGTAGGGATGGCGTGCGTAGCGGCGTCGCATCAACCCCATCCCCCTCCCAATCTCCCCCTTGAAGGGGGAGGAGCGATCAACGACCGATACCGGGACTGTGGGCGGGGCTGCCGTGGCCGCAATGGCTACTCCCTCCCCTTCAAGGGGAGGGTTGGGGTGGGGATGGGGTTCAGTCGGCTTCACGCTCCCCCCTGCCCCGCCCTCTGGAAGAAGAAGACGTGCATCACGAAGGCGGAGGGGTTCGTCTCGACGGCAGCCGCATCACCGAAAGCCGGTGCCGGACGCAATGCGCCCCCGCACGCCTCGGGCATTTTGCCGGGGCCACCAGGGCCAACTGCCCTGCCCCGCCAAGCGCCGAGGCGCGAAGCTGGTCGGACATCAACACAGGAGACGACGATGTCCGAAACCCACCCCCTCGCGGCCTTCGAGCACGACTACGCCTGGCACCGCCTGGGCGACTTTCCCCACTTCCACTACAACGTGCTGGCGGTGGACCCCGAGCGGGAGATCGCCGATTTTCTGATCCGCTACGAGCCGAACGGCCGCATCTTTCTCCATCGCCACCGCTCCGACACCCACACGCTCGTCCTCCGGGGCGAACACCGGCTCTACGAGCCGGACGGCAGCCTCAAGGAAGTCCGGCCGGTCGGGTGCTACACGGCCGCGCCGGCCGACGCGCCGCCCCACAGCGAGGGTGGCGGTGCCGAGGGCGCCCTGGTGCTCTACTCGACCCGCGGCGGTGCCGAAGGCGTGCTGTTCGACGTGCTGGACGAGGCCGGCCAGGTGGTCGCCACGCTCGATCTGGCCGACGTGGCCGGCCTGTTCGAGGCGCAGGGGCGCCAGCCAGGCGGGTGATACAGGCGGCTCAGGCCGCCTCGGGCAGAGGGTGCGCCGTGACGGCGGCGGCCTGGGCCGCCCGCTCGCAGGCCGGACAGCGCACCGCGAGGTGGCCGGCGCCGCCGTGCACGCGGCACAGGGGGCGCCCGCAGCTCGGGCACTCGCCCCCTTCGTGGGGCCGGAATTCGGTCTGGCAGCGGGCGCAGTGGCGGGCGCCGGCGCGCGGGTTTCGGGATGGGGTCATCTTGCTACTCCTGTCTTAGCCCTCGACCGCGTGGCTGGGCAGGCGCACGCTGAAGCGCACCCCCCCGCCGTCGGCGAGGTTGGCGGCGGAGAGATCGCCGCCGTGAAATCCTGCAATCATCCGGGCCACGTAGAGGCCGAGGCCCAGGTGCGGGACCTCGCCGCCCTCGCCGCTGCGGCCCGATACCATCGACTCGAACAGGCGCTCCTTCAGCTCCTCGGGCAGGGTCGGGCCCTGGTTCTCGACGGCCAGCACCGCATGGGCCTCACCGTCGAAACCGAGCGTCACGCGCACCGCGCTGCCCGGCGCGGCAAAGTCGAAGGCGTTCTCGATCAGCTTGTCGAGCAACTGGGCCATCAGGTCGGGGGCGCCGCGCACCCACACCGGGTGGCGGGGCAGCGACAGGTCCAGCGGCTGATCCGGCCGCGCCACCCGGTAGCCGGCCATGCACTCCTCCACCAGCCGCCCCAGATCGAAGCGCTCGACCTCGGTGGAGGCGAGGCTCTGCTCCATCCGGTTGGCCTCCGACATCCGGTTGAAGATCCGCGACAGCCGCGACACGCCGGCCTCGGCGCGCTCGATGTAGGTCCGCGCCGAGTCCGGCAAGGCCTCCATGTGGAGGTTCTCGAGGGAGGAGCGGACCACTGCGATCGGCGTGCGCAGCTCATGGGAGAGGCGGCTCGCCATGCTCTCGAGATAGCCGTGATGGCGCCCGATCCGGCCGAGCAGGGCCGAGATGCTGCGCGACAGATCGCCGACCTCGTCACGGGCGGTGGATGCGGCCGAGATGCGGGTGACCCGGCCGCTGGCATCGATCGCCCCGTCGGCCTCGTCGCGCAGCCGGCGAATGCGCCACGACAGCCGGCTGGCGAAGCCGATCAGCATCAGCGCCACCGCGCCGAAGGCGCCCAGCGTGACCAGCAGCAGGCGCTCGAGTGCGCGGTTGCGCAGGCTCAGGATCGAATGGGTGGACTCCTCGACCACCACCGCGCCGCGCACCTGGTCACCGACCCACACCGGGTGGGCGGCCGAGACGATGCTCGGGCGGCCGTCGCCGGTGCTCCGCACCGACACCGCCGGCAACCCCAGCAGCGCGTTGCTGATGTCGACGCCGCGGGTCAGCGGCTCCTGGTCCGCGCGCCGGATGAATTTCTGGGACGGGGGCGGCAGCAGCTTGCCGATCACCCAGCGCCAGGCGCGCTGGGCGGCATGGGCGCCCGGTTCGGGCTTGGGGTCCGGGGCCGCCAGGCGGCCCGCTCGGGCGACCACGCGCAGGCCCCGGTCCGCCACCCAGATCCGCGAGGTGCTGCGCTCCAGGCCCTGCAGGATGCCCTGGGCGGCCGCCGGACCGCGGCTCGGGGTGAGGCCCAGCCCCAACTCGAGCAGGTGTTCGCCGGGGGCCACCGAGGCACCGGGCGCAAGACCGCTGGCCAGGGAGAAGATCTCGGGCCGGTCGTGCAGCGCCGTGGCCACCGCCCGGGCCAGCGCCAGCACCGACTCGCGCTGGGAATCGAGCAGCAGGCGCTCGGTCTCCTGGACGTACTGGTAGCCAACCCACGGCAGGACCAGCAGCACCAGTGAGAGCAGCGCCAGCTTGGCGCGGAGCGTGACTCGCAGGCGCATCGCTCAGGCCTTCCAGCGATAGCCCATGCCATAGACGCTCTCGATGTGCGAGAAGTCGGCGTCGATGGCAGCGAACTTGCGGCGGATGCGCTTGATGTGGGAGGTGATGGTGCCGTCGTCGACGACCAGCCGGGCGTCCTGCATCAGCTGGTCGCGGCTCTTCACGTGTCCGGGCGTGCGCGCCAGGGTGTGGACCATCCAGAACTCGGTAAGGGTCAGCCCCACCGGCTGGCCCTGCCAGTCGGCGGCGAGACCCATCAGGTCGAGGCGCAGCGCGCCCCGCTCGACGGTTTCCTCCTGGGGCGCCCGCTCAGCGAGTACCTCGATGCGCCGGAACAGTGCGGCGATGCGCGCCAGCAGGTGCGGCAGCGAGATGTCCTTGGTGAGGTAGTCGTCGGCGCCCAGGCGCAGGCCCGAGACGATGTCGAAGTCAGAGTCCCGCGCGGTCAGGAAGATGATCGGCAGCCGGGCCGACAGGGCCCGCAGCTCGGCACACAGCGTGAAGCCGCCTTCCGGCTCGTCGCCCAGGCCGATGTCGATCACCGCGAGTTCCGGCAGGCGCACACGAAAGGCCGCCATGGCGGAGGCCCGGTCCGCGTAGGCGGCGACCTCGTAACCCTGGCGGCCCAGCGCCTCGCTGTAGTTGGCGCGGATGGCGGCTTCGTCCTCGACGATGGCAATGCGTCTTCCCATGGCGGCGGACTATATCACCCGTGCCAGCCCGTCGAACGGGCGGGAATGAAAAGCCATTTTTCGGCCACTTTTCATCGCCACAGCGCCCGTTTGCCGCCCCTGCTGCTGCCCCGCTGCCCGTTTCCAATGGCCCTACCGACAACACGTCAATCAGGGGGAAACCATGCAAAGCACCATCGACGGGCCGGCGATCCGGCGCGCCCGGGGAACGATCGATGTCCTCGCCACCATCGTGCTGATGTTCCTTACCGCACTCGGCGTCGCGCTGGCCCTCGCCAGCGTGGTCCTGCTGCTCGCCACGCCGGCCTATGCCGCGACCACGCCCGACGCCATGCTGGTGCCGATGAAGCGGGCCGACGCCGGCCAGGGCACGCTGCTGTTCCGCGAAGCCGGCGGCCCGGGCCAGTTCGCGGCGCCGCTGCTGGCCACCGACGTGCAGATCCATGTCTCGGGGCCGCTCGCCCATACCCGCGTCGAGCAGACCTTCCTCAACCCGGCGGACGACTGGTTCGAGGGGATCTACGTCTTCCCGCTGCCCGAGAACGCGGCGGTGAGCCGGGTGCGGATGCGCATCGGTGACCGCCTGATCGAGGCCGAGATCCAGGAGCGCGGCGAGGCCCGCGCCACCTACGAGGCGGCCCGCGCCGCCGGCCAGCGGGCCGCGCTGGTCGAGCAGGAGCGGCCCAACCTGTTCACCACCAGCGTCGCCAATATTGGCCCGCGCCAGGAGATCGTCATCGAACTGGAGTACCGCCAGGCCCTCGACTACCGGGTCGAGAACGGCCGTGGCGGCTACAGCCTGCGTTTCCCGATGGTGGTCGGACCCCGCTACCTGCCCGGCGGAGGCGGCACCGACGAGGAGCGCGACCTCGTGGTGGCCGGCGCTCCGGTGGCGGACGGTGCGCGCATCTCGCCGCCGGTGCTGGCCGAGGGGGAGCGGCGGGTGAATCCGGTCAGCCTGCGGATCAACCTGGACGCCGGCGCGCCCCTGGCGTCGATCGAATCCCCGTTCCATGCCGTCGAGGTCCTGGAACTGGATGCCAACCGCCGCCAGATCCGCCTCTCCGAGGGCAATACGCCCGCCGACCGGGATTTCGAACTGCGCTGGCACCTGCTCGAGGGCCATGCACCCGCCGCCTCCCTGTTCTTCGAGCCGGGAGAGGATGGCCGGACCTACGCGCTGCTGTCGCTGATGCCGCCAAGCCTGCGCGACGACGCGCCGCGGATGCCCCGCGAGGTGGTCTACGTGATCGACACCTCCGGCTCGATGGAGGGGGAATCCATCGTCCAGGCCCGTGAGGCCCTGCAGATGGCCCTGCGCCGGCTGGCGCCGGCCGACCGCTTCAACGTGATCGCCTTCAATTCGGAGCCCACCGCGATGTTTCCGTCGGCCCTGCCGGCCGACACCCACAACGTGGCCTTCGCGACCCGCTGGGTCGGCGATCTGGCCGCCGACGGCGGCACCGAGATGGCCGCCGCGCTGGCCCTCGCCCTCGACGACGACGGCGATGCCGAGCGGATTCGCCAGGTGGTATTCCTGACCGACGGCGCAGTCGGCAACGAGGCCCAGCTGTTCGGCCTGATCCAGCAGCGGCTGGGCCGCAGCCGCCTGTTCACGATCGGCATCGGCTCGGCCCCCAACAGCTACTTCATGCGCAAGGCGGCCCAGTTCGGCCGCGGCAGCTTCACCTATATCGGCCGTACCGAGGACGTGAAGGCGCACATGGCCGCCCTGTTCGAGCGCCTCGAATCACCGCTGGCCCGCGACATCCGCGTGCAGTGGCCGGCCGGCGCCCGGGTCGACATGTGGCCCGAGCGCATCCCCGACCTGTACTTCGGCGAGCCGGTCGTGCTGGCGGCGGAACTCGACCACCTGGACGGCGAGGTGATCGTCGAAGGGAAACTCGGAGGCCGCCCCTGGCAGCACCGCATCGCCCTTGGCGAAGCCAGCCTCGGCAGCGGCATCGGCAGCCTGTGGGCGCGCCGCAAGATCGACGCGCTGATGGACCGCCTCTCCCTCGGTAACGACGAGGCCGCGGTGCGCGCCGAGGTCCTCCCCCTGGCCCTCGCCCACCGGCTGGTGACCCGCTACACCAGCTTCGTGGCGGTGGACAAGACCCCGGTGCGGCCCGCCAGCGAAGGCCTGGCCGAGGGCCAGGTGCCCACCCACCTGCCCCACGGCTGGCAACAGCAGGCGGTGTTCGGCGAGCTGCCCCGCGGCGCCACCGACAGCCGCTGGCTCACCGCGACCGGACTCGCCGCACTGCTCCTCGCCGCCGCGCTGCTGGCCCTCGGCCGCCGCCCGCGCCACCTCGCCATCTGATCCGACCACCCGGGAGAAAAAGCATGTCGATCAACTCCACCTGCACCGATTGCCGCGGGTCCGCGTTTCTGGGCGTCGAGTGCGCCTGGCCCTCCCCCGATTGCCTCGGCGCCCCCCGTCGCAGGCCGGCCCGCCTACGGCGAGGGCTGCGCGCCGGCGCGCTGGTCCTGGCCCTGATGCTGGCCGCCGGCGGGCTCTGGCAGCTCGGCCAGGCCGGCTACATCCAGGCCAAGGCCTGGCTCGCCCAGGTGCTGATCCACGACGCCTGGTCGCGGGTCCAGGCCGGTGACGCGCAGGCGAGGCCGTGGCCATGGGCGGACACCTGGCCGGTGGCGCGATTGCGGGCGCCGGCCCAGGACCTCGAGCGCCTGGTCCTGGCCGGCGCCGACGGCCGCACGATGGCCTTCGGGCCGGGCCACCTGTATGGCACCGCCTTGCCCGGGGAGGTCGGAAACAGCGTGATCGGGGCCCATCGGGACACCCACTTCGCGTTCCTGCAGTGGCTCGAGGACGGCGACGTGATCGAGGTGGAGACCCCCTACCGACGCATCGTGCGCTACCGCGTGGTCGAGCGTGCGGTGGTGGACCGGCGCGACACCGGACCAATCGGTCAGGCCATTGGCGAGCGCCAGCTGACCCTCGTCACCTGCTATCCGTTCGACGCCCTGCGGGCGGGCGGGGACGCGCGCTTCGTGGTTCGTGCCGTCGCCATCGGGGACCCCGCGGCCGACCGCATCTGAGCCAGACCGGCGGCGACGGGGGCCGCCCGCCACGAAACGACACAATTTGGGTCAGATCGGCCTCAAGCTGGGCCGGCCGGGATCGTTGTTTAAGGCGTGTCGCCGGTTCCCGGGCGGCAAGCTCCCTACAACTGACCCCCGCGATGAACGTCCAAGCTCCCACCGGCCAGCGCCCCCTCGCTGACCCGACCCGCGCTAAAGGGGAAACCTCCCTGCAGGACGCGCTTGCCCACAGCGGACTGTGCCTGTTCAGCCTCGACCTCAATGGCGCCGTGACCGCCCTCAGCCCAGCGACCTGCCAGCTGGTCGACGGCGCCGGCGACGCGCTGATCGGCCGCCGCCCGGACCACCCCGCCCTGCAACTCAGCGACGCGGAGCTGGCGACCCTCCGCAGCGGCGAAGCGGTCCATCAGCTGATCGACCTCGCGCAGTCGGGCGCCTCGCTGCAACGTCACCTGGAACCGACCCGGGACGGCGCGACGGTGGTCGGCATCGTCGGCACGCTGTTCGACGTCACCGCCCATGTCCGCAGCCGGCGCGAACGGGCCGAGCGCAGCACCTTCCTGCGCGCCACGCTCGACGCGATGCCCGACCTGGTCTTCCTGCTCGACGACGACGGCCGCTTTATCGAGTTTCATTCCGCCCGCGCCGACTTGCTGGCAGTGCCGACCGAGCACTTCATCGGCCGCACCGTGGGCGAGACGCTGCCACCGGCGGTGGCGGCGACCTGCATGCAGGCCATTGCCGATGCAAGCGCCGGGCTCAACACCCGACACCACATCGAGTTGCCGATCGACGGCGTCGCCCTGCGCTTCGAGCTGTGCGTGTCCCGGATGGCGGACGAGATCGCCGGCGACAGGCCGGTCTTCGTCGTCGTCTCGCGCGAGATCACCGACCGCTGGAACGCCGAGCTGCGACTGCGGGAGAGCGAGTCCCTGCTCCGCCTGGTGATCGACGCGATTCCCGACCCCGTCGTGGTCAAGGACGAACACGCCCGCTTCGTCCTGTGCAACCAGGCGGTTGCCAGGCTCTACGACACCGAGGCCGCCGCCATGGTGGGCAAGGACGACGCGGACTTCGGCGTGCCGCCCGAGATGGCGGCCTTCTTCCGCCAGAGCGTGCTGCGCATCATGGCCTCCGGCGAAACCGAAACCGTGCTTGAAGACAGCCGCGACGCCAACTCCGGCGAGATCCGCCACTATCGATCGATCAAGAGACCGTTCAAGGACGGGCGTGGCAAGGACCGGGTGCTGGTCATCGCCCACGACATCACCGACATCCGCCGCGTCGGCGAACGCATCGCCGAGAGCGAGCGACGGCTGCAGGCGGTCCTCGAAGCGACCCGCGAAGGGGTCTGGGACTGGCACGTGCCGAGCGGCCGGGTGGTTCACAACGACCAGTGGTACCACCTGCTCGGCTTCGGCACCGGCGAGATTCCCGAAACCGTCGAAGCCTTCAGCAACCAGATCCACCCGGACGACAAGCCGCGTGTATTCGAGCGCCTCGAGCGGGCCCTGCGCGGCGAGGCCGACGCGTATTACTCGGAGCATCGGCTGCTGCGCAAGAGCGGCGAGCCGATCTGGGTGCAGGACCGGGGCCGCATCGTCGAGCGAGACGACGGCGGCGTGCCGATCCGCGTGCTGGGCAGCGTCTCGGACATCACCGAACGCAAGACCGCCGAGGCCGAGTTGAAGGTCTACCGGGATCATCTCGAGGATCTGGTGACCCAGCGCACCCGCGAGCTCGATCAGGCGCGCCAGGCGGCAGAATCCGCCAGTGTCGCCAAGAGCGCCTTTCTGGCCAACATGAGCCACGAGATCCGCACGCCGCTGTCGGCCATCACCGGCATGGCCTACCTGGTGCGGCGACTCGGGGTCTCCGACCGCCAGGCCGATCAGCTCGACAAGCTCGAGCGGGCCGGCGAGCACCTGCTGGAGATCATCAACGCGATCCTCGACCTGTCGAAGATCGAGGCCGGCAAGTTCGAGCTGGAGTCACGCCCCATCGAGATCGACGAACTGGTCGGTGTCGTCCGCTCGATGATCCACGAGCGCGCGACGGCGCTTCGCCTGCGCCTGGTGGTGGAAACCGACGCCTTCCCGGACACCTACCTCGGTGATGGCACGCGCATCCGCCAGGCCCTGCTCAACTACGCCGCCAACGCAGTCAAGTTCACCGAGCGGGGCACCATCACGCTGCGAGCCCTGCTCGAGTCCCATGAGGCGCACAGCGCCGTGCTGCGCTTCGAGGTCGAGGACACCGGGATCGGCATCGACGAGGCGGCCATGTCGCGTCTGTTCTGCGCCTTCGAGCAGGCCGACACGTCCACCACCCGGGCCTACGGCGGCACCGGCCTGGGACTGGCGATCACACGAAAGATCGCCCACCTGATGGGTGGCGAAGCCGGTGCCTGCAGCACCCCGGGCAAAGGCAGCCGGTTCTGGTTCACGGTGCGCCTGGCCAAGCTGCCCCGGCCCGCCGTCGCGAGACCCGCGGAAGCCGGGGGCGATCCCGAATCCCGCCTCAAGGCGCAGCATTCCGGAAAGCGGGTGCTGCTGGTTGACGACGAGGCGATGAATCGGGAAGTCAATCAGGTCATGATGGAGGACGCGGGCCTGGTGGTCGAGACGGCGGAAAACGGTGTCGAGGCGGTGGCTCTGGCGAGCCGGCAGGCATTCGACCTGATCCTGATGGACATGCAGATGCCCGAGATGGACGGGCTCGAAGCCACCCGGCGGATCCGCGCCCTGCCCGGCGGAACGGACGTGCCGATCGTCGCGACCACCGCCAACGCCTTTGCCGAGGATCGCCAGCGTTGCGTCGAGGCCGGCATGAACGACTTCCTCAGCAAGCCGGCCGCGCCGCCCGTGCTCTATGCCATGCTGCTCAAGTGGCTGACCGCCCCGGTGGCCTCAGGCCAGGCGACGGAGTAGCCGGGCAATCGTGCCGCGCGGCCGTGTCTCGGCCACCAGAAAGGCCCCGAACTCCCGGTCGGCCCGCTCCAGATGCTCCACCAGCCAGGACTGGATCAGCCGCATCGAGGAGATGTCGACCCACTCGCCGGCGCCATGGCGCCGCCGGGCGTCGCTGACACGCCGGGAAAAGGCCCTGTGGTTGGCTTGATGCGCGGCGAGGCCGGGAAAGCCGCTGTCGGCCATCAGTTGCTCTTCTTCGCGGAAATGCGTCTCGGTATGGTGCGCCAGCGCGTCGAGGATCCGACCCAGTTCCTCCCGCCCGATGCACATCCGCAAGGCATTCGTCAGTTCGACCAGCTGCCGGTGCTGGTCGTCGATGCCGCCGAGCCCGAGTTCGAGCTCCGGCGACCATTCCAGGATCGCACTCATCGACCCACCCCCTTGGCTTCCGACGGCTCTGATGACCGTTCTGGATACAGCGGTGAAGCGCCCCCCGCGTCACCGTCTGCGCTCACTCCCCTGTCACCTATCGTACATGCGTAATAGGCTGTTGGCACCCCGTCCCAGCGAAAACCCCTGCTGGCAATGGCTCGCGCGCGTACTCAGGCGCCCAGCCAGCCCTTCAGCAAGCGCTTGCTCACCGCGGTGGCCCGGGGCCGGGCCGTCAGCCGCCAGCCCTTCGGCGCAGGCTTGCCCAGCGTGAGTTCGACACACATCAACTCGTCGCGGCGGAACGCGTGCACGGTCAACCGATCCCCCGGCGCGCGGCGCGCCAGCAGGCCATCGAGCGTGCCCCGCAGGACGCGCAGGCCATCCACCGCCATCAAGACGTCACCGGCCGAGAGGCCGGCGCGATGGGCCGGGCCGCCATGGATCACGCTGGCCAGTCGGGCCTCACGGCCCTTGCCGGACAGCGTCACGCCAAGCGAGGGCGCGTCGGCCAGTTCGGCCTCCAGGTCCACGCCAAAGGGCTTCAGCCAGCGCGCCAGCGGCAGATCGTCGGTCCCCTCCACCGCCTTGCGCAGCCACCGGGCCATCGTCGTCCCGCCCACCTCCGCGACGATCGCGAAGACCCCGGTCTCCGACACGCCTTCCCCGCCCTGCCCGTGCCGCGCCCAGAGCAGGCGCATGACGTCGTCCAGGCTCCTTTCGCCGCCACTGCCGGCGCGCAGCTGCAGATCGAGGGCGAGGGCCACCAGGGATCCCTTGGTGTAGTACGAGACGATCGCATTGGCGGCATTTTCGTCCTGCCGGTAGTACTTGGTCCATGCATCGAAGGACGACTCGGCGAGGCTCTGTCGCAGGCGCCCCGGCCCCCGCATGACGCTGGTGATGGTCTTTCCGAGGGCACCGAAGTAGTCCTCCCGGCCGATCACTCCGCTGCGCACCAGGGCGAGGTCGTCGTAGTACGAGGTGAAGCCCTCGAAGGCCCAGAGCAGGGTCGTGTGCTGCTCCTGCGACAGGTCGTAGGGCGTGAAGGCCGCCGGCTTGATCCGCTTGACGTTCCAGCTGTGGAAATACTCGTGGCTGCACAGGCCGAGGAAGCGACGGTAGTCATCCGGGCAGCCCTGCATGCCGGCGTGAGGCAGATCCTTCCGGCAGGCCAGCAGCGCGGTCGAGGCACGATGTTCCAGGCCTCCGTAGCCGTCTCCCACCACCGTGGCGAGGAAGAGATAGCGCGACATCGGCGCGGGCCGACCGAACATGGCTACCTGCCACTCGCAGATCCGGGTCAGATCCTCGCAGAGGCGGGACATGTCGCAGTCGTGCCGGCCGGTGATGACCACCTCATGGGCGACGCCCGCGGCCTTGAAGCGCCCCAGCGTGAAGTCGCCCACCTCGAAGGGGTGGTCGATCAGCTCGTCGTAGTCGCTTGCCTGATAGAGGCCGAAGCCATGGCGTTTGGCTGCCCCGGGCACACCCCGCGCCTCACGCATCGCGGTCGCCACGCGCCAGGCTTCGGCCCCGGCCCAGTCCGGTGCCACAATCTCGACCAGGCTCGGCTCCTCCTCGCGCCCGTGGGGCCTGAGGAAGACGCTGGTGCCATTGAAGAAGCAGTGGTTCTGGTCGAAATGGGCAGCCCGAACCGACAGGTCCCAGGCGTAGATCTCGCAATGGATCTCCAGCGCCGCCCCGGCCCGCAGCGGCGCCGAGCGCCAGGTGTGCTTGTCGAGCCGGGACAGCGCGACGGCCTTGCCATCGCTGACGGCCCGCATGCCCACGATGTTGCGCGCGAAGTCGCGGATCATGTAGCTGCCGGGAATCCAGGCCGGCAGCGACACCACCTGCCCGTCCGCGTCCGGCTGCGGAATGCGGCAGCTCACCCGCAGCAGGTGGCCGGCGGGGTCGAACAGTTCGACTCGGTAAAGGATGGCTTCGGTCATGGTGACTCCCATGGGTGACCCCCCCATTCTATCGGCTGGCCCTGCGTGGCAAGCCCACGCCGACCGACTTCGGCACACCGGCGCCCGGGCGGGCAGCGCTGCCCGCTTCTGCATCAGAGCGTATGAAACCGAGCAGGCACAAGGTCTTCGACCGCTTTCCCATCCCTTTTCCACATCGATATCCACAGCATTCGTGGATAACGCCAGGACCTCCGAACGCAGTGCACAACCGGGCGCAAAAGCGCATGCGGACTGGGTTTCCACGATTGGCGGGGGTTTCTGGCCGGCGCGTCGCAGCAGCCTTGCGACCCGTTCGGGTTGCAGGGCACCAAAGATATCCACACCTTGGATTCCGGTCCCTGTCAACTTGGCGACGCCCCCTTGAACCAAAGGGTAATACGGCAATAAAGGCACCACAGGCTTTCAGGCAGGCCTCATGCTGCACCGCACCAGCCTCACGACAGGTCGTCGACATCCACTTGATCGGCCATGGCGCGGGCGGCCTCATTGCCGAGGGTGCGCAGCCCCGCCACGACCCCGGCGCGGTCGGTCGACACCCGATTCTGGCTGAGCTTCCATTTGCCCTCGAGGCGGGTCACCGCGATCTCGATCCCGACGATTCCCCGGAGCATCTGGGCAAGGTAGTCGGAGGGCGCATCCTCGACGCGCCATGGCACGGCCAAGTCCCGCTCATGGCGCGCGGTCAGCGAGGCCACCAGGCCGCGTAGCCAGTCCGCGTCGTGCTCGGCGCGGATCGCGCCGTGGGCATGCACGACCCGGTAGTTCCAGGTGGGCACGACCCGGCCGTGCTCGGCCTTGGACGGGTACCAGCCGGGGCTCACGTAGTGCTGTTCGCCCCCGAAGATCGCCACCGCCTGCCTGCCGTCGGCGGCCATCCGCGCCAGGGGATTGCCCCTGGCCACATGGCCCCGCAGCACCAGCGCATCGCCCTCGCCTGCCATCGCAAGCAGGGGCACGTGGTTCACTTCGAAACCGTCGCCATCCGCGACGACGATCGCCGCCAGCGGAAAGGCGTCCATCAGTTCGAGCATGGCCGCACGATCCGGCGCGACGAAGTGGCGGGGCTGATGCATGGATGGCTCCTGGTCGGGGGATACCGGATGCCCGCCGTGGCGGGTGCGTTGCGGGTCGCTACGAGGGGGCGGCGCTGTCATCCTGGGGCCGGTAGCGGGCGGCCGAGATGAACTCCCGGAAGGTCTCGCACCAGATCACCACGGTGTTGTAGCGCTCGATGTCCACACCGGCCGGGAGCGCCACGACGAAATCCCCGAAGCTGCGCACCTCGCCGACGCGGACCATCTGCAGCTTGTGGCGCTCGAAGCTGGCCTCATCCTCGACGAACACCGGCGACAGGTAGAGCTTGTAGTCCGGGCCGGGCGCGACCCGTCCATTGAAGGCGATCATCTCCGGTCCCAGCGCCACGGTGCCCTCGGCCCAATGCAACAGATCGCTGCCCGCCAGGCTCCGCCGGAACGCTGCCTGGTAGGTCGCCCCCGCCCGCGCTGCCGTCACCGCCGCCTCATCGGGCTCCGGCTGCGCGGTCAGGATCGGCAGCACGTAGATGCCAGCGGCGAAGCCGATCAGCACGGCCAGCAGGTGGGTGAGCAGCGGCAGCAAGCGCCTCATTCGATCTCCTCCGTGGGTGGGGGTGGCAGTGCCGTGAATCGGCCGGCGAGGGCCACGAAATCGGACCGCGTCGCCGTCGACAGCACAGCCGCACGCTCGGCAATTCGCGCCGGCGCCGGGGGCTGGCGCGAGGCCAGCACGCCGACGTTGCCGCACCCCTCGCTGGTGCACAGGATCACCCACGGCAGGTGGCGACGCAACGCCACGAGCAGCGTGGTCAGGTCCGTCTCGCGCCGCGGCGACAGGTTCAGGGCCACCACCCCCGCTGGCGCGAGGCGAGCCGCCAGGTTGGTCTGGAAGACCGGATCGGCGACACAGGCCGCATGCCGATCACCCTCGAAGAGATCGCAGACGATCAGATCACAGGGCTCGCCCGCCACAGCCAGGACGGCTTCGGCACGGCCATGCACCTGCTCACCCGGCGGCAGTCCGAACCAGGTCGTGGCCAGCCGCAGCGCGGCCGCCGAGGCGTCCACCGACTGGCAGCGGGCGGTCGGCAACGTGGCGGCGACAAAGCGCTCGATGCAGCCCCCACCGACGCCCAGGTTCAGCACCCGGTTCGGCCGTGGCTGCCACAGCAGGGCTGCGAGCAGGTGGCGGGTGGCCGCCAGGCACGGACGCGCCGGATCCGCCAGGTCCATCACCGCCTGAACCGCTCCGCCGCCCCCGTCCAGCCAGCGATGCCCCGCCGCCTCCAGCACCCGCAGCCCATCGGCCTCGGCCAGACACCGAGCCTCGCCGCGCCGGTCGAGCGCGAGCAACTGGTCAACCGAAAGCTCGGCCATGTCAGCGCTTCACCGGCCGCAGCCGGTCCACCCGCAGGCGCTCGCGCCCGTCGAACAGACGCCGGCTCGCCGCCGACACCGCCACCAGGGTGCCGAAACCGGTCCCGGCGGTGATCGTGAACATGATCAGGATCTGGTACTTCACGGCCAGCCCGGGCGGCGTGCCGGACAGGATCTGGCCGGTCATCATGCCCGGCAGGCTGACGACGCCGGCCGCCGCCATCGAATTGACGATCGGGATCAGGCCACTGCGGGTGGCGTCGCGGCGCGCGTCGGCGACCGCCTCCTGCCAGCGCTCACCGAGCATCAGGCGCGTTTCGATCAGCGCCCGCTGGCGCCACACCGTGTCAGTCAGACGGTCCAGTCCGAGGGCCACGCCGGTCATCGTGTTGCCCAGCATCATCCCCAGCATCGGGATCGCATACTGGGGCTCGTACCACGGTGTCGGCCCGACGATCACCACCAGGGTCAGCACCGTCACCGCAAAGGACGACACGAACATCGACGCGGTGCCGATTCCGGCGCCCCACCAGCCGGCCAGCGGTCGCTTCTGCCGCGCCACCACCTCGCGCCCCGCCATCGCGAGCATCACCGCCGCCATCAGCGCGACCCAGCCGAGGGTCGCGACCGAGAACAGGGCCTCCAGCACGACCCCGATCAGCGACAGCTGGACCGCGGTGCGCAGGCCCGCCACCAGCAGGCTGCCGCTCATACCGAGCCGCGCCACGTGGGCGAGACCCGCCAGCGCCACCACCAGGCCGGCCGCCAGGGCAAGCTGCCACCAGGAGAGATCGATCAGGGTCACCCCGCCACCTCCAGCCCCGACCCGCCGATACGCAGGTGGCGCGACGCGACGCGGGCGATCTGCGCCGGGTCGTGGGAGACCCACAGGGCCGGCACCGACGCGTCGCGGACGTAGTCGCCGACCAGCGTCTCGACCCGCTGCGTGGCGGCCTCGTCGAGGTTGGCGCTCGGTTCATCGAGGAGCAGGCAGCGGGGCCGCCGGGCCAGCACCCGCAGCAGGGCCAGGCGCTGCTTCTCGCCCGAGGAGAGCCGCGCCACCTCCCAGCCTGCGACGCCGGCATCGAGCCCCAGGGCGGCCGGCTCCGGCACCCGGCCGTCGGGGAAGTGCTCGCCCACGGTGTCGGCCCACCACAGGCTCTCGGCCGGCAGCAGCATCACCGCACGGCGCCAGCGGTGGGCAGGGAGGGCGTCCTGCGCCGTGTCGCCGAGCGCCGCCACGCCGCCGTGGGCGTCGAGGTCGGCGATGGCGCGCAGCAGGCGGCTCTTGCCCGAGCCCGAGGCACCGGACAGGGCGACGATCTCGCCCGGCTCGACCCGCAGGTCGATCGGGCCGAGGGGCCCGACGCTCAGGGATTCGAGACGCAGCGCGCCGGCAGGGGGGGCTTCATCGGCCATGGGGCGAACGGATCGGTGACGGGACAGTTGCCGATGATAGCGACTCGCACCCCTCAGCCGCTCGCCGGCAGTTCCAGGTCG
This sequence comes from Rhodocyclaceae bacterium, assembly GCA_020445665.1. Taxonomy (GTDB): domain Bacteria; phylum Pseudomonadota; class Gammaproteobacteria; order Burkholderiales; family Rhodocyclaceae; genus Cognatazoarcus. The sequence goes on from JAGRGD010000273.1 coordinate 27,292, forward strand.
GCCACCCGGTCGATCACCCGGGCCGCGGCAGGCAGCTTCGCCTCGTCGCCCGCCCGGTACTTGCCGGTCCGCACCAGGCAGCCCTGCAGGCCGGCCTCGATGGCACCGCACACGTCGGCCACCGCGTCGTCCCCGACCATCAGGCAATCTTGCGCGGCGAACGGCGTGCTGGCCACCACCTGGGCGAAGAAGTCGCGACCCGGCTTGCCCATGATCACCGCGTCCACGTCCGCGGCCCATTCCAGCCCGCGAATGAAGGCGCCGGTATCGAGCATCAGGCCGTCCTCGTCCATGAAGCACTTGTTGAGGCCGATCCCGATCAGCGGCGCGCCGGCGGCCAACAGGCGGAAGGCCCGGTTCAGATTGCTGTAGTTCAGCGCATCGCGGGCGTCGCCGAGCAGGACGCAGTCCGGGTCGTGCTGGGGAATATCGTCGAATTCCGCCTGCAGCGCCTCGTGGATCAGGCAGTAGGGGCGCAGGCCGCGCTGACGGATGTAGTCGCGGGCCGCGCGCGGCGCGGTCATCAACTCGCCCGCATGGACGTCGAAGCCCATTTCCCGCATCTCGGCCTCGATGGCCTCGGCCGGGCGGGTCGCGGTGTTGGTGACGAACCGCACCGGCACGCCCCGCGCACGCACCTGCCGCATGAAGGCCGGCGCGCCGTCGATGGGCCGGCGTCCGTCGTAAAGAACGCCGGAGAGGTCCAGCAGCAAGGCCTTCCAGGTGGGTTCCATGGATCTGCACTCCTCTCGATGGGCTCCCGCCTTCATTCTGGATTGCTGCAGGTGCAAATGCGAGGTCGCCGCGCCGACACAAGCCATGTGTTGACCGCCGCCCGCGCGGCTCTCTAGCATGGGCTCGTCCGGCGCCATCCCGCGTGCCCGGCTTTGACGACAAGGCCGGCCCACCGGTCGCGAGGAGACACCCCGCACGATGAGTTCAGAGGAACAGCTGGCGGACTGGCGCGCGCTCGCCCTGCGCGTCGAGGAGGCGGTAGGGCGCGCGGTGATCGGCCAGGCGCCGGTCATCCGGTTGATCAACGTGGCGCTGTTCGCCCGCGGCCACGTCCTCCTCGAGGGCGACGTCGGCGTCGGCAAGACGACCATCCTGCGCGCCTTCTCGAGGGCCGTCGGCGGCGACTTCGAGCGGGTCGAGGGCACCGTCGACCTGCTGCCCGGCGACCTGATCTACCACACCTATGTGGACGCCGACGGCAAGCCACGCATCGAGCCCGGCCCGCTGCTGCGCCACCGGGAACGCCTCGTCACCTTCTTCTTCAACGAGATCAACCGGGCGCGGCCGCAGGTCCAGTCGCTGCTGCTGCGGGCGATGGCCGAGCGCAGCGTGACGGCCTTCAACGAGGAGTACCACTTCCCCCACATGACGGTCTTCGCCGACCGCAACCGGGTCGAGAAGGAGGAAACCTTCGAGCTGGCCTCGGCGGCCCGCGACCGCTTCATGTTCGAGCTGCGGATGCCCACCCCGACCGACTACGAGACCCGCCGGGCGCTGGTCTTCGATCCGGCCTTCCACGACGTGGATGCCCTGCTCGAATCGGTCGGCGCCGAGATCCTGCCCTGGCAGGAGCTCAACCGCATGGCCGGCGCGATCCAGCGCCACGTGCGCGCCAGCGAGGCTCTCGAGCGCTACGTGGTGGACCTGTGGGACGCCACCCGCACGCCGGCCCGCTTCGGCATCGCCCTCGACGGCGTCGACATGGAACGGCTGATCCTGGCCGGCGCCAGCCCCCGCGGCATCATGGCCCTGACCCGCGCCGCCCGCGTCGTCGCGTGGCTGTCGGGGCGCGACCACCTGACCCCCGAGGACATCCGCGCCGTGGTGCCGTCGGCCCTGGGGCACCGCATCTTCTTCACACCGGTCTACGAGATGCGCCGCGCCCAGCTCGCCGACGCCCTGATCGAGCAGATCCTGGACCGGGTCGCCACGCCGCGATGAGCGCCACGCAGGACTTCCACTACCGCCTGCCCGGCCGCAGCGGCGGCTGGCGCCCGGGCGCCCACGCCGGGCGGGCGATGGGCAGCGGCGAGGACTTCCTCGCCCACGCCAGCCTGTTCGCCCGCCCCGATCCGCGCCGCATCGACCTGCGCGCCAGCCTGCGGGATCCGCGCGGCGACTGGCTGGTGCGCCTCGCACGCCAGCGCACCAGCGTCCCGGTGGCGGCGCTGGTGGACACCTCGGCGTCGATGGGCTTCGGCGCACCGCGGCGCAAGCTCGACCTCGCCGCAGACTTCGTCGCCGCCCTGGCCCGCGCCGCATCGGCGGTCGGCGACCCCCTCGAGCTGCTCGCCTTCGACGAGCGCCTGCGCGACGAGCTGGGCGCACCGTCGAGCCGCCAGGCCGGCCTCGGCGAGCGCCTGGCCGCCGGCCTGCGCGCCGCCGTCTGCGAGGCCCCCGGCCACGGCGCCCTGCGCGAGACCGCCGAGCGGCTGGCCGGCCGCGAGGCGCTGGTCTTCCTGGTGTCGGACTTTCACGGCTACGGCGCCGACCTCGAGGCGGCGCTCGATGCCCTGACCCGCGCCCGGGTCGTGCCCGTCGTCGTCTGGAGTGGCCAGGAGACCGAGCCACCGGCCGGCGAGGGCCTGGCCCAGTTCGCCGACCTGGAGCGCGGCGGCCTCGCCGAGCTGTGGCTGCGCCCACGCCTCAAGCGTCGCTGGCGCGAAGCGGTGGCCGCGCGGCGGGTCGAGCTGGACCGGACCCTCGCGGCGCGGGGGCTGCGCCCCTTCTTCATGGGCGACCCCTTCGACGGCGACACCCTGACCCGCTACTTCCTGGAGGGCGCATGAGGCGGGCCGCCGTCGCGCTGATGGCCCTCGCCCTGCTCGGCCCGCTGCGCGCCGAGCCCCTGCCCGAGCCGGCGGTGGTCGAGCAGCCCAGGGCGTTCGGCTACCAGCTCGGCGACCGGGTGCACCAGCGGGTGCGCCTCGACACCCCCGAGCGCGCCTTCGTGCCCGGCGAGCTGCCCCCACCCGAGCGCGCCAACGTGTGGTTCGAACGCCAGGCGCTGGTGATCGAACAGGACCCGGACGGCCGCCGCTGGCTGCGTGCCGACTATCAGCTGGTGAACAGCCCGCCGCGCCTGCGCATCGTGAACCTGCCCGGCTGGGTCATCCCGTCGGCCGACGGCGGCCCCGGCCTGCAGGTGCCCGACTGGCCGGTGTCGGCCGCGCCGCTGGGCCGCGAGACAGCCTTCTCCGAATCCGGCCTCGGCGAATTGCGGCCGGACCGCCTGCCAGCCGTCCCTGACATCGCGCCGCTGGCGGCCCGGCGCAACCACACCCTGCTCGCCCTCGCCGCCATGCTCGCCGCGTGGGCGGGCTGGTGGGCGTGGCGCCAGCGACGGGAACGCGACACCCTGCCCTTCGCCCATGCCGCCGCAGCGCTGCGCCACATCGCCCCTGACGACCCGGCGGCCTGGCAGGCCCTGCATCGGGCCTTCGACGCGGCAGCCGGCCGGGTCATCGACGCGGCCACCGTGCCCGCGCTGTTCGAGCGGCGGCCCGAACTGCGCCCCCTCAGCGCCCAGATCGAACAGTTCTACGCCGCCTCGGCGGCGCGCTTCTTCGCCGGCCGGGAGGTGGCAGACGCGCCCTCGCCCCATGCCCTGTGCCAGGCCCTGCGCCAGCGCGAGCGGACGGCCCGCGGATGATCGCCGGCATCGACTTCCTGCGCCCGGGCCTGCTGGCCCTGCTGCCGCTGGCGCTGCTGCCGTGGCTGGCCCGCGGCCGCGACGCAATTCCCTATGCCCACGTCGCCTGGCTGCCGCCCGACCCGCTCGGTCGCGCCGCCGGCCGCCTGCTGCGCGCGCTCGGCGCCCTGCTCATCGCCAGCCTGGTCATTGCCCTCGCCTCGCCAGGCCGGCCGGAGAGCGTCGAAGTGCGCACCGGTCGCGGTGCCGAGATCCAGCTGCTGATCGACCGCAGCCGCAGCATGGACGAGCGCATGCTGCCCAGCGACTGGCGCACCCTGAGCCCCCACGAGATCCGCCACCAGACCCGCTCCCGCGGCCCGATCAAGTCCCAGTCCGCGCGGGAGCTGCTGTCGAGTTTTGTCGCCCAGCGGCCGGACGACCGCTTCGCGGTCAGCTTCTTCAGTGCCAGCACCCTGCACGTGGTGCCCTTCACCCAGCACGACGAAGTGGTCCAGGCCGGCATCGCGGCCGGCGGCATCCATCGGGGCCTGTCGGAGACCGACGTGGGCCGCGCGCTGATCTCGTCCATCGCCCGCTTCGACAAGCGCCCCTACAGCGGCAGCCGCATCATCCTGCTGGTGTCGGACGGCGGCGCGCGCCTCGACGAGGACACCCGGCTGGCGATCCGCGCCGGCCTCGAGCGCCACCGCATCGCCCTCTACTGGATCTACCTCAAGGGCTTCAACCGGCCCGACCTGGACATGCCCGGCGAGGCCAGCGAGGCGATCCCCGAGGTGGCCCTGCACCGCTTCTTCGCGTCCTTGCCGACCCCCTACCACGCCTACCAGGCCGAGAGCTCGGAAGACCTGGCGGCCGCGGTCGAGGACGTGGGGCGGCAGCAGAACTACCCGCTCGATTTCGAAGAGCGGATTCCGCGACAGGATTATGGCCGCGCTTTCATCGCCGCCGGCCTGGTGCTGGCCGGATTGCTGCTGGCCCTGGGCCGACTGCGACTGGGGGCCCTGGCATGAGGCGCCGCCACGTGCATGCCGCCTTCGCCATCGCGAGCACGCTGCTCGCGGCCTTCGCCGCCAGCGAGGCGGTCACGCTGCACCGGGCAACGCGGGTCGCCGCCGTCGTCGCCGGCCAGGCCGATGCGGCCCCCGAATTGCCCGAGGCCCGCCTGATGCGGGCGCTGGCGATGGGCGAGGCCGGCCGCTTCGAGGACGCCCTTGCCGAGTTGAAACCCCTGACCCGCACTGAAGACGAGGGCCTGCGGCTCGCCGCGCTCTATGACCTGGGCAACCTGCACCTGCGGGAGGGCACGCGCCGCCACGCCACAGCGCCGGAAGAGGCCCTGCCCTACATCGAGCTGGCCAAGCAGCACTATCGGGACGTGCTGCGCCAGCGCCCCACCGACTGGGACGCCCGCTACAACCTCGAGCGGGCCCTGTGGCTCGCCCCCGAGGAAGAGCAGGTGGCGATGGACGCCGCGCCGCCGGTCCCCAGCGAGCGGGCCATCACGACCATGCGCGGCGGCAAGGCGGCGCTGCCGTGACGACCCGCGGCCTGCCTCTGCTGCTGGCCTGCGGCCTGCTGGCGCTGGCGCTGGCGATGCCGCCCCTGTCCTGGTCGCGCCGGAGCTACGATTTCCTCGCGGTGTTTGACATCACCCAGAGCATGGGCGTCGCCGACTACCGCCTCGACGGCCGCCCGGCGAGCCGCCTCGACTTCGCCCGCCAGGCCCTGCGCGAGGCGCTGCCGCGCCTGCCCTGCGGATCACGGGTGGGCCTGGCCGCCTTCACCGAATACCGCAGCCTGATGCTGCTGGCGCCGATCGAGGTCTGCGAGCACTACAACGACCTGCTCGCCACCCTCGAGCAGCTCGACGGGCGCATGCGCTGGGCCGACGCCAGCCAGGTCAGCAAGGGCGTCTACTGGGCGCTGCGGGCGGCCCGCGACATCGGCGACGAGCCCCGCCTGCTGTTCTTCAGCGACGGCCACGAGTCGCCCCCCATCGAGGGAGAGGGGCCGGCCCTGTTCGGCGACATCACCCGCGGGCAGATCGGTGGCCTGATCGTCGGCACCGGCGACCTCGCGCCGAGCCCGATCCCGAAGGTGGACCCGTCCGGTCGCAGCCGCGGCGTGTGGTCGGCCGACGAGGTGGCCCAGGGGCTCGACCCCGACCGGCGCAGCGAGCACCTGTCGGGCCTGCGCGAGACGCACCTGCAGGGCCTCGCGGCCCGCACCGGCCTGGGCTACGTTCGCCTCGAGGATGCCGCGGGGCTCACCGCCGCGATGCGCGACCCGCAGCTCGCCCGCACCCGCGAGCTGCCGACCGACCTCACCTGGATGCCGGTGGCCCTGGCACTGGCGGCGGTCTGCTGGCCGGCCCTGGCGGGCGTGCTGCGAGCGCGCCGAAACCGCCTGCCGGCTACCACCGACGGCGCCATCCGGAATCGCGCGAAGACGAGCCAGTCTCACCATCCGTAAGCTCAGGCCCAGCAGTGCTCGACGCAGGTCGCGAGACGATTCGCAGGTCGTGCCGCCCCGGGTGATCGGATCCGTCGGCCTGCCGGCTCAGGTCACGCATCGACGCCCTTCGGCCCGAAGGAGGCACCCAGGCGTAGGGCGGAAGAGCCGAAGGCATCATCCGCCAACCGGGACGCGGCTCATCGGTGGCCCCGGCGGATGACGCTGCGCTCTTCCGCCCTACGTGAGAAGCGGTCTATGAGCGACTGAGTCCGGCCAGTTTCTGCCGTTCGACGAATAAGCAAGATAGCTACCGCCCGGCTGACGCGTTATGGTAATTGCCTTGGCGCGTGCAGGAATCCAAGCAAGGCGCTTCGATGCAGGTCTAAAACAGCCTTTGCTGTCGGTATATTGCACAGAACAAGGATTTGCATATGAAATCAATATCCTGCGCGGCATGTTGTTATCAAGTGATTTCGCTGTCTACAACACGTTGACCTCTCGAATCGCTTCAAGTCGATGCGTCGAATCGTTGAACTCGAACTCTGTTCCAAGCCGCGGGTGCCGAGGGAGCCACTTGATGGGCACGAGGTGGCCGAGCGCTGTAGGTCCGACACAGGGCTTTCGCACGAGGAGGTTCTCGGCTTGAGCCTTGTTCCCGGCGAACTGGATGTTCAAGACCTCCAGGCTCTTTTGGGTAGCGGTGAACAAGCGCTGGACGAATTCAACTCCTTTTGTGCTCAGCGTGGACTTAAACCCGACCTCACGTCTGAACGGTCGGCAGCAGAGTTTCTTGCGTACGTCGAAGGTCAGACCCTTGCTTGGCTTCATCTTCCTAAAGAAGATGAGGGCTTGAGCATGGCTCGTGCCTTGGTCACATGGGCAGCGGACAACGGCCTGGACATTCACGATGGAGCAAGCACCTATGAGCGGCTGTCGGAGGAGCAAATTTATGCCCTTTGGAAGGATCGCGAGGTCTAGCCACTCATTCCAACGGACGCCTAACGGCGCCGCTAAATTCAAACGTTGGGCCTCACATGTCCAGTAAGAGCCCGCTGCAAGCCGCAGAAGACCTGTTTGCCTCGTATCGCGGTCCAGGGTCAGAAGCCGCACGCATCGGCGAGGCGGCACTCCATGTCCTACTGAAAGGGCGCACGTTCGATGAACTGTCCGCCGCGGAGGCGCATTGCCTACTGAAGGCCTACAACTGGTCGTCCCGCCATAGAGACGGATTTGCACTTGCCAAACGAGCCGTCAGGCGATGGGGTGATGAGTTCTTACGAGACCTCGATACCGCACTACACAATTCTTCGTACTGGCCCAAAGGCGCCTTCGTTGCCAGCGCCGACGAACTTGTACGCGAAGGCGTTGGGCCTGCAGTTCATTGGCAATTGCGAAAGGCTGATTGGTGGGTCAGAGAGGCTACTGGAGAACACGATAGCGAGCTGGAGTGGTCTCCGGGCGACGAGATCGCTGATCAGGCCGCGCTGGATCAGGCTGCAATTGAGCTTGACGCTGCCATCAGGCATTCGCCTGCTGGCTCGGAGCTACCGGACGACAGCTGGATGGAACGATATACCCCCCTCCTCGAACAGCCTCGCTTCGCCCGCTTCCGGCCCGCCCAGCTCAAACGTTGAACGACCGCTTTGCGAATTTCTGACTGACTCCATTGGGTCGATAGCCGTCTTGCATGCGCCCGACTCAAAGCCTGGCGATAGTCCTTGGACGAATGACGTGCTCAGGCCGAAAGTTCCGCGGCACCGAGCACCCCCACCCGTTCAGCCCATCAACAGGCGCAGCTGCTCCAGCGTGGTGTCGATGACCCTATCGAGCATCCGGTTGGCGTCGCGACCGCCCAGCGCCCGCACCAGGACGTAGCCCACCGCCAGCGTCGCCAGGACACCGAACAGGCGGCTCAGGCGGCCGCCCAGCCAGCGCAGCAAGGCAGCGGCCAGCGGGCTGCCCCCGCCCTGCCTCGGCGCCGGCTGGACCTCACGGGGCGTCGGCGCCGGCGGGTGGACAGGCCGCCGGGCCAGCGCCGGCGCCAGCTGGGCGAGCTGGGCCAGCAACTCCTCGATGCCCCGCGCCCAGCGGGCGTCGTCGAGCACAAAGGCCTGTCGGCGGGCGAGCGAGGCGATCGAAGCCGGCAGCGCCTCTGCGGCCGGCATGGTGGCACCACCGACCAGCACCGGCACCACCGGCACCCCGCGTCCGAGGGCCCGCTCGATCTCCCGTCGCACCCAGTCGCCGGCCGCGTCGAGACGGCGGATGCCGTCGGCCCCGCGCAGCGTGAGCCAGGTTGGGCCAATCACCACCAATACGGCCTCAGCGTCGGCCAGGTGCTGCTCCAGGTGCTCGACAAAGTCGGTGCCGGCCGGGATCTCCCGGTCGCGGAAGACCCGCGCATCGCCGAGATGCTCGGACAGGTCGTCCTCGAGACGGCCGGCAAAGCCCTGGCTGTCGTCCCTGCGGTAGCTGATGAACACGGTCCCCATGGGCTGAGGATAGCAACCCCGTGGCACGACTGGGAAAGGCCTGAGGAGCCGCGCGGGAAGCCGCCAGGAGAAGCGAGGCTTGATCCATCTCAAGGACACGCCACGATTTACTGATAATCATTCTCATTCGAAACCGCCACCTCTGTCCTTCTCGTGGAGTTCGCCATGCAGATCACCCAGATGTCCCCTGGCAGCCGCGCCCGCATTGCAGGTCTGGCCCGGGTCGCGCCGGGCTACCGCCGCAAGCTCCTCGCCATGGGTCTGACCCCGGGCGTGGAGATCGCGCTGTTGCGCGCGGCCCCTCTGGGGGATCCCATGCACCTCCAGGTACGGGGTTCGGAGCTGTCCCTGCGCCGGGGTGAAGCGGGCGCGATCGAAGTGGAGCCCCTGTCATGACCCGCCTCGCGCTGATCGGCAACCCCAACTGCGGCAAGACCACGCTCTTCAACGCACTGACCGGCGCCCGCCAGCAGGTCGGCAACTGGCCCGGCGTGACGGTGGAACGCAAGGCGGGCGCCTACCGCCACCGGGGCGAGCGTGTCGAGGTGATCGACCTGCCGGGCACCTACTCACTCGACGTAGTCGACGCAGAGATCTCCCTCGACGAGAAGATCGCCCGCGACTATCTGCACAGCGGCGACGCCGACCTGATCGTCAATGTGGTCGACGCTGCCAATCTCGAGCGCAACCTCTACCTGAGCATCGAACTGGCCGCCACCGGTCGCCCGATGGTGATCGTGCTGAACATGATCGATGTCGCCCGCCGTGCCGGCATCGAGGTGGATGCCGACGGCCTCGCCCGGCGCTTCGGCTGCCCCGTACTGGCGGTGTGCGCGGCCCGCGGCCTCGGCATCGCGAGCCTGCGGGACGCCCTCGAGGCCGCCACGCGGCAGTGGCCGGTCCCGTGTGTCGCGATTCCCTACCCACCCCGCCTGACCACCGCCATCGCCTCGCTTCGGGCGCTGCTCGCTGGCGATGCGGGCGCCACTGGGTGCCGGCCCGACTGGCTGGCGACGCGCCTGCTCGAGGGTGACGACCTCGCCCGCGCCATGGTCGGCGAGCCGGTCCGCGCCGAGCTCGCCCGGCTCGCCCGCGGACTGGGTGACGACGTGGACATGTGGGTGGCCGATGCCCGCTACACCCTCGCCAACCAGCTCGCCGCCGAGACGGCCCATAGCCGCCACGAACTGGCCCGCCAGACCACCCGCCGCATCGACCGGGTGGTGCTCGACCGCTGGCTCGGGGTGCCGGTCTTCCTCGCCGCGATGTACCTGATGTTCGTCTTCACGATCCACTTCGGGGGCGCCTTCGTCGACTTTTTCGACCAGACGGCGGGCGCCCTGCTCGTGGATGGTCTGGGCCGGGCACTGAGCCACCTCGGCGCGCCCGACTGGCTGCGCCTGCTGCTCGCCGATGGAGTCGGCGGCGGTCTCCAGGTGGTAGCGAGCTTCATCCCCATCATCGGCTGCCTCTATCTGGCCCTGTCGGTGCTCGAGGACTCGGGCTACATGGCGCGCGCCGCCTTCGTCATGGATCGCCTGATGCGGGCGGCCGGTTTGCCGGGCAAGGCCTTCGTGCCGCTGATCGTCGGCTTCGGCTGCAACGTACCGGCGGTGATGTCCACCCGCACCCTGGAGCAGCGCCGCGACCGCCTGCTGACGATGACGATGGTGCCCTTCATGTCCTGCGGCGCGCGCCTCCCGGTCTATGTGCTGTTCGCCGCCGCCTTCTTCCCCCACCAGGGCCAGAACGCGGTCTTCGCGCTCTACCTGATCGGCATCGCCATCGCCCTCGCCACCGGCCTGGTCCTGAAGCGCACCCTGCTGCGCGGCGACAGCGCGCCCTTCATCATGGAGCTGCCCCCCTACCACCTTCCTACCCTGTCGGGCGTCGCGATTCACAGCGGGCGGCGACTGAAGGACTTCATCGTCGGAGCCGGCCGGGTGATCGTGCCGATGGTGACGCTCATTGCGGTCCTCAACGGCATCACCACCGACGGTCGATTCGACCCGGACGCTGGCGACCGCTCGGTGCTGGCCGAGGTCGGGCGGCGTATCAGCCCGGCCTTTGCGCCGATGGGTCTGGAGGCGGACAACTGGCCCGCGGCGGTGGGCATCCTGACCGGCGTCCTGGCCAAGGAAGCCGTGGTGGGCACCCTCGACGCCGCCTACCAGTCCCTGTCCCGGTCCGCCGAGGTTGGCACCGACACTACGGCACCGCGCCTTGCCGAGCAGTTGCGCAGGGCACTGGCCACGATCCCGCAAAACCTGGGCGAGGCGCTGGGGCAGTGGCGCGACCCCCTCGGCGTGTCGGTCGGGCCGCTGGACGACCCGGCCGCGGCTGCGGCAACGCGGGACGTCTCGGGTGGCACCTTCGACGCGATGGCGAGCCGCTTCGACGGCGCCGCCGGCGCCTTCGCCTACCTGCTGTTCATTCTGCTCTACATGCCCTGCACCGCCACGCTCGCGGCGATCCGCCAGGAAGCCGGTGGCACCTGGAGTGCCTTTATCGCGGTGTGGTGCACGGCCATCGCCTACGGCGCCGCGACCCTCAGCTACCAGCTCGCCACATGGCCTGCCCACCCGTGGCGCTCGAGCCTCGATGCGGCGCTCGTCATGGCGGGCGTCGGGCTGACCCTCCTCGCGCTGCGCCACCACGGCCGCCGACGCGACATCGGAGGTGCGGGCGCATGATCATCGAGCGACTCAGCGCCTACCTGAATCGGCACCGCCGAGCCAGCCTGAATCAGCTCAGCATCGCGTTGGCGGCCAGCCCGGACGCGCTGCGGCCGATGCTCGCTCACCTCGAGAGGAAGGGCCGCGTCGAGAAGCTGCCACCGCCACGCGCTGCCTGCGGCAGCAGCTGCTGCCGCTGCGACCGCGGCGCCCTCGAGGCATGGCGCTGGGCCGACGGCAGCGCCGACGACGACGCCGGCTGCCCGGGCGTGGAACAGCGTCCCGGTACCTGAGGCCGGTCTCAGTCGCGGCGCTCGAACGCCAGCTTCAGTCCGAGGCCAATCAGCATCATCCCGGTGACCCGGTTGATCGCCCGCAGCACGCCGGGGCGGGCCCGCAACCAGCCCGACAGCAGTCCGGCCACGAGTCCGACCGGCGCCTTGACCAGGAAGGTAATCAGCGCAAAGGTGAGGCCGAGGCCGAAGATCGACAGCGCCGGCTGGCTCGCGCCGGGCAACACGAACTGGGGCAGGAAGGCGAAGAAGAAGATCGCGATCTTGGGGTTCATCACGTTCGACAGTGCCCCATCCAGGAACAGGCGCCAGAGGGGCCGGCGCGCGTCGCCGCCCGGCGCTAGCGCCGCGCCGCCGCTCCGCAGCAGCCCGACGCCGAGCCACACCAGGTAGGCCGCCCCGACGAACTTGATGACCAGGAACAGCCACTCGGAGGTCTGCAGGATCGCCCCCAGGCCCAGGGTCGCGAGCACGGTATGCCCGACCAGGCCGATGCTGACCCCGGCCGCACTCACCACGCCGGCCCCGGGCCCCTGCCCGATCGAGCGCGACATGACCAGCAGCATGTCCTGACCCGGCGTCACGATCAGCAGCAGCGACGCCACCACGAACAAGCCCCACGTCACGTCCATCTCGCGTTCTCCCCTCAGGTATCCCACACCGGCTCGCAGCGCACCTCGGAGCGAACCGAATTGGCGATGAAGCACGAGGCATGCGCCTCCTCGTGCATGGCGGCGAGTTCCTCCGCCGCCGGCTGCAGGCCAGCGAAACGGACTGCCGGATGCAGCACCACCAGGGTGATCGCCAGCAGCCCCCGCTCGTCCTTGGCCATCTGTCCGCTCGCCACGTCGTGGTAGCGGTCGATGCGAAACCCCCGACGCGCCGCGATCGACAGGAACCACAGCATGTGGCAGCTCGACAGCGATGCGACAAATGCCTCTTCCGGATCCACCGCGAGCTCGTCGGAGTACGGCAGCGGCACCACCTGCGGCGACGACGAGGCGACCACCTCGGTGCCACCGTCGAAGCGCCATACGTGCTGGCGCGAGTAGCGATTGTCCACGAAGTCCTGCTCGCCCCGCTGCCAGATCACCTCTGCCCTGTATTCGGACATGCCGGCGCGCCCTCCGCCTACCAGTCGTCGTGCCGGGCGCGGCGCTCGGCACGGTAGTTCGTCACCTCCAGCCGCAGGCCGTCGGGATCCTCGAAGAAGGTGGCCCAGTAGTCGGGCGCGTACTCGGGGCAGTGGCGGGCCGCGCTGGCCTCGATCCCCGCCCCAGCCAGGGCCGTGGCTGCCGCGCGCACGTCGTCGATGCTGTCCACCCGCAGGCACAGGTGGTGCAGGCCCGGCGCGTAGCTGTCGTGCGGTGCGGCGGAGCGGGCCGGGCGCAGCACGATGCCGTAGTGGCGGCAGTAGTACTGGACGTGGGGGTCGCCGTGGAGCGCAAAGCGGGTCTTTCGGAAGCCGAGCGCGTCGCCCAGAGCCCGGTCGTAAAAGGCTTCGGCCCGGTCAAGGTCCGACACGCAAAGGTAGATGTGATCGATGCCGGTGACCAGGCTCATGTGCCGCCCTCAGGTTCCCCCACGGGGCGCGACCGCGCCAACCGTCAGGCCGAGTATGCGGCCAAATGCGGCGCGGCGCCACGCCCCCGGAACCTGGCCGGCACGTCACTGCCGGGGCAGATGGCTTGCCGCGAAACAGGCGGGTTCAATGGATCAGTGCGGGTTCGATCGGATGCCGGGGGAACAGGGCCGGGGACGTGCCGCGTTCACAGTTCCGGCCGCTGGACCTTGAGCACGAGCGAGGTGGCGTGGTTGAAACCCAGCAGGCGCCAGAAGCGGCTGCGGGCCAGCGCGGCGCGGGGTACGAAGCCGAGCCGCTCGTAATCCAGGCGAGCCTCGTCGGGGGCCTCGACAACATCCAGGCGGATCTCCGAACACCCCTGGGCGCGGGCGATCTGGTCGACCCGGGAGAGCAGTCCGCGCCCCAGCCCCCTGCCCCGCGCGTTGCGGGCGATGATCAGGCCATCGAGCAGCAATTCCGCCGGCGCCTCACGGCGCCCGAGCAGCGACAGCACCAGCCGCGCCCGCAACGCGCCGACCAGCCCCAGCCGGGCGTAGAGCCGCCGGAACGGAAACTCGCGGCTCAATCCGCCGAGCACCGAATGGAAGCTGGCCACGCCGAGCACCCGCTCCCGCTGGACGACCGCCGCCAGCTGAAGATCGCAGGCCTCGGCAAGCAGCAGCAGACGGGCATCTCGCCCGGGGATCGCCAGGGCGAGTTTCTCGCCGAGCGCCTGCTCGGCGAGCAGCGCCACGTGCATGCGCCGGGCGCTGGGCACGCCAAGCTGATAGTGGATGGTCTCAAGCACCGGAAGGGCCTCGATCGCAGTTGAGTGACTGCAATCTAGCGTGCCACGGCAGCCTTGGCGGATGCGCCCGGGTTAAACAGTGATTCCGGTTCGCGCCGGCCACCGGAGGCTAGTCGTCGAACCACGCGCCACGGCTGGTTTCCAGCGCATTTCCGAGGGCGTCCCGCGTCACCAGGTCTCCCGACTCAAGCAACAGATAATCACGATCGCCAAGCGCAAAAGCGTGCCCGAGAAATCGGCAGGGGCTGACGCCAGCGGCGCAAGTTGCATGCACCGTCCGGCCGGTGGTGCGATATACGCGTCCGCTGGAGCGGTCGGTCGCCAGCACCGCCACGATCTCGCAACTCACCTCCCCCTCCGGGCAGCGGGGCCGAAGCTCGATCTGCCACGTTTGGCTGACGAAACGAGCCCCCTGGGCGGGCAGCGTCAGGGCGAGCAGAACCGCCGCCACGCAGCGCCGCTCACTCAGCCCCATGCCGGGCCGCCTCAGCCAGAAACGCCTCGCCGTGGGCCTGCAGGGCCGCGAGCGCGCCTTCCACGCAGGGCAGCACGCGCGCCCGGGCTGTTGCGGCATCCAACGGCGTCACCATGGCCTGGAGATCGGCCATGCTGCGGGCCACACCGGTGCCGACCTCCCAGCAGATGTCCTCGCCTGTCGCCAGCTCGCCCAGGCGCACCCAGCATTCGTCGCGCCCGAAATCCACCTCGGCGACCAGCGCCGACGGCCGCATCCCCAGTTCGGGAAAGCGCCCGAGCCGCGACCAGCCGATGTCGATGGTGAAGCTGTCGCGCTCGGCGTGGGGCGAGAGCACGCACCAGCCGGTCAGGCTGTCGCTGAGCCGCCGCGCGTAGGCGCGCTCGCCGGGCATCAGCCACAGGGATTTCAGCGCCTGCCGCTCCCAGCCCATGCCGGCCGCCGCCATGCCTTCGTCGCAGGCCTTTCGCAGGACCTTGCCGTATTCCTTCCGCATCCTTTTCCCCGTCCGGTACCCGTGCCTCATTGTGCCGACAGGAGGCGCCGGGCTTCAATCCGGGGCACCGTTGACGGGCGAAATGATCCGGCAACGCCACTGCGCGCGCCCTTATTCCTCCACTGCTGCCTCCACGAGACGCACCAGCAGTTCGAGGGACGCCTGCCAGCCCAGGTGGCAGGCCGACTCGGGAATCGCCTCGGGGATGCCCTCCTGCACGATCGACAGGGCCGTGCCACCCGGTACCGCCTGCAGCGACACGGTGGTGATCATCTGCCCAGGCAGCGACGGATCATCGAAGGTGTCGGTGTAGCAGAGCCGTTCGCCGTCGACCACCTCGAGATAGGTACCGCCGAAGGCATGGGTCTGCCGTGTCGTGAAGTTCGTGAAGGCCATGCGGAAGCTGCCCCCGGGGGTCGCGTCCAGGTGTTCGATCCGCGCCGTGAATCCGTGCGGCGGCAACCATTTGACGAGGGCGTCGGGGTCGACGAAAGCGCGGAAGATGCGTTCGGCAGGGGCGCGGACGACACGGTAGAGGCTGACGGTTCCCATCTGGAAATCTCCCCGGGGGTTGGAAAGGTCTTTCACCGATCCCGTCGAACGGCACCGGCCGAAATCGACAGGGGCGGTTCGGGAGGCCCCAGCCGACGCCAGGCCTGGCGTGCTACCCAGGCCGGCAACAACAGGACGCTCAGCCAGCCCAGGCCAAGCACGATGGGAGCGGATCCGGTGGGCAGCACGCCGCCGTGGGGTCCGGCCAGCCACAGCACGATCGCCACGACAGCGGGCACGGTCAGCGCCAGGGCGGCAATCAGGGCCGCCAGTGTCAGGCCTGCGCGCCGGAGCTCAGCGCGGTCCACGCCGGACGCGCCCGTCGGGTTTCCAGCCGGAAGCCTGGCGTCCGCTCCCCTGGTCGGCCCCCTCAGCCATCGGCGAGCAGTCCGGCGAGCGCCATCACGGTGTTCCCGTTGCGTGCCGTCACCGGAACCCCCAGCGCGCTCTCCACTGCCGGCGCCAGCCGGGAGCGGCCGATGCCGTCGGGCGCCAGCAGGTAGAAGGCCTTCGGTCCGAGCACGAACTGCTCGGTGGGCGATGCCAGCCGGTTCAGGCGCGGCAGGTCGGCGGCGGATGGCGGCTCGCTAACAAAAAAGACATGCAGCGCCTTGCCCGCATCGGCCGGAAAGGGGTTGTCGGCCACCACCGCCGCGAAAGCCGGCGCTGCCAGAACCAGCACCGCCGGCTCGAAACCATGGCGGCCGAGGATCTCGCGCGAGACGCGCCCGGCCGCGGCGTCGCCTTCGCCCGGCGGCGCCCGAAAGACGACATTGCCGCTCTGGATCAGCGTGTCGACCACCGGATAGCCCAGGGACTCGAACACATCGACCAGCGCCGCCATGGACAGCCGATTTCGCCCGCCCACGTTGATGCCGCGCAAGAGCGCCACATGCCGGCTCACGGGTCGGGCGCCTCGCGCCAGCCGACCCGCCGCGCCCAGGCTTCGGCATCCCGCGCCCGGGCGGCCCGGTCGGCCGGCGGGCGGCCGCCCTCGGCGGCCACCTCGCGGCGATGTTCTGCGAGGGCGACTTCGAAGGGCGGCAGCCCGACGCTGGCCCGGCGCAGGTCGACCCCCTCCGGGTCCTCGAGCTCGCACCCAAGCTGCCCGTCATCGCCCCAGTCGAGCACGGTGCCGTAAACCTGGGGCCGCCCCTCATGGAATCGGATGCGGTCGGTGAGCACGGCCAGCTGGCGGGCCGGCGCATCGCCCGCCGCAACGGCCTCGGCCAGGGCCTCGCGAAAACGTCGCTGCAGGGCCGGTGTGCAGATGGCGTGCTGCGCCACCAGCCAGGCCGCGCGGCAGGCCTCGAGGCCCACCCGCGACACACCTGGCCAGCCATCGGCATCGACGATGCCTGCCAGCGCCTCGGCGTTCTCGGTATGGACCTGCTGCATGGCCGGATCGTAGCCCTCGTACAGCCGCCCCTCATTCAGAAGGCGCGTGCGGGTGTCGAGATCGCGCTGGCGAAGGGCCAGCAAGGCGTTGGCGAGATCATGATTCATGGACAACTCCAGCCGGCGGCAGCGTGCGCTGACATGACGGACAGATGATAGCGGGCCTCGGCCTGCTGCGGGTGGAGCGCCTCAGACGACCACCGAGAAATTGAAGTGCCCGCCGCAAGCCTCGGCCTGCCGCGCCACCAGCAGACTCTCCTCGAGCTCCCGCAGGACCTCGCCGGCGTCATTCCGGAATACGCCGAAGCGCACCCCGGCCTGCCCGATGTGACGGATCAGGGCTTCCATCATCAGGATTGCGTCGGAAGCCGGGACCCACACCCCGGAAATGGCCATGATCTCGTCCGTCGACGCCATGCTGACCGGCATCGCGACGTCGCTGGCATTGAACTCGGCATCGGTGGTGTCGTGGGTCGAGAGAAAGCTGATCGTGCTGAGGCCGCGGGATAGCCGGTCGATCTTCCTGGCATGGCGGTACAGCGCAATCTTGTCGGCCTGGTCGGACACCACCCGACCGGCGTCGAGGCGGTTGGCCCAGAGAACGATACCCATGGCGAGTCCTGTGTTTCGAAGTTGGCAGGCGAGCCCCGCGCGGCGTGGCAAGGAACACCCTATATGCCATACGACATAAGCACATGACAACAGCAATACGGCACAGGCAAATCTATCCGCGGCTTGCTCAGGCCCCCGGCCGGCGGCCGATGGCCCAAGCGACAAACCACGCCAGCGTCAGCCACAGCCCCACGACGAGGATCCAGCCCAGCTCCGACAAGGGGCACCAGCCCCAGCCGCAGGCCCCTCCCTGCGCGAGCACTCCCGGCACCCCGAGCTGGTGGAGCAGCGCCCCTGAGAGGTACGGCAGCGCCACGAGGACGCCAACCGGCGACGACAGATAGTCGTCCCAGAACAATGCGGGAAGCGCGAGCAGTGCATAGGCCAGCACCAGCGCGACGAAAATGGCGAGAGTCCTGGGCGAGAACATGCGGCGATGTGACTCCGCGTGGGGTCGTGGTGGAGACGGCTGATCCAGCGCGCGCCGGCCCCGCCTCAGGCCTTCTTCACGAACTCCGACTTGAGCTGCATCGCCCCGAAGCCGGGGATCTTGCAGTCGATGTCGTGATCCCCTTCGACCAGGCGGATGTTCTTGACCTTGGTACCGACCTTGACGACCGAGGACGAGCCCTTGACCTTCAGGTCCTTGACCACCACGACCGAGTCGCCGTCGGCGAGCACATTGCCATTGGCATCGCGCACGACGGCGGCGTCGGCGGCGGCATCGCTGCCATCCTGCGCCCATTCATGGGCACATTCGGGGCAGACGAACATGGCGCCATCCTCGTAGGTATATTCGGACTGGCACTTGGGACAGGGCGGCAGGGCGCTCATGGGCAGGAATCTCGCGGGTCTGTCAGTCCGGCACGCGGGGGCGGACCACAGGAACAGATGAAATGGGAAGCCGCGTCGCGGCCGGCGGCAGTATACCGGCTGCACCCGGTGGAGGCGGGCCGCGGCCTCAAAAACCGGCCGCATACGTGACAACGTCACAAAGCCGGCCGGCCTTGGTCACCGACCGAGGCGCCCCCGCCACGCGCGTGAAACCGACCTTTTCGAGTACCCGAATCGAGGCGGTGTTCCACGCGAACACCGGCGCCTCCAGCCGCCGGAAGCGTCCGGAGGCGAGCGCCGCCGCTTTCAGTGCCCAAGCCACCTTCGTGCCGATGCCCCGCCCCCAGTACGCCTGCCCCAGCCAGTAGCCGAACTGCCCTGTCGCGCCCTCGCCCATCACGCCCGCGCCGCCGATGGCCTCGCCCGCCCAGTCGACGGCGAACAGGAGGCTGTCGCCCGGCGCCCGGGCAAACGCGACCCAGGCGGCGGCATCTGCCGGAGTGTAGGGGTGCGGAAACGCGTCCGTCAGGTTCGCCCACACCGCGCGGTCGTTGCCGTGACGCACGATGGACGCCACGTCATCAATGCGCCATGGACGCAGGCTGAGCCGGGCATCTTCGGTCGTGAGGATCATGGCGCAGGCTCAGCGAAGACCCACGCTACCCAGGCTCGCCCATGCATGGCGGCCAGCTCACCCGGCAGGGTGCCTGCGTCGTCGGGAAACTGCGATGCTCCCAGCGACAGAAGCAAACGGGCCGCGAGCTCGTGACGCTGCTCGACCGCATCGTGCAATGCCGTGTAGCCCGCCTCGCCGCGCGAATCGATGTCCGCCCCGGCCGCGACCAGCAGCGCAATGGCCTCGCAGTCGCCCCAGACGCTCACGATGTGGAGCGGCGAGTGACCCCAGCCATTGCGGTAGTGCACGGCATCGACGCGGCAATCCGCAAAATCGGGCACTTCCTCGACCGCTCGAAAAATCTGCTCCAGTGTCTTCACGTCAGGCGCCTCGCAGAGTCGTCATCCCGTTCCAGCGCCCAACGCGAGCCGAACGCGCTCGCGGGGCCGGCAATCCCGGCTCACTCCCGACCGGACAGCGCCTCGTGCCAGAACGCCTGCGCCGTTTGCAGCACGACCTCCGGCGTGGCGTCCACCGACACCGGGATGTTCACATCGAACCCCATGCCCAGCCGATGCCAGCGTGGCCGTGTCACCCGATCGCGGACGTCGCCCGGCCGAAGACCCATCCTTAAATGGGGTGGCAATCGGGGATCGGTGTGGAAGAGATCCATCCGTTCCACCGCTGTCCAGGGAATCCAGTCCAGGCCGTGCCACGCCTTCAGGTTGCCGCAGCCAATGCCCGAGCGGTTGATGACGATCTCCTGCGGCCAGCTGCCGGCATTGCGTCGCGAAAACCAGAACCCCACCAAAAGGAAGGCCACAAACGCGCCGGCAAATGCCAGGCGCACCACCAGATCGTCCAGCACGAACAACTGCACGAAGACGAAGAACCCCCCGGCGATCAGCGACACATCCCGAACACGCACGCCGCGACGATCGGGATGGAACACGACCTCATCCGGCATCACCGACCCCGGGAAGCCGAAAGTTCGGGCACCTGCCGACTGCCCGCGTGTCCGCGCAGCACGGCTTTGCCGGCTATCCATGGCGCCGGAGGTGGTACGCCACAGCGACGCTTCACATCGGCTCCCTGCTCACGACCCGGCGCGCCCCTGCCATGCATTACGCCATCGCCAGATACTTCGGCTGGGCGGCGATGCGCTCGAGCCAGGCCCGGATCGCCGGATAGCCCGCCAGGTCGAAGCCCCCTTCCCCGGCCACATGGGTATAGGCGTACAGGGAGACGTCCGCTGTCGTCAGCTGCCCCCCGGCCAGATACGGCGTCTGCTTCAGCTGCGCCTCCATCACCGCCAGCGCCTTGTGGCCACCCGCCTGTTTCGATTCGTACTCCGCCCGTCGCGCCTCAGGCAGGCCCAGGTACTTCGCGATGAAGCGGGCCACCGCGATGTAGGGCTCGTGGCTGTACTGCTCGAAGAACTGCCACTGCTGAACCTTGGCCAGTGCGAAACGATCGGCCGGCAGCAGCGCGCTGCCCGCGGCGAGGTAATTGATGATGGCGTTGGACTCCCACAGGCAGCGCCCGTCGTCCAGTTCGAGGACCGGGATCTTGCGGTTCGGATTCCTCGCGACGAACTCGGGCGTACCCGTGCCGCCCGCCAGCACGTTCACCGAGACCCACTCATGCTCGAGGTCGAGCAGTGCGCAGAGCAGCTGGATCTTGTAGCAGTTGCCCGACTGACTATCGCCATAGACCTTCACGTCTTCATCCTCCTGGTGCGCGCCCGACATCTCGACGGGCGCACGGTATCCGGCATGTCCCGCTCGCACGCCATTATGCAGTCGGCGTCAGGCTGAGTGCATCAGAGAGGCCTTCCGGCGGCTGGCTTTAAAAACCAACGAGGACAGCGACCAACCCATCGCGGCCTCCTTTGGTGGCCCTTGAGCATTGGCCTCTCGAGCCGATTGCAGGCGCACGACCCGGAAACCCTTGGCAGTCGCAGGGCGTCGGGCCAGGAGATTGCGTCAGGCGGTCATTGCCGATACCTGGCCGCGGCTAACGCCTCGCCAGATGGTATGCGACCAGCGCATTTGCGTGGCCATGCCCCAAACCATGCTCTGACTTCAGCATCGACACCAGCGCCATGTGT
This sequence comes from Rhodocyclaceae bacterium, assembly GCA_020445665.1. Lineage (GTDB taxonomy): Bacteria > Pseudomonadota > Gammaproteobacteria > Burkholderiales > Rhodocyclaceae > Cognatazoarcus. The sequence goes on from JAGRGD010000273.1 coordinate 48,341, forward strand.
TTTTGATCACCGGCCGCGCAGAGTATGTTCAACCAGTGCGCGATCGGCCGCCCGTAAGTCTTCTCGATCGACGGGAAATACGAGGCGGGGCCTCTGATTTTGTCTGAACCAGCCATTGCAGACCTCCATTCGGCAAGCCTCGCTGCCATCGCCCGGGGCGGCACAGGGCGGATGCTTTCGGCGGCGCCTATTCATGGCACCGCCTCCACTGCACGACGAACGAGCCGATCCGGGATCGACACCGGTGCCCGAATACATGGAAAGGCCGCATGACGGATTGCACGGCGACAGAACCGCGGGCGGCGTCGCAGCGCTACTGCATGGGCAAGGTGTGGGAACGATGTTCCGGGCAGGCGACCTGCGGCCGTCCCTCCCGAGGAGGATCGCAACGGGATGCCGCGTCATGCCCTGTGAAGTTGCACGGCTGCCGGCGCCATTGCCCTTGGCCGGACATGCTGGCACCCGCCCGCGCTGGCGCCTCTACCGTCACGGACTCTGAATCAAGGGTGCGCCACGCGACGCCCGTTCTCTCGCCAGCCTGCGAACTGCAGAATGCCGAATGCGCCGACCGCGATGGCGACGACGAGGGTGGCCCAGGTGCCCAGTGGTGTCGTGATCCACTGCCCGGACGCAAGCAGGCCAAGCGTCCCGACCACCCAGACGAAATCACCCGCGGAGAAGTAGAGCAGCAGCATCCGGTTCAGTGCCTGCCGGCTCGCGGCCCACAGCAGATGCAGGCCATTCAGGATCAGGGCAATGCCCAGTACGACGATCAGTGCGCTCGGCGGCGGCACGCTGCCTCCCAGCCCATGGGCCACCCAGGCGGGTTGCGTACTGAACACTGCCCCGAACACGAGACAACTGGCCGCATTGGCACGCATCACATTGCGCAGGCCTGGCATGGTGGCGCCCTCTATGTATACTCGGTTGACATACAAACTAGCCATCACGGAGTCTCATGTCAACCCGGTTAACAAAAAAAGGGGTTCCGCTGGTTGAATCCAGGGCCCTGCAGCTCATCCAGAACGCCTCGCGGCTGCATGACGCCAGCGCGTGGTATCTGTCCAAACGCCTGGTGGACATGGGTCACACATCGGTGACGCCCTCGCTGCTGTCCTTTCTCGGGGTGCTGGAATGCGGTGTGAACTACGCGTCGGAGATCGCCAGAACCCTCGGCGTGACCCGTCAGATGGTGGCGAAGACCGTCAAGGAGCTGTGCCGCCTCGGGTATCTCGAGCAACTCGACGGCGCCGGCAAACAGAAGCCGATCGTGTTCACCGAAACCGGCGAGGGTCTCATGGCGGACGCCAGGCAGTTGCTCGCCGAGGCCGACGCCTTTCTGTTCGGGTCCATGACCGACGGCGAGGTGAAGGCCCTCCTGGCCGGGCTCAAGACGATCACCGACGCATTCGGGGACGGCCGCGGCGCCTAGGGTCTGTGGGCATTTGTATGGCGGTCGCCATACAAATGCCCACAGACCCTAGCTGCTGACTTGCAGTCGCTCAGCCCCGCCAACCCTCGAAGCGCACGCCGCCGCGGTAGCTGCCTCCGTCGCTGCGCGACCGCGACAGGCACGACAGATCGCATCGCGGGTATCCGCCCATCGGGACCGCCCCCTGCGTCAGACTAGTTGTCGCCTCGATAGAATCCGAACAACTGGGGCGATAGCGGAAGGACGAAGTGGCCAGGTACGGACAAGCATTCAAGGACAAGGCGGTAGCAAGGTTGTTGCCTCC
>JAGRGD010000274.1 GCA_020445665.1 Rhodocyclaceae bacterium
CACACCGCCACCCCGACCCAATTGCCCGCGCCGACGCCGACGGCGTCCGACTCGGTGGCCGCTCAGGTGGCAGAGCCTGAAATCGCCCCGATGCGACCGCAGCCGGCCGCCAAGCTCGCCCGTGAAGCCCGCGCCACCGGCCAGGCCCTGGCCCGGATCGCGCCGCAGCCCGCCAGCGCGCCGGCCTGGGTCGCGCCACCGCCGGCACCGGAGGCCCGCGAGCGCTACCAGACCCTCGACGACAATCCGGTGCACCTGGTCTCGGCCGATCCGGTGTCCACCTTCAGCGTCGATGTGGACACCGGCAGCTACGCCAACATCCGCCGCATGCTCACCGCCGGCCAGTTGCCGCCCGCCGACGCGGTGCGGGTCGAGGAAATGATCAACTACTTCCCCTACGATTACACCCGCCCTGCCGGCGAGCACCCCTTCGCGGTCCACACCGAGCTGGCCCGCTCGCCGTGGCAGCGCGGCAACCTGCTGCTGCGGGTCGCCCTCAAGGGACAGGACCTGGCCGCCGAAACCCTGCCGCCGGCCAACCTGGTCTTCCTGGTGGACGTCTCCGGCTCGATGCACGCCGCCGACAAGCTGCCCCTGCTCAAGTCGGCCCTGAAGCTGCTGGTAGACCGCATGCGCCCTGAGGACCGGATCTCCCTCGTCACCTATGCCAGCGGCACCCGGGTCATCCTCGAAGCCGCTCCCGGCTCCGACAAGGCCCGCATCGCCAACGCCATCGACGCCCTGCAGGCCGGCGGCGGCACGGCCGGCGCGAGCGGCATCGAGCTGGCCTACCGGATGGCGCGCCAGGGCCACATCGAGGGCGGCATCAACCGCATCCTGCTGGCCACCGACGGCGACTTCAACGTCGGCATCAGCGACTTCGAGCAGCTCAAGTCGATGGTCGAGGAGCGACGACGCAGTGGCGTCTCCCTGTCCACCCTCGGCTTCGGCACCGGCAACTACAACGAGCGCCTGATGGAGCAGATGGCCGACGTGGGCGACGGCGCCTACTCGTACATCGACACCCTGATGGAGGCCCAGAAGGTGCTGGTCAGCGAGATGAGCTCGACCCTCGCGACCATCGCCCGGGACGTCAAGATCCAGGTCGAGTTCAATCCGGCCGCGGTCTCGGAGTATCGACTGATCGGCTACGAGAACCGGGTGCTGGCGCGGGAGGACTTCAACAACGACCAGGTCGACGCCGGCGACATCGGCGCCGGCCACACCGTGACCGCCCTCTACGAGCTGACCCCGGTCGGCGCGCCCGGCCTGATCGACCCCCTGCGCTACGGTGGCGCCACCGAGGCGCGGCCGAGCCAGCCGGTCGCTGCGCCCGCCGAGCTGGCCTACGTCAAGCTGCGCTACAAGCGGCCGGGCGAGTCGGCGAGCCGGCTGATCGAGCAACCGGTGGCGCGCGCCTCGGTCCGCGACATCGGCGCGACCAGCGCGGACTTCCGCTTCGCGACCGCCGTCGCCGGCTTCGGGCAGCTGCTGCGGGGCGGCCGCTACACCGGCGGCTGGCGCCTGGCCGACGCCCGTGCGATGGCGGCCGGCGGCATCGGCAACGACGCCTTCGGCTACCGGGGAGAGGCCCTGCGCCTGATGGATCTCGCCGCGGCCCTTTCCTCGCGCCCCCCGCTTGCGGTACAAACCCGCGAGTGACCGACGCGGCCGGACGACTCGACGACCTCCCCGACGAGGAGCTGATGCTCCTCGTCGCCCGCGGCTTCGTGCGCGAGCCGGCCACCGAACTCTTTCGTCGCCACAACCGGGGCCTGTTCAACTACCTGGCGTGGCTGTCCGGCGGCGACCGCCGCGAGGCCGAGGACATCGCCCAGGCGACCTGGGTCCGGGTCATGAGCCGCTGCGGCGACTACCAGCCCCAGGCGGCCTTCCGCACCTTCCTGTTCCAGATCGCCCGCAATGCCTGGCTCGACGCCCGCGGCAGCGCCTGGCACGCCCGCCGGGCCGAGTTGCCCGACGACCTGCCCGAGGCCGAGACAGAACTCTCGCCCGAAGCCGAACTGGCCCTGCGACAGGACCTCTCCCGCCTGCACGGCGTCCTGCTCGGCCTGCCGCACCTTCAGCGGGAAGTGGTGGTGCTGCGCTTTTTCGCGGAGATGTCGCTCGACGAGATCGGCGCCACGGTCGGCACCGGATACGAGACCGTCAAGAGCCGCCTGCGCTATGCCTATCAGGGCCTTCGGGCCGCCCTGGAGGCCAGCCCATGAGCGATATCGACGCCTTCCTCGATGGCCGTGGCCGGCTCGGCGCTCTGGTGCGCGCGCTGCCGCCCTTCGAACCACCGGCCCACATGGAGGCGCGCTTCCTGGCGACCCTGCCCGGAACGTCCCTGCCCGATGCAGACGGCCTCTTCGCGCCACCGCCCTCCCTCGAGGCAGCCATCGTGGCGGAGGCTGCCCGGCTTGACACGGCCCAGGCCCCCCGCCGGCAGGCAGTGCTCGACGAGATCGCCCGCGACGGCACCGATGCCACCTTCGGCGCGACGCTCACGCCCGAAACTCGGCGCTGGCTGGCCGGGCAACAGCGCCCTGCCACCCCGCCACCGCCGCGACGGCGACGTCGCGGCTGGCTGGCGCCGCTGGGCGGTGCTCTGGCTGCCACCCTGGCACTCGGCGTTGCGCTGCAGCTCATGTGGGACCGGCCCCCATTGACGCAAGACGCCGCCTTTGCGCCGCCCGCTCCTGCGGCTGTGATCCGTGAAGAAGTCGCGCCCGCCGCGACCGCCGAAGCCAAGGCGCACGCGGCACCGTCGGCCAGGCGCCGCGCGCCGGCGCCGACCGGCCCCCAGGCGGATGCGGAAATGGCACCCGCACCACCCGCGGCCGCCACAGTCGCACCCCTCGCACGCCAGCGCGCACAGGCGGCGCACAAACCCCTGTCGATGGCAGACGACGCGCAATCACGGCCGGAGCCGGCGCCGACGGATCAGGCGGCCACCGCTCCGCGAGCCGCTTTCCGGGCGAAGGCAGAAGAACTCGGTGCGATGACACCCGCGCCTCCGCCCGCTGCGCCGCCCGCCGAGCGCCGGCTGCAGTCGGAACCCGACGCCCTGGCCGGGCCCGCTCCGGCGGTGCCTGCCCTTGCGCCCGCGGCGCCCTCCACGAAGCCGGCTGGCAGACGCTTTGCGCCAGACGATATCGACGGCATGGCCCGCTGGATCGCCGAGACACCCGATGGTCCCGACGTCTGGCAACTGAGCGGCGCGATCAGCCAGCGGGCCGACCTTACCCGGGCGGCCGAAGCGCTGCGCGCCCATCCGCTCCTGCGGGATCGCGCGCTGACGATCCGGGTCGCGTGGTCAAACACGCCGGATGCCACTTTGCTGCTGGGGCCGGTTCAGACGCCGGAATGAGACGGCAAGGGGAGAAAAAAGAAAGGCCTGGACTTTGCAGTCCAGGCCAAATCCACACCATTGGAGGAGGGTGGAGGAGACAGATCGAACTCTAGCAGGGAAATTGCTGCAATGCAACAGATTTTCGCCTACCCCCTGC
>JAGRGD010000275.1 GCA_020445665.1 Rhodocyclaceae bacterium
AGGAACGGCTCGTCCTGATCCGTGAAGCCACCGATCTCGAGTTCGATCTGGCAGACATGCTCCAGCGCGCGGCCGAAATGCCGCCCATGCCCGGAGTCGGCATGGCGACGGCCGAGCCGCGCGAGAAACCCTGCGTGGACGCAGCCCTTACCACACCGGTCCGCGAGGGCGGCCAGGACGCCTGGACACGGTTCGAAGGCGTCAGCATTGCCATCGGACACTACGTCCGCATGGCGCATGAGGGGCGGATGAGCCGGGAGGAAGCCTGGCGCGCGATCGGCGAATACAACGCCGCGATGATCCGGCCGAACTGGCCGGAAGACCGTCTCTGGGTCGAATACGAGCGGCTCTGGTCGCTGCACATCGCGAGGAACGGCCCGCCGCTCATTCGGAACGACGGCGCTCCTGCGGCAAGGGAGATCGCCACCTTCACCTTGGGGGCGCTGCTGGACGACGGCACGCCGATGCCCGACGACATCATCGGCCCGCGCGTCCTGACCCCGGGCGGCATGCTGGTGCTCGGCGGCGCGCCCAAGGTCGGCAAGAGCGATCTGGTCATCAGCTGGCTGGTGCACATGGCTGCCGGTGTGCCGTTCCTTGGCTTCACGCCGCCACGGCCGCTGCGCGTGTTCTATCTGCAGGCCGAGATCCAGTACCACTATCTGCGCGAGCGCATGCAGCAGATCGGCCTGCCGCCCGAGGTGATGGCCGCCGCCCGCGAAAATCTTGTCGTCACGCCGAAGCTGAAACTGCTGCTCGATGAGGGTGGCAGCGCGCTGGTCGCGCAGGCGATCCAGCAGGCGTTCCCGGCCGAGCCCGTCGACATCCTGTGCATCGACCCGATCCGCAACCTGTTCGACGGCGGACCTGACGGCGGTGGCGAGAACGACAACGCCGCAATGATGTTCTTTCTCAAGGACCGGGTCGAGGTGCTTCGCGACCACGTGAACCCCGACTGCGGGATCATCCTGATCCACCACACCAAGAAGCTGAGCAAGCATCAGGTGAAGGAGGATCCGTTCCTCGCGCTTTCGGGCGCCAGCGCGCTGCGGGGCTTCTACACCTCCGGGCTGATCCTGCACCGCCCCGACGAGGACGCGTCAGAGCGCAAGCTGGAGATCGAGCTGCGCAACGGCCCCGCGCTGCCCTCGAAGCTGATCGACAAGGTGCGCGGCCAATGGGTCGAGATCAACCCTATGAACGAGCGCCTCGTGCGCGCCGAGGTGGGCGCAAAGCATGACGCCGAGCGCATGCGCAAGAACGACGTCATCCTCTGCCTGCTCTACGAGGAGGCGCGGCGCGGCAAGCTCTACACCTTCGCCCAGTTTTCCGAAGCATTCGAGAATACCGGGGGGCTCGGCGGGCGGACCATCGTCCACGACCGGCTCAGCGTTCTCGCCACCAAGGGCAAGGTCAAGTTCATCCGCGGCCCCGCCGCCACGCGCATCGGCCTCGCCGCGGAGCGGAGCAAATACGGCTATCTCTGCGTCGAGGGAATGCTGCTCGGCACGGGCGGCGAGACCGTCGATCCCGACACGGGCGAGGTCACGCCGGAGCTGATCCCGGCGCTGCCCAGCCACTACAAATGCCCGCAGACCGGGGCCGTCCTGCCCGTCGAGAACCCCTCCGTCTGGGTCTATCAGGAGGAGGACGAGGCATGAGAATTCACGCCGTTCCCCGCCGCGAATTCTGGCTCCGCAGCTCCGGATTCTGGCCAGAATCCGCAGATTCTGCTCCCCGCACGAAATCTGGATTCTGGTTTTTCCAGTTTGTTTTCAGCGGCTTGGAAGGTGTTTTCCAGAATCCGGAAGGGCCTTTCCGAATTCTGCTCCGGATTCTGGAAGTTCTGTTTCGGATCAATGCCTTGGAGCAGATTTCAGAATTCGGAAAACGCCCCCCTAAAGGGGTAGGTGACCTCCCCGCCAAGCGAGGGAGGGTCACCACCTACCCCTGGGCAATCTCGAAGGCTGCATGCGCCGCCCATCACCCCATCGAGCAGCAACCCGGAAAGGAGCCGATCATGGCCCACGTATCTCTGAACCCGACACCCATGAGCGCCCCGTTCCCCGGCGTGCCTGTCGTTCTCGCCCTCGATCTCGGCACCACGACCGGCTGGGCCCTGCAGGCGGCGGACGGTCTGATCACCAGTGGCACCGTGTCCTTCCGACCCAGCCGCTATGACGGCGGTGGCATGCGATACCTGCGGTTCCGGGGCTGGCTCGAGCAGCTGGCGAACGACGTCGGAGCCATCACTGCCATCCACTTCGAGGAGGTTCGCAGGCATGTCGGCACCGACGCGGCGCATGTCTATGGCGGGCTGCTGGCCACGCTGACGTCATGGGCGGAAACCGCGGGCGTCGCCTATCAGGGCGTGCCGGTCGGCACCATCAAGCGCCACGCCACCGGCAAGGGCAACGCGAACAAGGACGCCATGATGGCGGCCGCCCGGGCGCGCGGCTTCAGCCCCGCCGACGACAATGAGGCCGACGCCATCGCGATCCTGCTCTGGGCGCTGGAGACCCGGGGAGGTGTGCAATGAGCGGCATGCGGTTCACGCCCAAGGGCTATGGCGGTCACCGCCGCGACACCGAACGCGTCAAGCGCGAGGGCTGGCACGAACAAAAGATGCTGGCCGTTTCGCTCGACGATCAACGTCTCACCTGGCCCGAGCGCGAGCTGGTCCGTCAGCTTGGCGAGAAGCTGTACGGCAAGCTCCCTGGGGTCCGGGAGATGCGCCATGACTGACTGGACCACAGCACAAGTGCAGGATCGTCTGGAGCTTGCGGCGGGCGTGATGCGGCAGATGCCGGGCGTAATGCCGCAGGGCTTCTTCAATGCATGGCCGGAGTACTTCCACAGCTTCGCCGACAAGGTCGGCCAGGAGCCGCAGATGCGTCGCCCGAGGCCCAGCCCGCGACAGATCACGCAGGCCGAGGAAGCGATGCTCTGGCTGCGCTGGCTCGAGCCCGAGGATGGGCGCCTGGTCTGGGCCCGCGCCGACGGCATGGCGTGGAAGCCGATCTGCTGGCAGTTCGGCCTGTCGCGCACGGCCGCGACCAAGCGCTGGCAATACGGTCTGGCGGTGATCACTTGGCGGCTGAGCGGTCGCGTGCCGTCGCCCCGGCGGTCACAGCAGTTCGTCATCGAAAACGCCAATCGGCTGTCAAGAAAAATCGTCCTATGAGGAAATTTTCGGGTGTACATCGCAGGGCCTTACACATTTCGTCGAGGCCGTTAGAAAACGAATATGCTCGGGAGAGGAGCGCGCAGGCAGAGGCCGCGCCGCTGGCTTCCGGGGTCCAGCGAAGGGTCCAGCCGGGGTCCGATGGGCTAACCCATTGAGTTCTTGGTTCCTTCCTGGCGATATTCGTATGCTGGCGGGCGAAGCGCGGGACATCGCCAGCGACAGGGCCGGA
>JAGRGD010000036.1 GCA_020445665.1 Rhodocyclaceae bacterium
CCAGCAGGCAGGCCACCGCCACGGTCGAGGCGGTCTTGGAGTAGAAGCGGTCACCGATGAACTGGGGCACCGTGAACTTGCCGAACTTGCGAAGGTACGGCGCCAGCAGCATCGCCAGCAGCACGTAGCCACCCGTCCAGCCCATCAGGAACAGACCACCGCCGTAGCCCATGAAGGCGATCAGGCCGGCCATCGAGATGAAGGAGGCGGCAGACATCCAGTCTGCGCCGGTTGCCATGCCGTTCAGGACCGGGTGGACACCGCCGCCGGCCACGTAGAACTCGGAGGTGGAACCCGCGCGAGCCCAGATTGCGATCCCGATGTACAGCGCGAAGGACGCGCCGACCACCAGGTAGGTGATAGTTTGAAGATCCATTTATTCCGTCCCCTCGTCTTATTCTTCGTGAACGTCGAATTCGCGATCGAGCTTGCCCATGGCGTGCGCGTAATAAAAGATCAGCGCCACGAACACGTAGATCGAACCCTGTTGGGCAAACCAGAAGCCCAGCGGATAGCCACCCAGGTGGATGGTATTGAGAACCGGTGCCAGCAGGATGCCTGCGCCGTACGAGACCACGAACCACACGATCAGGATCTTGGTCAGAAGACCGAGCACTGCCTTCCAGTAGGCTTGAGCGCTTTTGTCCATATCGCCTCCTCTTGTAAGTTGATTTTCGGCCCCGGCCCGCTTTCGACGCACGCGAAGCGGGACACTCGATTCAGCCGTGGGCCGGAGTATAGGGAGGCGGATCTTACTTGTTGCTTACAAATCGAGACTGGGGCGTAAGGTTTCTGCGCGATCGACATCGCGCCAGGCCCTGCGCAAACCGAACAGCGCCGCCTCGGGGGCGGCGCTGTTCGTCACGCGGCCGGCGCGCAAGGGCAGCGCTTCAGCGGCCGGCAAGGCCGGGGGCCATGATCCGTCGGTAGAACTCGTGAAAGTGCTGCATGCCGTCTTCCATCGGCGACTGATAGGGGCCAACCTCATTGATGCCCTGCTTCATCAGGGCCAGCCGCCCCCGATCCATGCGCTCGGCGATATCGTCGTCCTCCACCGCCGTCTCCATATAGGCGGCCTGCTCCGCCTCGACAAACCCGCGCTCGAATTCGACGATCTCTTCCGGGTAATAGAACTCGACGACATTGGTCGTGCGGTCCACATCCTCGGGGATCAAGGTGCTCACGACCAGCACATGGGGGTACCACTCCACCATGATGTTGGGGTAGTAGGTCAGCCAGATCGCGCCGTGGGCCGGCAGCACGCCATCGTTGAAGGCGAGCACCGACTCATGCCACCTGCGATAGGCCTCGGAGCCGGGCTTCTGCAGTGAGGTGACGCCGACCCGCTGCACGGAGAACCACTCGCCGAACTGCCAGGTGAGGTCGTCGCAGGTCACGAAGTTGCCCAGGCCCGGATGGAAGGGCGCGACGTGATAGTCCTCCAGGTAGACCTCGATGAAGGTCTTCCAGTTGTAGTTGCACTGGTGGACTTCGACGTGATCGAGCTTGTAGCCGGTGAAGTCGAGGTCTTTGGCCACATGCATGCCGGCCAGGTCGGCCTGTGCAGAACGAGGCCCCCGGAACTGAAGGCCGTTCCATGACTCGAGGGGGGTGCGACGCAGGTTCAGGCAGGGCTTGCGCTCGAAGTGCGGCGCACCCAGCAATTCGCCCGCCGCGTCATAGGTCCAGCGGTGGAGCGGGCAGACGATGTTGCCTGCCACGCTGCCCGACCCCTGCAGCATGATGGCCTGACGGTGACGGCATACGTTCGACATCTCGAAGCAGCTGTCACGCCCGCGGACCAGCAGGCTGGCGTGGTCGCGCCACTCCAGGGAACGGTAGTCGTTCACTTCTGGTACCATCAGCCCGTGCCCGACGTAGCCGGGACCAGCATCGAAGATGAGGCGCTTCTCCAGCTCGAAAACCTGCTCGTCGAAGTACCACGAGACGGGCAGTTGGGACGCCGCCGGAGCGACATTGATCTGGGAAGCGATGTCGGACATCCCCGAACCCCCTGAAGAAGAATAGAAATCCGGAAAAAAGACCGGCCAGTATAGCCCAACGGCGCGCGACACCGGTACCAGAGCCCGCGCGACGACACGAAAGCAGCCCCGACCCGAATGGCAAAAGCGCCCCGCCCCAAGGAATCGTTCGAGAAGGCGATCGCCGAGCTCGAAGACATCGTCCGGCAGATGGAGTCGGGCGATCTGGGCCTTGAAGTTTCCCTAGACCAGTACCAGCGCGGCGTGGCCCTTGTTCGCCAGTGCCGGGGCGCCCTCGACGACGCCGATCAGCGGATCCGCCAGCTGCAGGAAGACACCCTCGTCGACCTGGTCGTGACAGACGACGGAAAGGCCGACTGACGATGCCCGATTTCCAGGCCTGGACCACGCGCGTCCTGACGCGCACCGAAGACGCATTGCAGCACCTGCTGCCTCTGCCTTCGATCGCCCCGGAGCGCCTCCACGCCGCGATGCGCTACGCAGTGCTCGAAGGCGGCAAGCGGGTCCGCCCGCTACTGGTTCATGCGGCCGGCGAGATTGCCCGGGCCGACGCCGGCGTGCTCGACGCCGCCGCCTGCAGTGTCGAGCTGGTGCATGCCTATTCGCTGGTTCATGACGACATGCCTTGCATGGACGACGACACGCTGCGACGGGGCAAGCCCACCGTGCACGTCCAGTACGACGATGCCACGGCCCTGCTCGTCGGCGACGCCCTGCAGACCCTCGCCTTCCAGACCCTCGCGCGGCCCGGCCTGCTCGAGCACCCTGGCACCCAGGTCGAGTTGCTGCACGACCTCGCGGTGGCGTCCGGTTCGCGCGGCATGGCAGGCGGCCAGGCCATCGACCTCGCCTCGGTCGGCCGGCAACTCGATCGCGCCGAGCTGGAGTTCATGCATATCCACAAGACCGGTGCGCTGATCCGCTGCGCGGTCATGATGGGCGCCCGCTGCGGTGAGCCTCTGGAACTCACCACCCTGGACCGCCTCGACCACTTCGGCAAGCGCATCGGCCTGCTGTTCCAGGTCATCGACGACATACTCGACGCCGAGTCCGACACCGCGACCCTGGGCAAGACGGCCGGCAAGGACGCTGCCCACGACAAACCGACCTATGTGAGTCTGCTCGGACTCGCGGATGCCCGTCGCCTGGCCGACGAGTTGCTGGACCAGGCCCTCGAGGACCTGTCCGCCATCCCCCGCAGCGAACGGCTGGCCGACCTGGCCCGCTTCATCGCGCGCCGCCGCTTCTGAGCCGCTCCGCTTTCGACCCCAGAATGGCCGACTACTCCCTGCTGGAATCCATCGATTCACCCGACGCGCTGCGACGGCTCGAACGGGCCCGCCTGCCCGATCTGGCCGATCAACTGCGTGCCTTCCTGATCGAATCTGTCTCGAAGACCGGCGGCCACCTGTCGTCGAATCTGGGCACGGTCGAACTGACCATCGCGCTGCACTATGTCTTCAATACGCCCGACGACCGACTGGTGTGGGATGTCGGCCACCAGACCTACGGCCACAAGATCCTGACAGGTCGGCGCGAAGGCATGGCGCGGCTGCGCAAGCAGGGGGGCATCTCGGGCTTCCCGAAGCGCAGCGAGAGCCCCTACGACACCTTCGGCACCGCCCACTCGTCCACCTCGATCTCCGGTGCGCTCGGCATGGCCATCGCCGCGGCCGCCAATGACGATCCCCGCCACAGCGTCGCCATCATCGGCGACGGCGCGATGTCGGCCGGGATGGCCTTCGAGGCCCTCAACAATGCGGGCGACACCCGGGACGTGCGGCTGCTGGTGGTGCTCAACGACAACGAGATGTCGATCTCGCCGCCGGTGGGCGCGCTGACCAAGATATTCGCCCGCCTGATGTCCGGCAGCACCGTCACCGCGGCCCGCCGGGCTGGCGGGCGCGTCCTCGGCGTGGCACCGCCGATGCTCGAGCTGGCGCGCAAGGTCGAGGAACACGTCAAGGGCATGATCGCCCCCGGCACGTTGTTCGAGGAGTTCGGCTTTCACTATTACGGCCCCATCGACGGTCACGACCTCGACGCGCTGGTGCCGACCCTGCAGAACCTGAAGAAGCTCAAGGGACCCCAGTTCCTCCACGTCATCACCCGCAAGGGCCAGGGCTACAAGCTGGCCGAGGCCGACCCGATCCTCTACCACGGCGTCTCGCGCTTCGACCACACCGCCGGCATCAAGCCCGGCACCCCGAAAGCCCCGGCCGCCCGGACCTACACCCAGGTGTTCGGCGACTGGCTGTGCGACATGGCGGCCCGCGACCCGAGGCTGGTCGCGGTCACACCGGCGATGCGCGAGGGCTCCGGCATGGTCCGCTATGCCGAGGAATTCCCCGACCGCTACTTCGACGTGGGCATTGCCGAGCAGCACGCCCTCACCTTCGCCGCCGGCCTGGCCTGCGAGGGCATGAAGCCGGTAGTCGCGATCTATTCGACCTTCCTGCAGCGGGCCTACGACCAGCTGATCCACGACATTGCCCTGCAGGACCTGCCGGTCATGCTGGCCATCGACCGCGCCGGCCTGGTCGGCGCCGACGGCGCGACCCACCACGGCGCCTTCGACCTGTCCTACCTGCAGTGCATCCCCAACATGCTGATTCTCGCGCCGGCCGACGAGAACGAGTGCCGCCAGATGCTGTTCACCGCCTTCCAGCACAAGGGCCCCAGCGCCGTGCGTTACCCCCGCGGCAACGGCATGGGCGTGGCGCCGCTGGCCGAGATGACGGCCCTCCCGATCGGCAAGGGCGAAATCCGGCGGCGGGGCGCCGGCGTGGCGATCCTCGCCTTCGGCAGCATGCTCGCGCCCGCCCTCGAAGCTGCCGAGGTGCTCGACGCCACGGTGGCAAACATGCGCTTCGTCAAGCCCCTCGACCGGGACCTGATCCTGTCTCTGGCTGCCAGCCACGACTGGATCGTGACGATCGAGGAGAACGCCGTCGCCGGCGGCGTCGGTGCCGAGGTGGTGCGCTGCCTCGAGGCCGCCCCCACCCGCCCCCGCACCCTGCAGCTCGGCCTGCCGGATGCCTTCATCGACCACGGCGAGCAGGCCCAGTTGCTGACCTCGGTCGGGCTCGATCCGGATGGCATCGTCGCGCGCATCCGCGCCGCCCAGGGGGCGACCGAATAATTGAGTAATTTTGTCGGGAATGATAGATTTTCGGTATCCGCAGACTGACGCATTCCGAGATTTCCGATCATGAACGCTCCCGACAAGAACTCCATGCCCGACGTCCAGGGCTTCGCCGACTCGCGTGCCCTGGCCATCAACAAGGTCGGCATCAAGTCGATCCGCCACCCGATCAAGGTCGCCGACCGGGCCGGCGGCGTCCAGCATACCGTTGCGGTATTCAATATGTATGTCGGGCTGCCCCATAACTTCAAGGGCACCCACATGTCGCGCTTTGTCGAAATTCTTAACACCCGTGAGCGCGAGATCTCGGTCGAGCTGTTCGAGCCGATGCTCCGTGACATGGTCGAGCGTCTCGAGGCCGAGACCGGCCACATCGAGATGAGCTTCCCCTACTTCATGAACAAGTCGGCGCCGATCTCCGGCGTTCAGAGCCTGCTCGACTACGAAGTGACCTTCATCGGCGAGATCCACAAGGGCGGCGAGTACGAATTCACCCTCAAAGTCCTGGTCCCCGCCACCAGCCTGTGCCCCTGCTCGAAGAAGATCTCCGACTACGGCGCCCACAACCAGCGCTCCCACGTCACCGTCACGGCCAGACTCGACGGCCACCTGTGGATCGAGGAACTGGTGGAGATGGTCGAGGGCCAGGCCTCCTGCGAGCTCTTCGGCCTGCTCAAGCGCCCCGACGAGAAGTACGTGACCGAGCGCGCCTACGACAATCCGAAGTTCGTCGAGGACCTGGTGCGCGACGTGGCGGGCGTGCTCAACGCCGAGCCGCGGATCGTCTCCTATGTTGCGGAGGCCGAGAACTTCGAGTCGATCCACAACCACTCGGCGTATGCGCTGATCGAAGGCTGACCCGCGAAACGCGGGACGGGCCCAGCAGCCTGCACCTGCCGAGCCGCCAGGCCACGCGAGGGAACGCCCGCGCCGACCGCAGTTCGGCGATGCACGGCAGATCCCGTTGCAATGCCGCCATAGCCCCCGACGCAGTGCTACGCTACGCCTTTCCGAACGGTGGAGGGCAGCCATGGATGACTATCGGATCCTGCCGCGGAACCGCTTCTTCGAAGTGGTGGGCGGCATCATGTTCGAGAACCGTGGCAACGACAAGGTCGCCATGCTGTCCGAGATCGACATGTCGGAGGCCATCCGCCTGCGTGAGTCGGTCGCTGCCGAAACGGGCGAAAAGCCCTCGTACACGGCGATCGTCGTCTTCGCGCTGGCCCGCGCGCTGCGCGAGCATGACTACGCGAACCGGACAACGATCGAGTGGCCCTTCTATCGCCGGATCGTCCAGCACAATCAGGTCAATGTCACTGTCGCGGTGGCGCGCGACAGCCCCGGACTTGAGCAGGCCACCTATGCCGGGACGATTCGGGACGCCGACACCCTCAGCCTCGTCGAGCTGAACCGGCAGCTCCGGCAACTGGCCAATGCCGAAGGCGAACACGGCGAGCGCTGGGAACTGTTCCATCGCATCGTGACCCGCCTGCCGCCGATCCTGGCCCGGCGGATCCTGCGCATCCCCTACCTCTGGCCGAACCTGTGGATCCAGCACCGCGGGGGACCGGCGATGGTGTCATCCCCCGCCAAGTACGGGGTGGACATGCTGGTGGGCAACTGGCCGTGGCCCATCGGCTTCTCCTTCGGCCTCGTCAAGGAACGGCCCATCGTCATCAATGGCGAGGTCTGCGCCCGCCCCACCATGATGCTTATCATGAGCTTCGACCGCCGCCTGATGGCGGGCGCGCCCGCGGCGCGATTCTTCAATGGCGTGGCCGACATGATCTCCCAGGCCGAAGCACGAATCGGCCCCGAGTCCCATCGATCCCCATAAGCGACAGATTCGATCGCCTCTTCGGTCAGGCAGCGCTTTCCGATCGCCCAGCCCACACGCCTCGACGCCCCCGTTCCCGGCAAGCCACACGAGACTTGAACGCGCCAGTCCGATTGGCCCCACGGGCCCGGGATGCCGGATTGGGCGCAGCGTGCGCGACCGTTCTTCACCCTGCGGCCCCACCCTCGCGAAACCCACCGGCGGCCGCGCGAAATCGTCCGCCCCCATGCAGGCGCCCCTGAAAGTGATGCCATCGACAGCTTGCCGAAGCCACCCAATGAAGATCACTGGCCACCCGTCTCGGGCCAGCACATCATGCCGGGCGCGTAGGTGTCGGCATTTTTTACACGCCCCCTCCCGCCGCCCTGGAGCATCACCCTACGCAACTGTTTTTTCTATATTTTTCTAAGTGGCACAGTAATCGCTTTAGACCGAGTGCGAGGGGCTTCACTGTTTGAAGCTTGCTCAACGTTGAAGTCCTACCAAACAACGGAGATTCACCATGAAAAAACTTCTGAGCACTGCAGGCGCCATCGCAGCTCTGGCCGTCGCGGCTCCCGCCAGCGCGGCTGTGGCGACGATTGACCTGTTCTCGACCGACCAAACGCAGTTGAGCGACACCACGGTCGGCGGCAACTTCGTCATGTCGCAGGTCAGCACGGCCGGCGACGACATCCTGGGCGGCTTCCGCGATCTGGGTGTCAACCTGCTGACGAACGGTGGAGTCAGCACCCGCGAAGCCACGATTGGTGTCGGCGGCGGTGTTCTTGACTTCAGCGTCGACACCCTCTCGACCGGCTCCGGCCTGGTTCGCTGGGATGGCGCCAACGCTGGCGCAGCAATCGACCCGACGGGCCTCGGCGGCGTGAACCTGGCCAACCCCTTCACTTCGGCGTTCCAGCTGGAAGTGCTGTTCTCTGACGGCGGCTTCCGCTTCGACATCGAGGCCTACACGGACGCCGGCAACTGGTCCCGCCTGTCCCTGACCGCCAACCCCCACCCGGTGCCGGCCACGACGACCATCCCGCTGGCCGCCTTCAGCGCCTGCGGCTTTGACAACGGCGTTATCGCGGTGACCTGCGGCGGGTTCGGTGTCGACTTCACCAACCTGGGCGCCCTGCAGGCGATCATCGATCCGCTCGGTGGCAGCACCGCAATCGACCTGACCATCGACTCCGTGACGGTTGTTCCGGAGCCCGGCTCCCTCGCCCTGGCCGGCCTCGGACTGTTCGGCCTCGGCGCCCTGCGCCGCCGCGCTGCCAAGTAAGACGGACTCACATCGTGAGTGAAAACGGGTCGCCCAAGCGGGCGGCCCGTTTTTTTGTTTGCGGGGTGCTGCGCTCGCCCGCAGGGTCCTGATGCGCGCCTGACAGGACACCGCCGACAGGCGACGCGCTCGTCACCCGGTGCTTCTACCCGGTTCGACACACGCTTGGGATCGCCGCTGGCAAAGCGCGCGAATCGCGCCCAACAGGCGCCCGCACGAGTCCATCTCCCCGGTCTCACCCAGCCTGCCCGCCCGTTCGCGATACGCGGCGTCATCGATGGCAAAGGCCAGCACGCGGCCGATGTCCTTGAGCGCAGCGGGCTCGGCCCGCATCGACAGACCGTATCCGGCTTCCTGGATTGCCCGCATGTTGAGGAACTGGTCCATGTTCTGGCAAATGCCGAGCACCGGCCGCCCCGCCGCCAGGGCCAACTGGCTGGTCGGACTCCCACCATTGCAGACCACGAAGCCGCTCGCCTCGCATGCCCACCGCCCGGGCAGGTAGTCCGCGGCGAAGACACCGCGCGCCGGATCGGAGGAGATCGACACCCTTCCCGCTGTCGCGATCACGGCAGTGCGGCCGCAGGCCACGATGGCCTCGATGATCCGCGGCAGCAGCTCGGCAGCCCCCGAACTGCCCATCGTCACGAAGACACACGACTCCGGCGGCGGCAGCGCTCCGGCCCAATCGGGCAAGGGCACCGGCATCTGCCAGGAGAGCGGCCCGATGAAATCATCCGGACGTCGCTGGGCGATCTTCGGGAACAGGGCGGGAAAGTTGGCGAACAGGTTCCGGTCGGCATCCTGATACACGGCCGATAGGCTGCCGCCAATGCCCGGCATGCCGAAGTGACGCCGCAGGCGCTCCATGGGCCGGGCATGCAGGCGAAACGCCAGGGGTGCCGCGAGATCGAACCCCCACTGGCGTACCGGGAACGGGAGCCAGGCGAGACCCGGCATGACCGGCAGCGGCGGCGGCCACAGCGCCTCTTCGCACCAGTAGGCGTCGCCGATGGCCAGGTAGGGCACGCCAGCCCGGCGGGCGCTGACCGCCAGTGAAAGGCGGAAGTCGCCAATGACGAGATCGGGGGCACAGTCTGCGATCAGCGCCTCGTCGGCCTCGACATAACGGAGCAGCGTCGCGAAGTCATACAGCGGGGCGCCCCGCTCGAGCCGCTTTGCGAACACCTGCGCCGATTGACTCTCCAGGGCGCGCCAGGCACACAGGGCCTCGTCCACCGCCCAGCGAAAGGGCTCCGGGCAGGCCAGCGTCATGTCAAAGCCGTGACCGGACAACTGCTGACACACCGCGAGTGGTCGCGCCACGTGGGCCAGTGTCGCGCCCTCCCCGAACAGCAGAATCCGCCTTCGACCCGCGCTCGATACCGACTCGGCCGGACTAGCGGGGTTCGTCACCGGGGCGATCCTGCGGATCGATGAGCAAGGCGCTCAAGGGCAGCCGCGTCGAACGGGACGCAGGGCGCGCCGAGACGCCGAGGCGGCAGAAGAACGCAAACGGGTCACCGGGCGCCGCATTCGCGATGGCTTCGAAGCGGGTCGCGAGCGCCTCGGCCCGGGCGGACAGCGGAGCATCGGCGGTAAACACATCGCCTGCCCGGGCGTACCAGCGGAAGATTACCGGCGTCATTTCGGGCTGCAGGTGCAGGCCGACGGACTGGGCGGTGAGCCAGAGCCGCTGCATCGCCACGCCCGCGGCGACATGATCGAGCCACCCATCCGGGGCGTGACGGGGCCGCAGCAGCACATGGGCGGAGCACGCCAGCGCCGGCACTACGTCGAGTTGGACACGGGGCGCAATCGTGCCGCCAAGGTACCGATTGAAGAAATCGACCCGACGCCAGTCGCCGAGCACCCAGCGCATCAGACGTCCGGTCATCGGATCCACACCGACGGCACGCTCGGGAATCCTGTCCTCGCTGAACTGCGCGCCCCACTCGATGATGTCCCGGTGCACGGGATAGGCCTCGGGGCAGGTCAGCCGGATGTAGGCATTGTCCCAGAGCAGGCGGGCAATCCTGCGCTTGTCGGCCCCCGTGTCGAAGATCTGCAGCGTGTATGCGTCTCCCACTGCGGCGACGAGCACCTCGCGCTGCGCCGCCGTCAGCCGGGGGCCCCGCATCGGCCGACGCTGCACGGTCCGAGCCTCGATGTGCGGGAGCAAGGGGTCCGCTTCGGTCGAGTCCGGAGCCAACTTCACATCGTAGACCGGCGCATGATCCTGCGTACCGTCCCGCGGGGACCAGCTCGCGCTGAGGCCAGAACCCGTCGCGGCGATGCGCAGGGTCTCGAGCAAGGCGCCGTGCGCCATATGGCTGGCATGGCCCCGGAAATCGTAGAGGCACCAGTCCCGCGTATCCGATCCGTGGACGGCGATGTGGTCAGGTCCGAGTATCTCGAACCGCCAGGGCTGGGTGTTATCGCCGCTGGGTGCCCAGCGGGCGAGCTCCAGAATCCGATGCAGTCGCGTCGGCTCGTTCATGCGCCACCATGCGAAGCACCCATCTTCGCGAGTTGCTGACGCGCGACCGCGAGTGCCAGACGCTGGATCGGATTCCGGTTCCCCCAGGGGCGCCAGGTGCGCACATACCGGTTGCGGTAGGGGTCGAACTGAAAGCCGCGGGGTGCTACGGTCAGGGGGCCACGACCGAGCAGGAGTTTGATGGCTTCCGCAGCGCACACCCCAGCACACAGCTGGCAGGCCGCGATCGTCGAAGGCCCCTTGTGAGCGGCAAGATCCACACGGCTCGGGTCGGCCAGATACGCCCGCTGCAACATGGTCGGCGAGAGGCCGAGAAGGAAGCGAATGGCCATTTCATCCTCGGCGCAGCCCGCCAGATCGAAGTAGTCCTCGAAAGACATGCGCCCTGGCATGAAGCACAGGAACGCAACGCCCATCCCCAGTGGCGCCGCGGTGATGGCCGGGATGCCCAGTCGATGGCATGCCGCGAAGGTCGCGCGTCGGGCCTCGAACGCAAAGAAGTCGAGCCCATCCACGTAGAGGTCGACCCCGTGAAGAAAGTCGTCGAGATTGTCCGCGGCCACCCCCTCGGGAAAGCTGCGCAGCTCCAAGGCCGGATTGATGTCTCGGGCCATCGAGGCCAGCACTTCGACCTTGGTCTGACCGAGGGTGGAGACCATCGCACCCGCCTGGCGGTTGAAGTTGACCACATCGAACCGGTCGAAG
This sequence comes from Rhodocyclaceae bacterium, assembly GCA_020445665.1. GTDB lineage: Bacteria > Pseudomonadota > Gammaproteobacteria > Burkholderiales > Rhodocyclaceae > Cognatazoarcus. The sequence goes on from JAGRGD010000036.1 coordinate 11,461, forward strand.
TCGGCAATCGAAAAGCCGCCGACGCCGAGGCGCGCCAGCGTCAGAAGGTGCGTGCCACCGACGCCACCGAGCCCGGCAATCGCGACGCGCTTGCCCTGCATCATCCGCTGCTCGTCCGCTGTCAGCCAGCCAACGTTGCGGGAGAAGGCCTGGTCGTAATCGAACGCCGCGCCCATGCGCTACCTCGTGAGCATTGTTGCTTGTTCAGCCGCTATCATAGCGTGGTAGAAGCTCCACGGCCCGGTTGCGATGCCCTTTCCGTCATTTGCGTTGACCCTGTCCGATTTCGCCCTCGCGGCCAGGAACGTCCGTCGGCATACCCGGCGCACGCTGTTCGCGCTGTCGATCATCGTCGGCGGCGTAACGGCCTTCATGCTGGCAGGCGGGTTTATCGACTGGGTGCTCTACGGCATGCGCGAGGCGGCCATTCAGTCGCAGCTCGGGCACATCCAGATTACGCGCCCCGACTATTTCGAGAAGGGCATCGGCGACCCTTACAACTACCTGCTTCCCGACCCCGGCTCCGAACCCTTCCTGGCTTCGCAGCCGAATATCGTGTCCGTGGCGCCAAGGTTGGCCTTCGGCGGGCTCGTAAGTCGGGACGAGGAGACCATTGCCTTCATCGGCGAGGGTATCGACCCGGTGAAGGAAGCGCCGATGACGAAGGCGCTTGAGGTGGTTGCCGGACGAGACCTTGCCAGCATTGATGAGCAGAGCATCCTGATGGGCGAGGGGCTGGCCGCCAACATCGGCGCCGAGGTTGGCGACGTCATCGTGTTGCTCGCCAACACGGCAGCGGGCAATCTGAATGCGGTCGAGGTCACCATCGTCGGCCTGTTTACCAGTGCGTCCAAGGCTTATGACGACACGGCGTTGCGGGCCCCCCTGCCCATCGCACGGGACCTGATGCGCGTCGAGGGCGCAACCTCGTGGGTCGTCCTGCTGGACGACACGGCGCTCGCGCCCAAGGCGGTCGAATCCTTCCGGCAGGCGCTCGATGCCGGGCAATACGAGATCACGCCCTGGTGGGCGCTGGCGGACTTCTACAACAAGACGGTCGAACTGTTCTCGAAGCAGGTCATGCTGCTGCGCATTCTGGTCGGTGCGATCGTCGTGCTGAGCATCTCCAACACCCTGTCGATGGCAGTCGCGGAACGTACCAGCGAGATCGGCACTTCAATGGCCCTCGGTGTGCGTCGCGCGCGGATCCTCCGGCTTTTTGTGTCGGAAGGGGCCGTGCTCGGCATCATCGGCGGCATCGTCGGCGCGTTGCTGGCGTGGGGGCTTGGCGAGGCGATCTCGCATGTGGGCATTCCGATGCCCCCGCCGCCGGGGATGACCCGCGGTTATGTGGCCGAGATCCTGATTTCGCCCGGCCTGGCGGCCGACGGCTTTCTTCTCGCCTTTGTCACGACCCTTCTCGCCAGCATCCTGCCCGCCACCCGGGCGGCACGACTGAACGTCGTCGACGCCTTGCGCCACTAGCTAGGAGACGCATGTTCTTCACCCTCGCCTTCCGCAATGTCCTTCGCCAGCGTGGCCGAACGGCGACCACGCTGATCGCGATCGTGTCAGGCGTGGTCGGCCTCGTGCTCGCCGCGGGTTTCGTCCGCGATATCTACATCCAGTTGGGCGAGGCCATCATTCACTCCCAGACTGGCCACATCCAGATCTTCAAGGAGGGCTTCCTCGAGCGGGGAACCCGCCAGCCCCACAAGTTCATCATGGATGATCCCCGCGGTCTGTCCGAAGCGGTAAGCCAGATTGCTGGCGTCAAGAGCGCCAGTTCCCGCCTGAGCTTTGCGGGCATGCTGGGCAATGGCCGACGGGACCTCGCCATCGTCGGCGAGGGGATCGAGCCGGACAAGGAGGGCGTGCTCGGCGGCTACTTCAAGATCGTCGAGGGGAGAAGCCTCGGCCCGAACGACCAGTTCGCGGCCCTGATCGGCCAGGGTGTCGCCCACTCCCTCGGCCTGAAGCCGGGCGATTCAGCCTCGATCCTCGCCAGCACGGCGGATGGCGCCCTCAACTCACTCGAGCTGGAGATCGTGGGTGTATTCCAGAGTTTTTCGAAGGAGTTCGACGCCAGGGCCGTGCGAATTCCATTGCCCGTGGCTCAGGAGCTGATGGCCACACCCGGTGCCAATGTGATGGTGGTAACCCTCTTCGACACGGACCAGACCGATGCCGTGCAATCTCGGATCAACGCGCTGCCGGCGACGGAGCAACTGGACGTCCGTCACTGGCAGAGCCTGTCCGATTTCTACGAGAAGACGGTTCGCCTCTACGAAGAACAACTCGGCGTGCTCCAGTGGATCATTCTGCTGATGGTGCTGCTCTCGGTCACGAACAGCGTCAACATGAGCGCGTTTGAACGCCAGAGCGAGTTCGGCACGATGCGGGCCCTGGGCAATCGCCCGGCCGTGATCGGCAAGCTGCTCATCAACGAAAGCGTGATCCTCGGCTTTTTCGGGGCGAGCGCGGGTGTTATTCTCGGCGTTCTCGCTGCTGTCATTATTTCTTACATTGGAATCGAGATGCCCCCACCGCCCAACGCGAACGTCGGCTATAGCGCGATGATTCGCCTCGACGCGAACTCCATCGCCACGGCCTGGCTGGTGGGATTCATCGCAACCCTGGCGGCATCGCTGATACCTGCCTTTCGCTCTGCGCGGCGCTCGATCGTCGAATCGCTGGGACACAAGATCTAGGCATCCACAAGCGCAGCGCGATGGCACTCTTCGACCAGTTCAATCTCGGCAACGGATTCCGACGCTACTTCTCGATCAGTCCTGCCGCCGCGCCGGACCTGCGCGAGCAGGTCTTTGGCATTCGGCACGAGGTTTATTGCGAGGAGCTCGCATTCGAACCGGTGCGCCCCGACCGCAAGGAAGTGGACGAGTACGATGCCCACAGCCGCCATTGCCTGATTCGCACGGCCAGCGACTCGCCAGCGCTGGTGGGATGCAATCGCATCGTTCTGGCACGGCCGGGCGATCCGCACTACCCGCTGCCCTTCGAACGTACCTGTGAAGCCACGCTCGACCGGAGCATCATCGACCCGGCCAAACTGCCGCGGGAGAGCATTGCCGAGGTGTCGCGGCTCGCGGTACGCGCTCATTTCCGGCGTCGTCGAGGTGACCAGCAAACCGACATGGCGATCAGCGGCGAGGATTTCGGCACCAAGGACCAGCCGCGATTCCCCTATATCCCGGTCGGGCTCTACCTGGGGGCCGTCTACATGGCGCGTCGCGAGGGAATCGAGACCCTGTTCGTGCTGACCGAACCCCGGCTCGCCGCGCATTTCGGCAAGCTCGGCGTTCGTATCCGCCAGATTGGCGGCCCCGTCGAGCACCGGGGTATCCGGGTACCGTCGGTGATGGACGTGAACTCGATCATCAAGGGCCTGCGCTGGCTGCTGAAGCCCATCTGGAAAACTGTCTGCGAGGAGATGGACGAGGGCTACGCCGCCCAGCCCCCAGCGCCGAAACCCTGACCTGGGACACCTCTCGGGCTGAAAAAAAGAACGGCCCGCATATGCGGGCCGTTTTCTCTGTGCGGTGGCCGCTCGTGGAGCGGCCGACTCCGGGCCTTACTTCTTCAGCGCGGCGCGGATCTGCTCCAGGGTGCTCGGATCATCGATGGTGGTCAGATCGCCCGGATCGCGGCCTTCCGCCAGCGCCTGGATCGAACGACGCAGCATCTTGCCCGAACGGGTCTTCGGCAGGCCCGAGATGAAGTGCACACGGCCCGGACGCGCGATCGCGCCGAGGATGCCGTCCACCTTCTTCATCTCTTCCTTCTCGAGGGCTGCGACCTTCTCGGGGGTATCCACCGAGTCGGCGCTCTTGACCACGGCGAAGGCCATGGGCATCTGGCCCTTGAGCTGGTCGGCAACGCCAACCACGGCCACCTCGGCGATTGCCGGATGGGTCTGGACAGCCTCCTCGATCTCCCGCGTGCCGAGGCGGTGGCCGGCCACGTTGATCACGTCGTCCATCCGGCCGAGGATCGTGTAGTAGCCGTTCTCGTCGTGAATGCCCCAGTCGGACGACGAGTAGATGACCGGATCCTGGAAGGTGCTGAAGTAGGTCGAGACGAAGCGCTCGTCCTGGCCCCACACCGTGGACAGGCAGCCCGGCGGCAGCGGCGGCACGATGCCGACGATGCCCTTCTCGTTGGCGCCCGCCTCGCTGCCGTCCTCGCGGAACAGGCGCAGGTCGTAGCCATAAACCGGGAAGGCGGGCGAACCCAGCTTGATCTTGCTGTCTTCAACCCCACGGCAGATGGCTAGGATCGGCCAGCCCGTTTCGGTCTGCCAGTAGTTGTCGATGACCGGGATACCCAAC
>JAGRGD010000276.1 GCA_020445665.1 Rhodocyclaceae bacterium
CGAGTGGGGCGGATGCTACTTTTCTAGACCTGTCCCCTTGCCTTTTCCAGCCTCAAGGCCCTGGGCTTTGTGCGGCTGCGGCGTGGGAATGTCGATGGCGCGACCCGCGTACTCGACGAACTGGCGCGCCTCGATCCGCAGGACCAGGTGGGTGGCAGCGTGGTGGCTGACATGGCCGAACGCGTCCGCTCCGCAGACGCGGCCTGATGCAACCACCGCGCCGAACGCAAGATCGCTGTCACCGCATTCGCGGGGTTGCGTTTCGAATTTCAGGCGTCGTGGTCGAAGTGGCTTTTCGGTGAGAAGCGCTCGATCTCAGAACGTGACCCCACAGACCCACCTGAACGGCGAGTGCACTCAAGTGGGGTGGATGCTACTTTTCTAGACCTGTCCCCTTGCCTTCATTCAGGCGCGTTTGAGGCGAGGTGCAGCATTGCGTAAGCAAAGATGCGCAGCGAGTCAAACGTAGCCTGCAACGTGTTGTTGTACGTCATCACTCCGCGGTCACAGCAAGAAACGGCGCGGCATCGTTGAATCCAGTGCTGATCTCAATATGCCCGTTGCTTCTTGTAGTGAGGCAGTTTCGTGTTTGCGAGTCTCTACCTTTGCGACTGTGCACCACCCAACCCTGCGCGTGGTAGCCATAACGCGGAGTGGCATTCGTATCCTGGACTCGTCCATCGCTCACCACGCACAGATGAGGCTTCCTGTGAAAAATCTCGTTAAAATAACCTGATTCCCGGCCGTGATGGCTCGCCATGAAAACATCTGCGCGACTCATCGCCGATACAAAACCGGGCTGCTCATTCAATGCTCGCCAAGACGCCGGCTCGTTGTCCCCTGGCACGATGATTGTCGAATTTGCGTAGTCGATAACCACCACGCCACTGTGATTGTTGATGTTGCTAGTTCCGCAGCTCGAGGAGGAATGTACCTTTACCGACATGCCACCACTCACATCAGGGTTTCCAACAACCACGTTATCTGCCAGTTTGACGTTAAACCTTTCCGACATTTCAAAATACGCATTGAGCTTCTGCGTGAATGAAGCTTGGTTTTGCTTTTCGACGGCTTCCCGTGGCAGCCACTTCGGGCGCCAAAATTGACGAACAGTGAACTTCAGGGCCTTGAGGAGTAGGAATTCATCAATGTGATCCCCGTGAGGGTGGGTCACAATTAGAAGGTCAATGGTGTCGGTAATACCTCGAAGCCAGGAAAGCGGCGAGAAACCTTGAGAACAGCCCAGATCAATGACGATCGACTCACCGGCTGGTGTAAATATATGCACAGCTTGACCATGACCGACATCATGAATGATGACCCGCCCAGTCATTTGTTAGCACCGTGTACCGCACTGTCAGCCGGTTTCCCACCGTGAGTCGCGAGATATCTTGCTGCTCTATAGAAGATGAACGCTGCAAGTGCGACTCCGCCAGTAAAACCTAGCCACCGGGAGCTGGGTGCAAACGATGAGATGGAGCCGAGTGAAAAGAAGACAGATAAGCCAAAGAACACACCGGCTTGGGCGGCCACGAAGAACAAAAGAAGGGTCTGGGAACTCATCCACTTCCAAGCACTAAAATCAGATGCCGTATACATCCGATTGTCGAACCCTTCAGGCTCAAGCGCTTTGGCCATAAGTGCCCGAATGGAATTCACCTGTCGGGCCGGGTAAACGAAATATAGACGGTTCTGGACCATAGATATGAACACTATCAATAGCCCGAGGGTCGTCATCGCACACAGAAAACCCGCGTACAACGCCACGTTTGACTGTATGTCTTGGGGTCCAAAGCGCAGGATCGTTATGACAAACGCCGGTACAGCTGCTGACAGGCCAGCAGCGAACTTTGCGAGTGATTGATGTCGTTCATCATAGAACTTGATTAATCCGAGGCACTGTTCGTACTCGACTTTTAAAAACTCATTCATTGGCACATTGTTCATAATGACGTACGACTAGATGTGGACGACACGGTGCGTCCGATAAGCTGGCTCCTATCCGACAATCTGGAAGACAGGACACCTCTAAGCTTATGTTTCATTGCGCGAATATTCCCATAGCACGGTATTGCCACGCTTCTCCTGGTCGACAAACCAAACATCCCGTTCGACGCCGAATTACGCCGTTTGAAGGCCATTTGCATTCTATCGCCGCGAGCCGACACTGGGCGATGTTCGCAAACGGGGCGGCTCGATCTGAAGGACCAGAGCGTTGGCGCTAGCGCGAGCGGCGTCGTGCGCCTCGAGGAAGCCATCGAGTGGAATCCACTCCCCGCACCTAACAGAACCTGCTCCCAGAGACCCAATCCGAAGTGTCAGACCGGGCCCACCGGAGCCATCCGCCAAAGTCCGGACTACTGCGCCTCGTCCTCGATCCCCCGCCCCGCCACCGCAACCCCAATCCCCCCCAACCGCCCCTGCACCTCCGGCGGATCAAAGGCGGTATCCCCCTCACCAAGCGCCATCCCAGCGGTGAGCCCGACAAAATCAAACAACCCCCGATCCCCCAGATGCGACGGCACCACATTCTTCAGTGCCGTCGTCATCGACTCGATCCGCCCCGGGAAGTCCCGCGCCCAGCCCTGCAGCATGGCCTTGATCTGCTGGCGCTGGGCGTTCTCCTGGCTGCCGCAGAGGTTGCACGGGATGATCGGGTAGGCCATGGCGCGGGCGTAGCGGGCGATGCTCGCTTCGTCGCAGTAGGCGAGGGGGCGGATCACCACGTGCTTGCCGTCGTCGCTGACCAGCTTGGGGGGCATGGCCTTGATCTTGCCGCCGAAGAACAGGTTGAGGAACAGGGTCTCGAGCATGTCGTCGCGGTGGTGGCCGAGGGCGATGCGGGTGGCACCGAGCTCGCTGGCGGTGCGGTAGATGATGCCGCGGCGCAGGCGCGAGCACAGGGAGCAGGTGGTCTTGCCCTCGGGGATCTTGTCCTTGACGATCGAGTAGGTGTCTTCGGTGACGATGCGGTATTCGACGCCGATCGATTCGAAGTACGCGGGCAGCACATCGGCCGGGAAGCCGGGCTGGCGCTGGTCGAGGTTCATCGCGATGACGCGGAAGTCCACCGGCGCCCGCTCGCGCAGGGCGAGCAGCGTCGAGAGCAGCGTGAAGGAGTCCTTGCCGCCCGACACGCAGACCATCACCACGTCGCCGTCCTCGATCATGCGGTAGTCGGCGATGGCCTCGCCGGCGGCGCGTTCGACCTTCTTCTTGAGGCGCAGGAAGGTGTTGGAATGGACGCTGGGCGGGGCGTCGACGACGGGGGACGGGCTGGCGAGACTCACGGCAAGGCTCTGACGAAAAAGGAAGAATGATACCGCCGCCGGGCGGCCCGCGTCAGAGGTGGACCGAGCGCCCGCCATCGACGGCCAGCACCTGGCCGGTGACATAGGGCGCGTCGAAGAGCAGGAAGCGCACCGCGCCGGCGATGTCCTCGGGCGAGCCGATGCGCTTCATCAGGCTATGCTCGACGATGCGATCCCGCTCGTCCGGCGGGAACTGGCCGTCTTCGGGCCAGACGATGGCCCCCGGCGAGACGCCATTGACGCGGATGTGCGGCGCCAGCTCGATGGCCAGCGAGCGGGTCAGGCCGTAGAGGCCGGCCTTGGCGATGGAATACACCGGGTAGCCCCGCAGGGGCCGCTCGGCGTGGATGTCGACGATGTTCACGATCGCGCCGCGGCTGTCCGCCAGGGCCGGCGCGGCGGCCTGGGCGAGGAACAGCGGGGCCTTGACGTTGGAGCCGATCAGGTCGTCCCAGGCGGCGGTGTCGATGGCGCCGACCGGCGTGGCGAAGAAGCTCGAGGCGTTGTTCACCAGCCCGTCGAGGCGGCCGAAGCGGTCGACACAGCGCGCCACCATGTCGGGCAGGGCGTCCACGTGGAGGAGGTCGGCCCGGAACGGCGCGGCGGAATCCGGTCGCACGGCGTTCAGCGCGTCGCACAGGGCGGTCGCCTCGTCCATCGACTGGCGGCAGTGGACCGCGATGCGGGCGCCGGCGGCGTGCAGCTCGCGGGCGATGCGCGCGCCGACCCGACGGGCCGCCCCCGTGATCAGCACCACCGCGTCGTCTTGCACCGCCGTCACCGTCGCCTCCGTGAATCGCCCGGGCCGGGCGTCTACAATCGGGGGCCCGAGCCACCCGGACCCGCGCCATGGACCTGCCCCAGCCCGACGAAGATGCATTGAACCATAGCAACCGCCTGTTGCAATTGATCCTCGATCGGATCGCCGAATCGGGCTGGCTGTCGTTTGCAGACTACATGTCGATGGCCCTCTACGCGCCCGGCCTGGGCTATTACAGCGGCGGCAGCCGCAAGTTCGGCCCCGGCGGCGACTTCATCACCGCGCCGGAGCTGACGCCGCTGTTCGGCCAGGCGCTGGCGGGGCAGATCGCCCAGGTGATGCCCGCCGTCGGCGACACCCTGATCGAGGCCGGCGCCGGCACCGGGCTGCTGGCGGCCGACCTGCTGAAGGAGCTGGCGCGGCGCGACAGCCTGCCGGCGCGCTACGAGATCCTGGAGGTGTCGGGCGAGCTGCGCGAGCGGCAGTTCGACACCCTGGCCAAGGCGGTGCCGGAGCTGATCTCGCGGGTGAGTTGGCTCGACCGTCTGCCGGAGCGCTTCGACGGCGTCCTGGTGGCCAACGAGGTACTCGACGTGATGCCGGTGCACCTCGTGGCCTCGCGCCCGGACGGGCTGTTCGAGCGGGGTGTGGCGGCGCTTGACGGGGCCCTCGTCTGGGCCGACCGGCCGGCGACGGGCCGGGTGCTGGAGGCGGCCACGGCCCTCGCGCTGCCGGTGCCCGAGTCGGGCGAATACGTCACGGAGCTTAACCTGGCGGCCGGCGCCTGGGTGCGGGAGTGGGCGGCGCGGATGGAACGCGGGCTGATGCTGCTGATCGACTACGGCTACCCGCGGGCCGAATACTACCTGCCGAGCCGCACCGGCGGCACCCTGCTGTGCTATTACCGGCACCGGGCCCATGGCGAGGCGCTGCGCTGGCCGGGCCTCAACGACATCACCGCCTTCGTGGACTTCACCGCGGTGGCCGAGGCCGGCTTCGAGGCCGGGCTCGACGTGCTGGGCTACACCGATCAGGCGCGTTTTCTGTTCAATTGCGGGATTCTGGAGGCCCTCGAGCGACGGGGGCCGCAGGAGAGTGCCGACTACATCCGGGCGGCGCGGGCGGTGCAACGGCTCACCGCGCCCCACGAGATGGGGGAGTTGTTCAAGGTGCTGGCGCTGGGCCGCCAGTTGCCCGGGCTGTTGCTCGGTTTCGCCCGGGGCGACCGCCTCCACGCACTGTGACGGGCGCGGACCGGCGCGGCCGCTGAAACGCGGCTACTCCTGGTTGCGGTAGATGGCGTCGAGGAAGGCCTCGGCCTCTTCGTCGGCGACCGGCGGGTGGCCTTCGTCGCGGGCCGCCGAACGGATCACCTTGAGCGGCCCTTCCGGCCGCGGCAACCAGCTCGCGTCGAGCACTTCATCGCCGTACTCCGGCGAGTCGTCGGTGTCTCCCTGGGGGGATTCCGTCATGGCTTGTCTCCTGTCGCCCTTCTCGATTGCAGCTCATTGAATCATAAGCGCTAAATTCACAGTGCGGGGCAGGCGGGGAGTTTGCAAGCAAATTTCTCACAAATCCTGGGCGCGCAGCCACCCGAGGACCAGCTCGGCCACCCGCTGCCAGCCTCGTTCGAGCATCATGCCGTGGCCCAGGTCCGGCAGGATGTGGGCGTCCACGCCGTAGGTGCGGGCGGTCATCTCCACCTGCCCGGAAGGGATCAGTTCGTCGTACTGGGTGCCGATCACCAGCAGGGGCACCGCGGCGACGCTGGCGACCCGCGGCAGGTTGAACAGGCTCATGTCCCACAGCGCCCGGTGGGATTCTGACTGGGAGGCGCGCAGGTAGCGCTTCAGGTCCGCGTCGTCGACGGGCTGGTGGAAGAGCGCCTCGCGCAGCGCGTCGCCGTCCACCCGGCCGCCACCGAGGAGCTTGTTGAACTCGCTCATCAGCCCCGGCTTGCGCATCGCGAGGCCGAAGGCCGAGGCCATCAGGCCCTGGGGCGGCACCGAGGAGAGCAGGACGGCGCCGACGGCCTCGCCCCGCTCGAGAAACTTCTGGACGACGAAACCGCCCATCGAATGGCCGATCAGGATCGGCGGCGCGTCGAGGGTGGCGACGGCCCGGCTGACATCCTCCACGTAGTTGTCGATGGAGTAGCTGTCGAGCAGGTGCCGGTCGGGGCTGCCGCCATGGCCGCGCAGCGACACCGCGTGGGAGGCGAAGCCGTGGGCCGCGAAGTAGGGCAGGAAGTGCTCGTCCCAGCACCACGCGCCGGCATAGGCACCGTGGACGAAGAGCAGCGGCACGTCGCTGGCTGCCCGCCCTTCGGGCAGGCGGCTGAGGATCTCGAGCTGGGGCAGGTCGTCGCGTCTCATGCCGGCACCGCCATGCCGCGCTGGACCGCGGGCCGCGCGCCGACCCGCTCGTACCACGCCTTCACCGCCGGGAAGTCGTCGAGGTCGATCTGCTGCCAGGGGTGGCGGGCGATCCACGGATAGGTCGCGATGTCGGCGATCGAGTAGTCGTCGCTGGCGATCCAGTCGCGGCTCGCCAGGTGACGCTCGAGCACCCCGTAGAGGCGCCGCGCCTCGTTGCGGTAGCGCTCGACCGCGTAGGGCACCGGCTCGGGCGCGAACTTCAGGAAATGGTGGGCCTGGCCGAGCATCGGGCCGATGCCGCCCATCTGGAACATCAGCCACTGCATCACCTCGGTGCGGCTACGGACATCGCGCGGCAGCAGGCGGCCCGCCTTGTCCGCCAGATAGACCAGGATCGCGCCCGATTCGAAGATCACGATGGGCCGGCCGTCGGGCCCGTCGGGGTCGACGATCACCGGGATCTTGCCGTTGGGATTGAGGGCCAGGAACTCGGGCGCGAACTGCGCCCGCTGGGTGATGTCGATCGGCCGCACCTCGTAGGGCAGGCCGAGCTCCTCGAGCAGGATGGAAACCTTGCGCCCGTTCGGGGTGCTCCAGGTATAGAGAACGATCATACGGTGCGCTGGTGGTTGGGGTCGAAGCGACCAATATAGCAAGCCGGGCGCCCGCGCCGCGCGGCAAACGCCGCAGTGGCATACCACCAATGGCCCGGCGATGGGACAATCGGCCCTCTCAACGCACCGCCCCACCCCCGATGCTCAAGTGGCTGATCGTCATCGTCGTCATCGTCGTCGCCAGCGCGCTCTTCGACGCCCGGCCCGGCCGGCGCCCCCGCCTCGGCGCCCTGCCCGGCGACCTGCAGTGGCGCATGGGCGGGCGCGTCCTGCGCCTGCCCTTCATGTCGACGATCCTGCTGAGCCTCCTCGCCTGGGGGCTTTTCCGGCTGCTATAGGGGCCCGCGCGCAGCAAAATCCACCGCATCCAGGATCCGCCCGTCCGGTGTGCGCAGCTCGAGCAGGTACCGCCCGGCCCGGGGATGCCAGCGGGCGCGTGGCCCCACACCGAGAACCTGCCCGTCGAGATGCCAGCGCACATGGGACGGCGCCGACGGGGCATGGAACTCGACGGTATGGGCCGGATCGGCGACGGCAGCGCGGCCGTCGATGATCGCCCGCGCGGCCGGCCACGCGATACGGGCGTAGGTGTCCCCGGCGCGGGACAGCCGGGTCGGGTTGGTGGCCAGCAGCCACTCCTCGCGGGGCAGCTCCACCGGCGGATCGAAGGCCACCGCGCGGCGCGCGACCCCCGCCGGCGGCACCACGGCGGGCGGGCAGGCCTCGCGTA
>JAGRGD010000277.1 GCA_020445665.1 Rhodocyclaceae bacterium
CTCGAATACATTCAACCCGGGAAGCCACAGCAGAACGCCTACATCGAACGCTACAACCGAACCGTGCGTTACGACTGGCTCGGCCAATATCTGTTCGAATCCATCGCCGAAGTGCAGGAGCACGGAACGAACTGGATCTGGACCTACAATCACGAGCGCCCGAACATGGCGCTCGGTGGCATCACCCCGAAACAGAGGCTGGCAGAGGCAGCATGAGCTCTACTTCTGACGACCGCTAGAAATGGGGGGAGTACCGTCGATCGCGGCGGTTCAAGAGCCATTAATTGAACGGCAGTTCAGGCCGAACAGCAGCCCTTGGCGGGATACATCCCGCCCTACGTGGCGATTGCGTGAGTGATGGTCGAACGGCCATCCCGGCCGAGTCGCCGCCGTCTAGCCCATGCCTCAATGCACCGTATCTCGGCCGATTCATCGCGCCGTTGCCTGGCTGCGGTCCCGCACCGACGTTCCCCCAGCTTGACGTCAGTCCAGCCACGGGCGGTAACCTCTCGGGTTGGGGCCGGTCGGACGATTTCTTGCCGTCGGTCGAACAGCGAATCTGAAGGAGAGGTCGGTGGAAGCAAGTTTCTGGCACGACAAGTGGGCGAAGGGCGAGATCGGTTTTCACGAGGGGCAGCCCAATGCGCATCTGGTGGCGCATTTCGACACCCTGGGTCTCGCGGCCGGCAGCCGCATCTTTCTTCCCCTGTGCGGAAAGAGCGGGGACCTGGGCTGGTTGCTGGAGCGGGGACATCAGGTGGTCGGCATCGAACTGAGCGAGGTGGCGATCCGCCAGCTTTTCGATGACCTCGGGCTCGAGCCCGCCATCACCGAAGCGGGCGCGCTGAAGCATTTCGCGGTCGAGGATATGGACATCTTCGTCGGCGACCTTTTTGCGCTGACACCCGAGCAGCTCGGGCCGGTGGATGCCATTTACGATCGGGCCGCGATGGTGGCCCTGCCGCCCCAGACCCGGCCGCGCTATGCGGAGCATCTGGTGGCGCTGACCGCTGCGGCGCCGCAGCTGCTGGTGACTTTCGAATACGACCAGACGGTGCTGGAAGGCCCGCCGTTTTCGGTGCCGGCGGCGGAGGTCGAGGCGCACTACGCGTCGACCTACCGGATCGAGCCGCTGGCGAAGGTGCCAGTCAAGGGCGGGCTGAAGGGCAAGGTGGCGGCCGACGATGTGGCCTGGCGCCTGACGCGGGCCTGAGACCAGCGTGCGCCGGCCGAACATCCAGCGGGTCGAGGTGGCGGCGGGGGTGCGTCGTATTGGCCTGGTGTCGGATACCCACGGGTTGCTGCGGCCGGCAGTGCTGGCCTGGCTGGCCGGCAGCGATCACATCATCCACGCGGGCGACATCGGCGATCCGGACATCCTCGCGGCCCTGTTGGGCATTGCGCCGGTGACGGCGGTGCGCGGCAACAACGATCATGGCCCGTGGGCCGAAGCCTTGGCCGAGCATGTGTGGCTGGCGGTGGGAGGCGTGAATATCCACGTGCTGCACGATCTGGCGGAACGGGCCGATGGGGCGCTGGACGCGCCGGCCCAGGTGGTGGTCTGCGGGCACTCGCACAAGCCGGCGGTGGATGCGTTCGACGACGTGCTGGTCGTCAATCCCGGCAGCGCCGGTCCTCGCCGCTTTCGCCTGCCCATCGCGGCGGGGGCGCTGTGGCTGGACGGCGGCGCGCCGCGGGCCGTCATCCAGCAGTTCGACCCGGACTGAGGGCGGGCCGGCGGGGCGCGGGGCGCTTGCCGTGTGCCGCCCCGGTTTTGTGCTGGAACTTGTAATTCACCCAGCAAGCAAACAGGCAACGACTGCGGGCAGGTCTTCCTCCCCCAAGGGGGGAAGCGGAGAATTCGCGAAGCACCGCTTCACGCCGACGGAACGGAATGGCTGTGCAAAGCCAGTCTTGGGCGGCCAGGACGGGGATGGGGTTGAGTCACGCGATTCACCCCATCCCCACCCCAGCCCGTCCAGTGCCGGCTTTGCACAGCCGGCCCGCTCTGGCGGCGCAAGGCAATGCCTTGCGAATTCCCGCCCTCGCCCCCTTGAAGGGGAGGGAGCGAGGAGGCCGCGAAGTACGGCTTCGCGCCGGCGGAACGGATTGGCCGTGCGAAGCCATTCCTGGGCGGCCAGGAGGGGGATGGGGTCGAGTCATGCGATTTGCCCCATCCCCACCCCAGCCCGTCCAGTGCCGGCTTTGCACAGCCGGCCTGCTCTGGCTGCGCAAGGCCATGCCTTGCGAATTCCCGCCCTCGCCCCCTTGAAGGGAAGGGAGCGAGGGGGCCGCGAAGTGTCTGAACTGGAATCGCCTGATTGATTGCCGGGCTATTAGCTGTGGGCGCGCAGTTCTTCGGTTTCGCTGCGGCTGGCGTTGATCAGCACCTCGCTGATCTGCAGCACGGGGGAGAGGTCGGTGTAGTTCGGGATGTCGCCGAGGATGTCGCCCGAGACCGGGCCGAAGGCGGCGTTGAAGGCGTCAACGGATTCGAAGAACAGGTGGGCGATGGCCACATAGGGCGCCGGCGCGTCGGGCGCGCCGCCGGCCATGCCCCTGTCCGCCGCGATGCCCTTGCAGGCGGCGCCGAGCTTGTCGCGCACGAGGGGCAGGTGGGTGGCGGTGTAGTAGTCGAAGTCGAAGCGGGTGCCGGGCTGGTTCGGGTAGAACACGCTGACCTTGATCATTGCCGATGTCTCCTTGAGTGTTGTCCCTGCGCCGCACGATGCGGGCAGGTGGTGTCGGTTGCGAAATCATCGTAGCACCTGCGACTGCGGGCGGTCGGGTTGACGACAATCTCCGGTCGCGACGGCAGCATGGCACGGCCAGGCGGGCAGGCACCGATCCTGCTGATGCCACGATGCCTTCACGATCGCGGACGCTGACGATGGACTCCCACCAACAGATTGCCGACTGGGCTCGCACGGCGGTACTGTCGCCGCTGGATGTGGACTGCGTCGTGACCCTGATGCTGAAGATCATCGACGGCAAGTGCCGCATGGCCGATCCGGAGAAGGCGGCGATGGCGGTGATCTACGATGTGGTGCGCGGGCGCCCCGGCGAGCGCCTGGATCCGTCGCTGCGGGCCCTGATTGCGGAGACCCGCGATGGCGTGCCCGACGAGGCGCGTCGAATGGCGGTGTACGAGCAGCGCCTGCTGGCCGAAACGCAGCTGTCGCGACCGGTCATGAAGGCCTGGAAGGCGCGGCTGCGCGCCGAGGGCGTCCTGTCGCCGTAGCTACATCACGCTGACGACGAGCGAGGCGTCCACCTTGTGCCAGCGGAAGGGGATCACATAGGCGCGCACGTCCCGCGGGACGCTGATGCTCTGGTGGGTGCCCCGCACGACGACGGGCACCGAGATCAGGAATTCGTGGCCGAACTCCCGGCGGGCGTTGCCCGAGATGGTGTTGGCGATCTCGCCGGCCAGGTCGGCGAGGTTTTCGTCGGAGACGTCGGTCTCGCCCGCGCGCAGCAGCATCTCCCGCAGGATCTCGCGGGGCGAGCTGAAATAGACGCAGCCCTTGCGGTTGCCCGAGATGCCGATGACGCCGGTGAAGTCGTGCACCGGCAGCTGCGCCGGGTCGCACAGGAAGGGGGAGCCGACTTCGGCGGGGCGGCCGGTTTCCGCCTCGAAATAGTGCTGGATGATGCTGACGAAGATGCGCAGTTGTTGCTCGTCCATGATCACTCCTCGGAAAACAGTTCGCCGATCGCCTCGGTGAGGCTTTCCTCGGTGAAGGGCTTGCAGACGAAGCCCTGGGCGCCTTCCTTCAGCGCCTGGATGGCGGTCGCCTTGTCGGCCAGGGCCGACACCACCAGGATGCGCACATCCGGATTGAGCGAGCGGATGCGGCGGATGCACTCGATGCCGTCCATGCCGGGCATCGTGATGTCCATCGTGATCACGTCGGGTCGGGCGCTGACGCAGCGCTCGACCGCGTCCTCGCCGTTGGGCGACAGGCCGACCACCTCGAGGCCGTGTTCGCCCAGGGCGCGGGCGATCTTGCTGCGGATGATGTTGGAGTCATCGACGATCATCAGGCGTCTCATGCCGGCACCTCCTCGGCAGCCTTGTCTTCGGTCTTGTCGATCGGGGCCAGCGAGGGCAGGGCGCCCAGGCTGAGGCGGAAGTGGCAGTACTCGCCCGGCGTGCTGCCGATGCGGATCTGTCCGCCGAGCTGCATCACCATGGCCTTGACCGCGTCGAGCCCGGCACCGCGCCCGCCGTCCTCATCCACCGTCTCGCGGGTGGACAGGCCCGGCTCGAAGATCAGGCCGACGATGCGGCGGGAGTCCATTGCGGCGGCCTCGTCGGCGGTCAGGCGCCCGGCGGCGACCGCGGCGTCGCGCACCTTCGAGACGGAGATGCCCTGGCCGTCGTCGCGGAAGGAGAGGTCCACACCGCCATCGTCCCTCGCCGAGATGTAGACCGACAGACGGCCGGCTTCGGGTTTGCCGCGGCGGCGTCGGGTGTCGGTGTCCTCAATGCCATGGACGATCGAGTTGCGGATGAACTGGTTGACCATGCTGTTGAGCGCCTCGCGCAGGGAGTCGGGCAGGGTCTCGGCGTCGATGCCGTGATAGTTGAGCTCGACCGCGCGGTCGTGTTCGCCCGCCAGCCGGACCGCGAAGTCCTTCCAGCGCTGGACGAAGGGCAGGGCCTCGACGCCCGGGTCGTGTTGCGGCCTGGGTGCCTCGACCGAGACCACGCCACGGATCTGGGCCACACGGGAGACCGCCAGGTGCATGGCCTCGATTTCTTCGAAGAGGCCCTTCACGCGCACCGTCACCGGCAGGAAATCCTCGCCCGAGAGCGCCGGGCGCTCGCGCAGGCCGTTGAGGATGTCCTCCAGACTGTGCAGCGAGGTCGCCAGGCTGGAGAGGCCCAGGGCCGAGGCGTCGCCCTTGATGCGGTGGGCGATGCGGTAGATGGCGTTGATCGTTTCGCCCCCCACCTCGCGGGCGCTGCCCTGGTCGCGAAGCTGGCGGTTGATGTGCTGCAGGCCGTCCTGGGCGGAACGCAGGAACTGGTTCATGACCGCCGGCTCCACCTGCAGGATCTCTACCAGCAGGCCCATCTGGCCCTTGGCGCGCTCTTCGGAGGCCTGCAGTTCGCGCTCGAGGCGGACGCGGCGGGTGATGTCGTTGGCGGTGACGAGCAGGTGGGTCACCTTGCCGTTCTCGAAGACCCGGTTGAAACCGAACTGCAGATAGCGCGAGTCCGACTCGCCCGGCCCCTGGGCAACCTGCACTTCGACGCACTCGAGCGGGTTGAGGCTGGCGACCAGCTTCTCCTTCACATCGTGGCGGAGCAGCAGGTCGATGTACTCCCGTGTGGTGTCGAGGGTCTTGGGCGTGACCGCCGGCGAGATGATGTCGTAGAAGCTGCGCCCGGCCAGCGCGGTGGTGCCGAGCACCCGCTCCAGGGCCGCCGAGTGCTGGACGCCGATGACGGCCTGGGTGTCGAGCAGGAAGAGGCCGTCCTGGGTGGTGCGCAGGATGTCGTCGGTTTCCTTGCGGGCCTGCTCGAGCTGCCGGTCGGAGGCCCGCAGGTGGCGGATGAAGTGGAACAGGATGATCAGGAAGTTGATGGTGGCCAGCGAGATGCCGGTCACCTGGACGGCCCGCAGCAGGGTGGCCTTGGAGGCGGCCAGCTCCTCGACACGGGTGGTCAGGTCGTTCATCAGCTTGAGCAGGGGCAGGTTGGCGCGTTCGGCCTGGGTCACCAGGGCGCTGGCAACGGCCGGACTGGCCCGTCCCGATTCGATCACCTCCGAGATGCGTGCCTTGTACGGATCCCACAGCTTGCGCGCATCGGCCAGCACTGCCTGGGCGACGCCGTCGTCCACCGCCGCGATGCGGATCGGCTTGCCATCGCCGCTGGCCGTCTCGCCGCCGCGCTCGAAGGCCGCGAGGGTGCGGTCGAACAGCGAGAAGGCGGCGATCAGCTCCTTGAGCTCCACGTCCTGGGGTACGCCGGCCTGGGCGCGGTTCTCGAGTTGCAGGGTGAGCTTGGCGGTGCGCTGGGTCAGCATCCGCTGGCGGCCGGCCAGGTTCACATTGACCGCGTCGCTCGCGATCTCGCTCGAGATGAAGAAGTTGAGGACCAGAACACCCAGGTCGAAGATCAGGAACAGGGCGATCGATATGACGATGGTGCGGTACTTGCCGAGGTCGATGCCGAACATGGAAGGGCTCCAGCCGCCATGGGCGGCGTATCCATTGGAATGCGATTCGCATCGGCCTTCGGTGGGCGAACTTGAGAACAATTTAACACTTTGGCATGGGCGGGCCGTTCACCGCGATGGGCGGCAGAACGGCGTCGGTGCGCGCGATGGCGCTTCGCGCCCCTGGCGACGTAACAAAAAGTAATACTTTTTCCGGTGATGTGGGGCGGGCACTCATGCGCCGTCCGCGATGGCGTCCGAGATCGCCGGCGCACGCGCTGATCGGCCGGATTGCTGCACCTGAACCTTTCCCTGCCTGCGCGAGGGGATTGACGGCCGGGCGGCGAATAGGCCAATGCGGCGAGCCGGCGGAATATCGCCATTCGCCGCAGAGTCGCTCGTTACACGCGATTTCGCCGCGGCAAGTCGGCGGCGCATGCCGGGCGCCTAGCGAGGGCTGGCGGCGCGAGGTCTCCCGCGCGTCGCATCGGCCCCCATCGGGGGGCACCGTGTCGTGCATTGCACCAATTGCTCGCGGCGCCGGATATGGGCAGGGCGCCCGTCGCCGACGCTCGCTCACCCGGCGTCGGGTCGCGCCCGACAGTGCTGCTAACCCTTATGGACCGTCGTTCGTCGCGGGGTTCAGAATCAGCCGCAATGTGATTTCGGGGGAACCCCGGTTGGCTCGAAGGGGTGTCCCGAAGGCGTTGCGACGACAGTGGCAGCGGATTGATGTCCGGCCAATCCGGACGGTCACATGGAGGAGACACCATGAAGGAAGAAGACTTCAAACAGTCAACTGAATTGCAGCCCCCTGAAACGCGAAATGCGGGCGGAACTCTGACGACACGGCGGCGTTTTTTGGGTGGCATGGCTGGTGGATTGGCCGTGGCCGGATTGGCTGCATGCGGCAAGGAAGAGGCTCCCAAACCCACTCCAAGTGCCATCGCACCTCCAACTCCGGCCGCTCAGCAGCCCCCTGCAGCCATTGTGAAGCCCTCAGAAATTGTCATCAAAATGCAGGGGGCCTGGGGCGCCAAGGACATCTTCAACGAGTTCGCCGAGGAGTACGTCAAGCGTGTGAACGAGATGGCCGGTGGCCGTCTGCGCATCGACTACCTCGTCGCCGGCTCGGTGGTGAAGCCCTTTGAGGTGATGGACGCGGTAAACAAGGGCGTCATCGACGCCGGCCACCACGTGCCGGTGTACTGGTACGGCAAGTCGAAGGTCGCGGCCCTGTTCGGCTCCGGCCCGATCAACGGCTGCAACGCCGAGCAGACCCTGGCCTGGATCTACCGGGGCGGCGGCTACGAGCTCTACCAGGAGCTGCTCCAGAAGTTGGAATTGAATGTGGTTGGCTTCTTCTGCATGCCGATGCCGACGCAGCCCCTGGGCTGGTTCAAGAAGCCGGTGACCAGTGCGGCCGACATGAACGGCCTCAAGTACCGCACCGTGGGCCTTGCTGCCGACGTGATGCAGGAAATGGGCATGCGCGTCACCCAGCTGCCGGGCGGCGAGATCGTGCCCGCCATGGAGCGGGGCGTGATCGAGGCCTTCGAGTTCAACAACCCGACCTCGGACCGCCGCTTCGGCGCCCAGGACGTGGCCAAGAACTACATGATGGGCTCCTATCACCAGGCCATGGAGTTCTTCGAGATCGTCTTCAACCGGCGCCTCTTCGACTCCCTCGGTGCCGACCTGCAGGCCATCCTCCGCTACGCCGCCGAGGCGGCCAGCTCGTCCAACACCTGGACGGC
>JAGRGD010000278.1 GCA_020445665.1 Rhodocyclaceae bacterium
GAGAAGAAGGGCAAGAAGAACATCTTCTCCGGCCGTATCCTCGAGATCGAAGGTCTGCCGGATCTCAAGGTGGAGCAGGCCTTCGAGCTGTCCGACGCCTCCGCCGAGCGTTCTGCTGCCGGTTGTACCGTGCATCTGAACAAGGCGCCGATCGTCGAGTACATGAACTCGAACATCACGCTGATGAAGTGGATGATCGCCAACGGCTACGAAGACAAGCGCACCCTGGGCCGCCGCATCAAGGCGATGGAAGCCTGGATCGCCGATGGCGAATTGCTCAGTGGTGATGCCGATGCCGAGTACGCTGCGGTGATCGACATCGACCTGGCCGACATCAAGGAGCCGATCGTGGCCTGCCCGAACGATCCGGACGATGTGAAAACCCTGTCCGACGTGGCCGGCGCCAAGATCGATGAGGTGTTCATCGGTTCGTGCATGACCAACATCGGCCACTTCCGCGCCGCCGGGAAGGTCCTGGAAGGCAAGTCGGACATCCCGACCCGCCTGTGGATCGCGCCGCCGACCAAGATGGATGCCATGATCCTCAATGAGGAAGGCTACTACTCGGTCCTCGGCAAGTCCGGCGCCCGCATGGAGATGCCGGGCTGCTCGCTGTGCATGGGTAACCAGGCCCAGATCCGCAAGGGCTCGACCGCGATGTCCACCTCGACGCGTAACTTCCCGAACCGTCTCGGTATCGACACCCAGGTGTATCTGGGCTCCGCCGAGCTGGCTGCGGTGTGCGCGCTGATGGGCAAGATCCCGAGCACGGCCGAGTACATGGCCCAGGTCGAGGCGCTGGGCGCCAAGGCGGGCGAGGTCTACCGCTACATGAACTTCGACCAGATCCAGGATTTCCGCGAAGTGGCGGATACCGTCGAGGTCTGACCGGTCGATACCTGCGCGGCGGACAGTATCCGCCGCGACCGAAGGCCCCGCCCCAGTGGCGGGGCTTTTTTTTGTTCCTGGGTGAGTGAGGTCAGCGACTCATCCGGCAATCAGACAGATGCCGATTGCGTGCAGAGCCTCCTCCCCCTTGCAGGGGAGGGCGCGAGTGTCCCGCGTGATGCCTGAGGTGGAATCGCTCGATTGCTTGCCGCGCTGATAGCCGGTGAATGTTCCTGGGGTGCAGGGTCAAGGGGCAGGGAACTCTGGCCGGCCGTTTTTCGCGAACCTCGGCGGGTCTTCGACGGAAATCCACTGGCGTGTGACGGTCCGCGGGACGCGGTGGCAGCTTCGCGCCTCACGCAAGCTCAGCGCGCGCTCGGGCACGCACGCGCAGGAGTGGCTGGACTACATTGCGCCTTCTCCGGCACGCCCAATACGGGCGATCAGGTGCCCTCGACTAACGCGGGATCGTCTATCCCGCGCAGGCCACCCGCGAGCCGGACCTGGTCGCGGCCGGCCTGCTTGGCCAGATACAGCGCATCGTCGGCGGCCCTCAGCAGGGCCTGCGCATCGGGATAGTCATATGCGCCCGTGGCCGCGACCCCCAGGCTGACGGTGACGTGGCCGAAATGTGAGCCGGCGTGGGGGAGGGCAAGCGATGCGAGTGCCTGCCGGACCCGTTCGGCAACGCCTTGTGCGGCCATCGTCCCCGTGTCGGGGAGGATCAGGAGGAATTCCTCGCCACCATAGCGTGCGCTCATGTCCGTGGCGCGCTGAACCCCCGTGTCGACGACCCGGGCGACGGCTCTCAGGCAGTCGTCGCCGGCCTGATGGCCGTAGTGATCGTTGTAGCGCTTGAAATCGTCCACGTCGATCATGACGACCGCCAGTGGCTGCCCCGTGCGTTGCGCGCGGGCCCATTCCTGCTCGAGGCGGGTCACGAGGCTTCTGCGGTTTGCCAGGCCGGTGAGCTGGTCCTGCGTCGCCAGCAGGCGGTTGGCCTCCTCGATGCGTTCGCGCGTCATGATCAGGAAGCCGATCGCGAACACCGGCAGGAGGACGATGGCCACCAGATAGGTGAGGGTCTGGACCGCGCTCGAGGCGACCATCGACGGGGTGGGCACCGTGTTGCTGAGGATCAGGGCGACGCGCAGCTCCGTTTGCGTGATCGATTTCATTCAGAACGGATCGCCGCTGTGATCGAGCGTGCAATGAACGTTGTCTGCGGGCGGCTGTGCGGTCCAGCTGCCGGAACCCGATCGCAATGCCGCGCCAGGCACCAGCGCTTCGGGCTGCCCAAACTGGAAATGGGCGCGTGAGTGGGCTCGGGCCTGGTCCGCTTCCCCGCTGCCAGTGTTCTCCCGAGTGTCAGCCGCCGCCGCTGACCGCCATCCGTTCGAGGCCGCGAACGACCTTGAGGCTGGCCTTCTCCATCTCGCCGAGGGCCCGGATCGCGGCGCCCACCTTTCCCTCCGCAAAGCAGGCCAGCGCCTCTTTGCCGCTGGCATGGACGGCCTTGTGCGGTGTCTCGATCTCCCGATACCCGGCAAGCTGGGCATAGAGCTGCTTGCCTTCGCCCTGGTAGTACCACTTGCCCAGGCGGCAGCCCGTGTGATGGGCCAGATCGTCCGCGTGCTTCTCCGACAGGCCGAAGAAGACCTTGTAGATCTCGAACTTGAAGATCAGGTGGTCCAGCTTGGCGAGCTCCACGAAGGTGCGTAGGGCAGAGCTCGAGATGGTGCCTTCCATCCGGTGGGTGAGGTCGAGGGCCGAGGACATCTTGCCCGCCATGTCGGCGCCGCTGTCGCTGAACTGCATCGACTGGCTGGAGAAGCTGTCCATGCGCGCCTTGACCTGCGAGGACGCCGCCTGGATGCTGCTGACCAGCGGGACGATCTCCTTGGTGGCCCGATCGGTCTGGGCCGAGAGGGATTGCACCTCCTTGGCGACGACCGCGAATCCCCGGCCCTGCTCGCCGGCCCGCGCCGCCTCGACTGCGGCGTTCATCGATAGCAGGTGGGTCTGGGAGGCGATCTTGCCGATCAGCTCCGTCATCTCGGTAATCTTATGGCTCTGCTCGTGGAGGCGGTCCACGTCGCCCTGGGCGTCGTGGGAGTCCTGGGCCAATCGCTTGAGGTGCTGCGACATGGTGTCGGCCGAATGGCGGGTCTCACCGGCTACTTCGGCGGCCAGATGTGCCGATGCCCGCTCTTCCTGAATGCTCTGGGCCATGGTGGCCATGCTGGCCTGGGATTCGGCGAACGAGACGCTGAACTCCGAGAGGCATCGACCCAGAGCCTGGTACATCCGGATCTCGCGCCGCGCCTCGGCGAGTTGATCCTCCAGCGCGGCAATGCGGTCGTCATGCGCGACGGTGGCATCCTTGTCCTCGGGTGGGTGGATGCGCAGCGGCGATGCCATGGCCTTTCTCCTCGGGTGTGCGGCCTTCTGGCCGGTTCTCACAGGGTCTACGGTGGCCGAGCGCCACCCTTGAGGCGCGTTACGGGCGGGCCGGCGGAAAGGGGCGCCGTAGCTGCGCCCGGAATCAGTAGAAGAAGCCCGCCCGCCGCATGATCGAGCAGTAGTCGTGCACCGGCATCGCCGGGTTGCCCCGGTGTTTTATCTTGAACTGGCGGCGCCCCGCGACCCGGATGCCTGTCTCCTCGATGACCACACGGCTATTGCACTGGGGCCCGCCCGAGGAGCTCTGGCAGATGTCGACACAGACGGACTTGTCCGAGGCCATGTGCCAGATCCAGTCGACGATCGCGACATGGCCCCGCCAGCACAGGATGTCGAGCTGCTTGATGTCGGACGCCCGCTCGACCTTCTGTTTGCACACCTTCTCTGGCCAGTTGCGCGGCTGCACACCGCTGTAGTCGGCCCACTCGCCGGCCCAGACGAAGTAGTTGCCGAGAAAGCCGATGCAGTCGAGTCCGAAGAAGCGGTCGTCGACCATCTTCTTCAGGGCCGCCTTGTCGCTGCGTCCCTTGAAGTAGAGATCGTAGACGTTGCCCGAATAGAGCTTGTTCTTGTCGTCCGGCTCGTCCCGGTCCCGCCGGGCGTAGGCGGTGACCTTGACCGTCTTCAACTGTTCCTTGTTGCGGCACAGGAAGGCCCACACGCCGCGGATGACATCGATGTCGCCGCAGCCGCGCCACATCCGGTCGAGACCGCTGCCGTACATCTGCTGCAGGGTCTGCCCGTGACCGCCGTCCTTGATCTTGGAGCGGATGTTGCCGATCAGGCTCGTGGCGCTGTCCGCACCGCCGTTCTTCGCCGTGCGGGACAGGTAGGCGTCGAGGGGCACGTGGAAGTGCTCGCAGGCGAGTCCGGGCTTGATCAGGTGGTCCACGAACTCATAGGGCAGGTCGAAGATCTCGGCCATGGGGCGCTCCTGGGGTTGGGGTCCTTCAGCCTAGAAGACGGATGGCTCCCTCGCCCCCATGAGCCGGGCATTTAAGGCGCATGCGCGTGACATGTTTGGCGCGGATGCACGAATGGCCCGGACGGTGCAGGCGGCGCGCTGCCGCCCGCCCTTGCGGCGATGGCCTACTTCAGCGCAAAGCCCAGGTTGTGGAGCGCCTCGACGAGGCGGTCGCGACCGGTCAGGGCTTCGGCGCCGGCGACCCGCTTGGCGGAGTGCACGGACCAGGTGCCGCGCACGGCCATGCCCTGGCTCTCGTAGAAGCGGGCCATGGCCTGGTCGTAGCTGGCGAGCGGTGCGGCCTGCTGCGCCTCGGAGTAGGTCTCGTGGTGGAGGACTACCGGCTGGGGCGGGCGCGGCTTGATCGCAGCAGGGCGCGCGGTGTCCTCGTAGCCGAGACACATGCCGAACACCGCGAAGACCCGCGGCGGCAGGCCGAGCAGGCGCGCGACCTCCTCGGGGCGGTTGCGCATGCCGCCGATATACACCAGCGACAGGCCGAGGGACTCCGCCGCCGCGGCCGCGTTCTGCGCCGCCAGCGCCGCGTCGATCGCCGCGACCAGGAACATCTCGGTGTAGTCGAGCGCCGCATCGGGGCGATCACAGCCCTCGGCCACCCGGTGCAGGCGCGAGAGATCGGCCAGCCACACCAGCTGCAGCGGCGCCTCCCGCACATGGGCCTGGCCGCCGGCACATTCGGCTAGGGCGGCCTTTCGCTCGGGGTCCCGGACCGCCACCACGCTCCAGGCGTGCAGGTTGGATGAGGTGGCCGCCGACTGGGCCGCCGCGACAATGGCCGTGAGCTGTTCGTCGCTCACCGGGTCGGGCCTGTAGGCGCGTACCGAACGGTGTGCCAGCAGGTGAGAGATGACATCGGAGCGGGCTTCGGGGGCGCGCGCGTCGGGGTCGCCGTAGCGGGCCTGGAAGAGGGCGTCGAGGTCGGTCATGGGCAGAGTCAGTTCGATGGTGGGGGAGAGAAAGGCCGCATTGTAGGCTGCTGCCTCAGGCTTTGGCCGCGCGGCGCTCGCGCCACTCGAGCACCGAGACGAGCAGGGCGGGCAGGAAGCTCAGGGTGACGAGCATCGTGAACACCAGTCCGAACAGCACGATGGCGCCGACGCCCCGGTAGAGCTCGCTGCCCGCGCCGGGCACCAGCACCAGGGGCGAGAGGCCGCACACGGTAGTGATCGTGGACATCGCGATCGGGCGCAGGCGGGAGGCCACGGCATCCTTCACGGCCTCGCGGGCGCCCATGGCCTCGTCGCGCAGGTTGCGGATGGCACGCTCGACGATCAGGATCGGGTTGTTCACGACGGTGCCGACCAGGATCAGGAATCCGAGCATCGTGATCATGTCGAAGGCCTGGCTGACCGGTGGCAGACCGATCGCCGGCAGCGCCTGCCCGGCGGCGTTGAGCAGCCACAGGCCGATGATGCCGCCGCCGATGCCGAGCGGCACGGTGGTCATGATCAGGAACGGGTAGCCCCAGTGGGAGAAGATCGCCACCAGCAGCAGGTAGCACAGCAGCACCGCGACGACGAAGTTGCCTGCGAGCGCGCTTCGGGTGGCATCGAGCGCGTCGCTGGCGCCCGAGAGCTGGACGTTCATGTCCTCGGGGATCTCGCCATCGGCGCGGGCGGCGTCGATCAGTTCGTGGCGGATCCTGTCCACCGCGGTCTCGAGGGCCACATCCCGGGGCGGGATGATCGACAGGGTCACGGTGCGGCGCCCGTCGACGCGGCGTACGGTCTCGGTATCCACCGTTTCGATCACATCGGCCACGCTCGAGAGCGGCAGGACCATGCCATTGCGGCCAACCACCGGCATCGCGGCGATCTGGTCGAGCTGCTTGACGCGTCCTTCGCGGCTGTACAGGTAGATGTCGATCTTCTCGTCGCCGAGGAAGATCTCGTCCAGGTAGGCGCCGTCCGAGGTGGCCGCCACCGCATAGCCCAGCGCCCGGCTGTCGATCCCCAGCTCGGCGAGCCGTTCCCAGCGCGGGCGGATCTCGACCAGGGGCTGGCCGAGGGACAGGCTGGAGGGGTCCGAGCGAATGCGCGGGTTGTCGAAGACCCCTTCCGCGCGATTGCGCAGTTGCTCGGCCAGGGCGTAGATGCGTGGCAACTCGTCGCCGGCAATGTCCACGTTCACGCTGCGGGTGCCGCCGTAGTTGCTCGCGAAAATGGAGCCTCGCGACGAGAAGGCGCGCATGCCGGGAATGGCGCGGAATTCCTTGGTCACCACGTCCATCAGTCCCTCGACGTTGCGGGTATCCCAGTCCTTCGGCTCGGCGATGATCCGCACCTGCTCGCTCTGCACGATGACCAGCATGTAGGCGATGGCCGGGACATCGGTCTCGCCGGCGAGGAAGCGGGCCGGGTCGTCGTCGAGCGCCGGCACCAGTCGGGCCTGGACCTGCTCGGCGGCTTCGGTCATCTCGTCGATGCTGTATCCGGCGGGCGCGAACATCAGCGAGAAGCTCTTGGGCTCCTCGCCATCGGGCAGATACTCGGCCGGCGGCGTGAGGCGGGCGAAGGCGAGGGCGGTGGCGCCGATCACCAGCCCCATGCAGAGCAGCCGCCGGGGCCAGGTCTCCGACAGCCAGGCGGCGGTGCCGACGACATGGTCCGAGATGGCCTTGCCCAGCCGTGACGGGCGGCGGTCCTCGTCGAAGCGGAAGCTGACGAAGGCGGTCGGGATCACCAGCAGGGCGACCGCCATCGACACCAGGATCGCCGCCGACAGGGCCACCGCGATGTCCGAGTAGAGCTGGCCGGCCTCCTCGCGCACGAACAGCACCGGCAGGAAGACCAGCACCGTGGTCAGGGTCGAGGCGAGTACCGCACTCCACACCTGGCGCACGCCGACCAGTGCCGCCTGCAGCCGGTCGCGACCGCGCGCCAGCTCGCGCTCGATGCTCTCGAGGACGACGATCGAGTTGTCGAGGGTCATCCCGATCGCGAAGGCCACGCCCGCCAGCGAGACCACGTTGATCGTCCGCCCCGCCAGCAGCAGGCCGAGGAAGCTGGCGATGGTGCACACCGGGACGCCGGCGACGCCGATCAGGGTGGCCGGCACCGAGCGCAGGAAGATGTACATCACGATCGTCGCCAGCACCGCGCCGATCACCAGGTTCTGCCACACGTTGGCCACCGCCGACTCCACGTAGCGGACGTCGTCGGTGGTGGCGTTCATGCGCATGCCGGCCGGCTCGAGCACGGTGCGGTTGAGGCGTTCCACTTCGGCCAGCACGGCGTCCTTGGTGGCAATCACGTTCGAGCCGGGCTCGCGCCGGATCGAGAGATTCACCGCCCGCTCGCCGTTCACATAGGTCTTGGAGCGGGCCTCGGCAAAGCCCTGCTCGACGTGGCCGATGTCGCGCAGGCGCAGGGTTGCGTCGCCGTCGCGGCGGATGATCAGGGCCTCGATATCCTCGACCCGGTCGAAGCGGCCGACGGTGCGCAGCAGGTAGCGCCGCTTGCCGCTGTCGATGTCGCCGCCGGAAATGTCGCGGTTGCGCGCCCGCAGCGCGTCGCGCACCTCGGCCAGGGAGACGCCCCGCTCGGCGAGCAGGCGCGGGTCCACATAGACCTGGGCCTGGCGCTCGACGCCCCCCCAGATGCGCACCTCGGAGACGCCGTCGATGCGCTCGAGCGGCGTGCGCACCCGTTCGTCCAGGTAGTCGTTCATCTCCTCCATGCGCAGCCCCCGCGGGTTGCCCTCGACCGGCTGGACGCGGAAGAACATGAAGGAGTTGGAGGAGAAGGAACTGGTGTAGACCCGCGGCTCGTCTACGTTCTCCGGGTAGGAGGAGACCTGCGAGAGGGCGTTGGTGACGCGGATCAGCGCGTCGTTGATATCGGTGCCGAAGGGAAACTCCAGCTCGACGCGGGCGCTGCCGGTGCTGGCCGTGGACAGCATCCGCTGGACGCCCGGCACGTTGCGCAGGTAGCGCTCCTGCTCGATCAGGATCTCCTTCTCCACATCCTGGGGCGTGGCGCCGGGCCAGCTGGTGCGGATCGAGATGGTCCGCACCTCGAGGTCCGGGATCATCTGCACGGGCACCCGCAGCAGGGCCATGATGCCGAAGATGCACACCACCAGGATGCCCACGGCGAGGAGGGTGCCGCGGCGGAAGACGGCCTCGAACATGGTCGGCGCGTGCCCTGCCGTCAGCGCTCGGCGACGACGCGCAGGGGCTGGCCGTCCCGCAGTCGCTCGTTGCCGCGCACGATGATCCGGTCGCCCGGGGCGAGGCCGCTCTCGATCGCGACCCGGTCGCCCAGCGAGCGGCCTGCGACCACGCTGCGCTTCCTGGCGACGGCCTTGCCGTCGTCGCTGGCGGCGGCGAGCCAGACCTCGGCCTGGCCGTCCACGCTGCGCACCAGGGCGTCTCGGGGCACCGAAACCCCCGGCGCCGCGTCGGCCAGCTCGAAGCGCACGTGGGCCGACATGCCCGGCACGATGCGCTCATCCGGGTCTTCCACCAGGATCCGGACCAGGAAGGTCCGCGCCACCGCGTCGCCCACCGGCACCCGGGCGCCGATCCGGCCGGTCAGCCGGGTGCCGGGCAGCGCATCGGGCAGGACCGTCACGGGGGTACCCGGCCGGACATCGGCGAAGCGCTCCTGGGGCATCTGGACATCGATGCGCAGCGGGCTCAGGGCGACCAGCTCGAACAGGCCGTCGCCGGTATCGACCCACTCGCCGAGCTCCGCCATGCGCTGCGCGATGACGCCATCGAAGGGCGCGGCGACCCGGTGCCGGCTGACCCGTTCGGCCGACTCCTTGAGTTGGGCCTCAAGCCGCCCGGCGGCGGCGCGGGCGATATCGACCTCCGCCTGACTGGCCAAGAGCCGGGTCTCGGGCAGGAACTTGCGGTCCACCAGGGAGCGATTCTCGGCGTGGAGGCGCTCGGCTTCCCGGACTCGGGTGCGGGCTTCCTCCAGCTGAGCCTGGTCCCGCTGGTGGGCCAGCCGGGCCAGCGCATCATCGAGTTCGAGCAGGGGCTCGCCGGCACGGACCCGATCGCCCACGTCCGCGCGAATGCGAGACACTAGGCCACTGACCCGCGGCGACAGTTCCGCCCGGCGCTGGGCTGTCACGCTGCCGGTGAGGTCGAGGGCGCCGCCGCCCTGCGCGGCAGCGAGGGTCACGATCTCGACCGGCGCCGGCGCCTGGGCAGCCACCGACAGGGGAAGGAGCAGGGCGGCTACAGAGGCCGTGACGCGGATGCCGCGGAGCAGGGAGCGCATGGGGGAGAAGACCGGCCGTGGTGTCATCTGGTTTCCAATCTTTGCGCATCTTAACCTTTGCCGCGAATGGCGCCGCAGCGCTTTGTCAGGCGCGCGACCCCAAAGGGGAAAGGGTTGTACCCTGTGGCCGTTCTGATGCGTGGACAGAGACATCATGAAAGCGGTGATCGGGGTGGTGATAGTGGTCCTGGCCGTGGTGGCTGGCTGGTTCGTCCTGCGACAACCGGACGCGCCGCCGCTGTCGATGCCTCCCTCCGTCGTGGCGCCGTCAGTCCCTGGTGACGCGGATCCCGCCAATGCCGGCGAGGTGCGCTATCCGATCGACCAGGTGCAGGCCACCGCACCTGGCAACGACGCGCCAGCACAGGCGGCAATGCCTGCTGGTCCGGCTGCCGTCGAGCCGCCGCCGTCTCTCGACGAGAGCGATCCGGTGGTGGCCGAATGGACGGCCGAGTCCGTGGGTAATGCGGCGGTGCAGGCGGTGGTGCCGGACAACCTGGTGCGGCGCCTCGTGGCGACCGTGGACAACCTCCCCCGTGAGCGGGTCACGCCACGGCTGTGGCCGGTGGCCACCGCCGCCGGACTGCCGGCGGTGGAGCCGGGCGAAGGCGGCATGGTGCTTTCACCCGCCAATGCCAGGCGCTACGCGCCCTACGTGGCGATGGCCGAATCGGCCGACGTGGATTCCCTGATCGCGGGCTACAAGCGGCTCTACCCGGTCTTCCAGCAGGCCTACCGGGAGCTCGGTTATCCGACCGGCAACTTCAATGACCGCCTGGTGGCGGTGATCGACCACCTGCTCGCGGCCCCGGAGGTCGAGGGGCCGATCCGCCTGGTCCAGCCCAAGGTCATCTACCAGTTCGCCGACCCCGAGCTCGAGGCGCTGTCGGCCGGTCAGAAGATGATGGTGCGGATGGGGCCCGACAACGCCCGGCGGATCAAGGCCCGGCTGCGGACCATTCGCCAGCGCCTCGCCGGCGCTGGCTGAGGCGGCTCAGGCGGCTCAGGCGGCCAGCGCGGCGCCGCCCGGTAGATCCTTGCGGGGGATCGCGCGCAGCCGGAGCGACACCAGCAGCACGGCGCCGACCGTGCAGCCCAGCATCGCGACGACACCGGGCCAGGCCGCCGCGGTCCAGGCCAGGCCGGTCGCGCTGCCGACGACGCTGCCACCCAGGTAGTAACTCGACAGGTAGATGGCCGCGGCCAGGGCACGCTGCTCGCCGGCGCGCCGCCCGACCCAGCCGCTCGCCACGCTGTGGGCGCCGAAGAAGCCGAAGGTGAAGAGGGCCAGGCCAATGATGATCGGCACCAGGTGCTCGGCGAGGGTCACCAGCAGGCCGCTGGCGGCAATGCAGATCATCACCCACAGCACGTTGCGCCGTCCGATCCGGTCGGCGAGCCGGCCGGCCCAGGCCGAGGCCCAGCTGCCGATGACATACATCAGGAAGATCGCCCCGATCCAGGCCGGGCTCAGTTCGAACGGCGCCGAGACGAGGCGGAAGCCGAGGAAATTGTAGAGCCCGACGAAGCTGCCCATGAGCAGGAAGGCGGTGACGAACAGCCACGGCAGGCCGCGGTCGCCATACACACTGACCACGTCGCGCCACAGTGCGGGGAGCGCGATGCTGCGACGGCGGAAGTGGTGCGACGGCGGCAGCGCGCGCCAGAACAGGAACGCCGCGATGGCGCCCAGCACGCCCAGCGCAGCCAGCCCCAGTCGCCAGTCGCCCAGGTCGGTCAGCACCGCGGAGAGGAAACGCCCGCTCATCCCGCCGAAGGCGTTGCCGGCAATGTAGAGACCCATCGCGCGCCCCTGGGCGCTGGGGGCGATCTCCTCGCCCAGGTAGGCCATCGCGGCGGCCGGCACGCCAGCGATGGCGATGCCGAGCAGCCCACGCAGGACGAGCAACTGGGTGAAGTCGGTGACGAGGGCCGAGAGGGTGGCGAACACCGCCGCCGCCACCAGCGACCAGCGCATCACCGTTTGCCGGCCGAATCGGTCCGACAGGATGCTGGCCGGGATCAGCAGCGCCGCCAGCGTGATGGTGCCGGCCGAGACGGTCAGGCTGGCGGTTGCCGGCGAGACCCCGAAGACGTCCACCAGCAAGGGCAGGATGGGCTGGGTCCCGTAGAGCATTGCGAAGCAGGCGAACCCCGCCACGAAGAGGGCGAGGTTGGCCTTGCGGTAGCCGGCGCTGCCGGCTTCAAGGCGTTCCTGCGGGGCGATCTGTGGGTTCATGGGAGCCGTGGCCGGGGAATATCGATTGGAGTGTCTCCAAGATAGGTTGATCGAAACTGTCAGTCCAATATATTTTTAAGGTGTCACTGATACACAAAAGATATCAATGGAGCTGAGACACCTGCGCTACTTCGTGGCCGTGGCCGAGGAGCTGAATTTCCGCCGCGCCGCAGAGCGCCTCCACATCGGCCAGCCGCCCCTGTCGATTCAGATCCGCGCCCTCGAAGAGGAGGTGGGCGCCGTGCTGCTGGAGCGGACAAAACGGAAGGTGTCGCTGACCGAGCCGGGGCAGCGCTTCCTGCTGCGGGCGCGGGAGATCCTCGCCGCCGCCCGCGACGCGACCGACGAAGCCCGGCGCGCAGCGCGCGGTGAGCTGGGGGTATTGCGGGTGGGTTTCACGTCCTCGCTGCCCTATGCGTCGACGCTGCCTGACCTGCTCCACGCGTATCGGGGCCGCTATCCGGAGGTCGAGCTGCAACTGAAGGAGATGTTCACCGTCGATCAACTCACCGCCATCGCGAACGGCAGCCTCGACGTCGGCCTGGTGCGCTATGTCGGCGGTGAACTGCCGGCCGGGGTCCTCGTCCGCGAGATCGGCAGCGATCCCCTGTGCCTGTTCCTCAATGCGGACCATCCGCTCGCAGGGCGATCTTCGGTGGGCTTCACCGAACTGGCCGGCGAGGGCTTCATCAGCTTTCCCGTCGGCGTCGGCACCGGGCTGCCCGACATCCTGCGTGGCCTGTGCCGTCGGGCGGGTTTCGAGCCGCGGATCGTGCAGACGGCGCGGGAGGCGACCACTCAGGTCGCCCTGGCGGGCGCGGGCCTCGGTATCGCGCTGCTGCCCGCGCCCCTGTCCTGCATCCGGCTGCCCCGGGTCCGTTTCGTGCCGGTATCGGATGAAGGGGCGCGCTTCGGCCTGTCGGTGGCCTTGCCGGCCGGCGGCGGATCGCCGTTGGTGTCGGCCTTCGTACAGGTGCTCGACGGCCTGGGGGGCGGGGCTCAGGCCGAGGCAAACAGGTAGTTGTCCGCGGCCAGGATGTCGTGCACCGTGCCGCCACCGAGGTGCTCGGTGCGCGCCTCGGGGCCGGCCGCTCCGAGGGCGACGAAGAGGGGCAGGAAGTGCTCAGGCGTCGGGTGCGCGAGCCGGGCGTTGGGGCCCTCGTCAGACCAGGCAAGCAGCGCATCGCGCTGGTGGTTCATCAGTTGCCCATGGGCCCAGTCGCGGAACGCACGGGTTTCATGGCGCATGCGGCCCCCGTCCATGAAGAGATCGCGCAGATTGTGGGTCATGTGGCCGGAACCGATGATCAGCACGTTCTCCTCCCGCAGCGGCGCCAGGGCCTCGCCAACCGCGAGGTGATGGTGGGCACCACGGTCCGGCTGGACCGAAACCTGGAGGACCGGGATGTCGGCGTCCGGGAACAGGAACATCAGCGGTATCCACGCGCCATGGTCGAGTCCGCGACGCGGGTCGGCACCGGCGGCGAGTCCGTTGTCGGTCAGGCGCTGCTTGATCCGCTCCGCGAGGGCGGGCGCACCCGGGGCGGGATAGCGCAGGCGATACAGTGCTTCGGGGAAACCGCCGAAATCGTGGATCGTGTCCGGCTGCTCTGCGCTGCTCACCATCGGGATGTTGGTCATCCAGTGGGCGGACACCATCACGATCGCATCGGGCCGGCCGAGCCGTGGGGCGTGGGCGCGCCAGGCGCTGCCGAGGTCATCGGCCTCGATCGCGGTCATCGGCGAACCGTGGGACAGGAAGAGCACGGGTTGGGCGGTCATCGTCGGATCTCTGGTTGGGGTGGGGGCGCGGCGCACCGCAAGCGGTGCGCCGGGTTCGAGTGGCCTCAGGCGGCCTGGGGCAGGGCGGCTACGGTCGGCGCTGTGCGACGGTCCAGGGCCAGGGCGCCGGATCCCATCAGAACCTGGGCAATGGCAGCCACCACCAGGTAGGCCGGGTACTCCCAGCCGCCGTTCGGCGCGCTGAACACCCAGCCGTTGCCGGTGTGGACACTCAGTGCGCCGAGCAGGATGGGCAGCGTCGCCGCCGCTACGAGGCGGGTCTGGTAGCCGGCGACCAGGGCGATGCCGGCCAGCACCTCGGCCGGCGCGACCAGATAGGCAGCGAAGCCGGGCAGGCCGATCGACTCGAAGAAGCCCGCGGTTCCGGCGAGGCCGAAGACGAGGAACTTGAGCAGGCCGTGGGCAATGAACATCGTGCCCAGAGCGATGCGCAGGGTGGCGATGCCGTAGTCGCGGACAATGTCGTTTCGGGTGTTCATGGTGTTCTCCATTTCGTCAGGGGCGCGATCGGTGTCGCGATGGGCACACAGTACATGTCCCGATTTGTGGGATAAAGTGCGATACTTGTGAATATATATTGCCAATATAGGGATAATATGGACCGGCTCGAAGCCATGAAGGTGTTCTGTACCGTCGTCGAGGCGGGCGGTTTTGCCGCGGCGGCGGACCGCCTGGGCATCTCTACCTCGGCGGCATCGCGTCACGTCGCCCAGCTCGAAGGTCACCTCAACGTCCGGCTCCTCAACCGCACGACCCGGCGGGTCAGCCCGACCGACGAGGGTTATGCCTATTTCGAGCGCTGCACCCAGTTGCTGGCCGACGTGGAAGAGGCGGATTCGATGGTGGCCGGCGGCGCCCACCTGCCCCGGGGGCGGCTACGGCTGACCGCGCCCGGCGCCCTGGCCACCCTGCGCCTGGCGCCGGCCCTGGCGGCCTTCGGCGACGCTCACCCCGAGATCTCGCTCGATATCGTGCTCTCGGAGAGCGTCGTGGACTTCATCGAAGAGGGTATCGACCTTGCGATCCGCGTCGGGCGCGTCGGCAGCGACAATCTGGTGGCCCGGCGGATCGGTGGCGCCCATCTCATCGCCGCCGCCGCGCCTGCCTACCTGTCGACGCGCGGCACGCCGAGGCGGCCGGACGAATTGCCGGCCCATGCGTGCCTGACCTATGCCCATGCGGCAAGCGGCAACGTCTGGCGTTTCCAGGATCCGGCAGGCGAGGTGGTCGAGGTTCGCGTCGCCGGCCGGGTCCATGCGAACAACGGCGTGTTGCTGGCCGAGATGGCGGCCGCGGGCTGTGGCATCACGATGGCACCGGACTTCATCCTCGAACCGATGCTCCGGGAGGGGCGGCTTGTGCCCGTGCTGGCGGAATGGGCGCCCCCGCCGCTGCCGATCCATGCGGTGTATCCGAGCCGCCGCCACCTGTCTGCCAAGGTGCGGGCCATGAGCAGCTTTCTGGCCGACTGGTTTCAGCAGGCGCCGGTCAGCTCACCCTGAGGCATGCCTCCGTCGTGTCGTGGAAGTCCTCAATTGCCGGACGTGGGTGACTCGCCAAGAATGCGGTGTTCGAGGCACACGATGGGCGCGGGGGGCGAGGAATGGCACTGGTCGAGGTAAGGACGGACGGGGACATCGGCACGCTGGTGCTGGACAACGGTCGCAAACACAACGCGCTCAGCCATGCCCTGGTGGACGAACTGATCGCGGCGCTGGCCGATTTTCGACAGCGCGAAATTCGCGCGGTGGTGCTGCGTGCGCAGCCGGGGGTCAAGGTGTGGTCCGCCGGCCACGACGTGGGTGAGCTGCCCGAGGGGCGGCGTGATCCGCTCGGGTGGGACGATCCCTTGCGAGAGCTGGTGCGGGCCATCGAGACCCATCCGGCGCCGATCATCGCGATGATCGAGGGGACCGTCTGGGGCGGCGCGGTCGAGACGGTACTGGCCTGCGACATCGTCATCGCCACGCCGGAGACCACCTTCGCCGTGACCCCGGCGCGCCTCGGCGTGCCCTATAACGTCAGCGGCATGATGACCTTCATGAGCGCGGCCAGCCTCCGGGTGGTCAAGGAGCTGGCATTCACGGCGGCGCCGATTGGCGCCGAACGCGCCGAGCGGGTGGGCATGATCAACCATGTCGTACCCTTGTCTGATCTGGAGACCTTCAGCTACGACATGGCGCGCACGATTGCCGCCAATGCGCCGCTGAGCATTGCGGTGATGAAGGAGCAGCTCCGCGTTCTGGCGGGCGCCAAGCCCGTCAGTCCGCGTGGATTCGAAAAGGTGCAGGGCCTGCGCCGCGTCGTCTACGACAGCCACGACTACGCGGAAGGCATCCGCGCCTTCAAGGAAAAGCGGGCGCCGCGCTATCTGGGGAAGTGACTTTCCTCCGACGATCGTCGGGCGGTAATGTGTGTCCGTCCTTGTCGAATTCGCGCATCGGTAACACTTTGTCTTAAGCTTACGACTTTGCGCGAAGCAACATCCTGACGCCCGATGGCTGCTCTCACAGCGGGCCACGGGGGAGACAAGCGGAACCCATGAACGACTTCATCCAATCCTCGATGCCCGGCAGGCTGCTGCTGGCGGCCTGCGTTGCGTTGCTCGCCGCCTGCGTTTCGACCCCTGAAAAGGAGGCCGAGGCCGAGCCGGTCGTCGTCACGCCTGCAGAGCAGGCCGAGCAGGAAGCCGCACCCGAGCCGCCACCGCCGCCCAAGATCGCAACGCCCGCCGAACAGCAGGAGGCGCAACGGGTGGCCCTCAAAGTGGCCGACCTCCTCGAAGCCGGCAAGATCGAAGAGGCCCACGTGGAAATCGAGCGTGCGCTGGAGATCGACCCGGCGAACAAGCTGGCCCAGAACTTCCTGATGCAGCTCACGGCTGACCCGGTGACGGCCCTGGGCGAGACTTCCTTCCCGTACACGGTCAAGTCGGGCGAGTCCCTGTCCAAGATTTCCGGCCGCTACATGGGCGATATCTTCCAGTTCTACATTCTGGCTCGCTACAACGGGATCGCCGTGCCACGTCTGGTGGCGGCAGGCCAGACGATCCGGATTCCCGGCGACAGGCCGGTGGAGACCAAGGCGCCGAAGCCAGCACCGAAGCAGGTTGTCGAGACACCAGCGCCGAAGCCGACCGAGCCCCGCACGGTCGAGCCCGAGCCAGTTGAACACAAGGTGGCCCAGCCCAAGGTGGCCGAGCCCGAGAAGGTGAAGGTGGAGCCCGAGGTGGTCGAGGTGCCCACCAAGGAGGCGCCCGTGGTCGAGGAGGCGACCCCGGTCGAACTGGCGAAGCCGGTCGTGCCGACGGCTGTTGAAGTGCCTGCGGCCGTTGAGCTGGGCGGCACGCCGCCGGTGCTCGGGACGACGAAGGCCGACGTGTCTCCCGGCCCGCTCCCCCCGCCCGAGCCGACGCCCGCTGACCGCATGTTCCAGCGTGGCCTGCGCGAGCAGGCCCAGGGCAACAACCTGGCGGCCTACCAGGCATTCAGGGAGGCTTATGCGATGGATCCGAGCAACCGTGAGGCGCGTAGCAACGCCGATCTGATGCACCAGGAAATCGTCGCAGACTATATGCGGCGCGCTCGCGCCGCCTTCGCCAAGCAGGATCTCAAGGGCTCCATCAAGCACTGGGATCAATTGCTGGACTTCGATCCGGGCAATGAGATTGCGATGCTCGAGCGGCAGAAGGCGATTACGCTCCAGGAGCGCATCAAGTCCATCCAGTAGCGATGTGCCGGCCGGGTCCATGTGGCCCGGAGGCGTCGATGGGGCGGCCAGGGAGCCGCCCCATCGCGTTTACGACTGGCCGAGTGAGCGCTTCAACTGGTCGATCTTGGGGTCGAGTCGCGCGGCGGCGTCGGGGTGGTAGGCATGTGCGCGCTCGAAAGCCCTCAGGGCGGCGCGCAGGCGGCCGGTGCTCAGGGCCCGATCGCCGAAGGCTTCCCAGGTGCGGGCGATCTGCGCCCGCGCCTCATCATCGTCCGGATTGGCCTTCACGTAGCGCGTCAGCATCGCCAGGGCCTCGGTGAACTCGCCGTCGCGTTCGAGCAGCGCGGCGTGCTCAAGGGCACTCCGGTCCGAGGACGCTTCTGCCGTCGCCGGCCGCGCCTTGGGCGGTGCATCCTGGCTCGCAGGTGTCTTGTCCGGTTCAGGTTCGGCAATGCGGGCCGCTGGCGCCGTGGTGAGGTAGTCGTTGGCCCGTCCGATGGTCAGGCGGGTGGGCTTGCCGAGGAAGTAGCGACGATTGCGGGTGCGCTCGATCTGGCGGAGTTCATTGGCTGCTTCGGCTCGCTCGGGGTCGTTGGCAAGGGTCAGCAGGTAGTGCTTGACGGCCAGTTGCTCGTTCCCTGCGGCAAGTGCCGAACGCGCTTTGCCCAGGTGCTGGGATGCGGCCCTGTCAGCTGCGCGGCGCGAATGCCTCAGGCTGATCTCGTAGGCGGGTTCGTCCGGGCGGTAAAGGCTGAGCAATTCCCAGGCTTCGGCTGCTTCGCCATGTCGGCGCTGGCGGACCAGCGCCTGCGCCTGGGCGAGCTTGTCGCGTTCGAACGCGGATCGGGGCGACGTCGAGGGCGCAACGATGTCGGTGGGGGCATCCTGGACCGTCTGCGTGGCGCATCCCGCCAGGGCGACCGCGGTGGCGGACGCCAGCGTCGCGAATCGTTTCTTGATCATGGGTTGTCGAGGGGGCGTCGGGTTTCGACCCGCGCCTTGAACGCGGCAAGTGAGTGATCGCCGTAGATCATGGTCCGGTGGAGCATGTACTTCTCGGCAAAGAAGCCATTACCCCCGGGATTGACGGTCAGGCCCAGGTCGTATCGGTTCTGCTCGAGTTCGTCGAGCACACGCTGGTTGGCATCACCATACGGGTAGGCATAGCGGCGGACCTTGATGGGCAACCTGGCTTCGATGGCCGCGCGCGGGGCCGAAACCTCGTCCCGGACCCTTGCCTGGTAGGCGGCTTCGTCCTCGCCTCGCTTGCGTTCGATGAGGTTCGAGTGGGTCCGGGAGTGGGCCTGGATGTCCACCAGGCCGCTGTCGGTCATCTCCTTCATCTGTTGCCAGGTCAGGGCATCGCCGGCTCCGACGAAATCGGTGTAGAGGAACACCGTGGCCGGGAAGCCGTATTTCCTGAGAATCGGATAGGCGTGCTGATAGACCGTCTTGTAGCCATCGTCGATCGTGATCACGACGGCGCGCTCGGGCAGGGCCCTCTTGCCATCGAGGAAGGCCTCGAGGCTGGCGAGGGGAATGACCCGATAGTCGTTTCGGGCGAGCCAGGCCATCTGCTCGGCAAAACGCGATTCCGAGACGATCATCTTGCTCTTGCCCGATCCGAAGCGGTGGTAGCACAGGATCGGGACAGTCTGGAAGCCGGATCCGGATACGCCGAGGGGGTTCAGATCGGTCCGTGGTATGGCGAGGATCTGGCCGGCAGTGGGGCGCTTTACTTCGTTGTAGTCGGCAATGCGCCAGGCCAGATCGGCATCGCCCAGGATGCGTGTGGCGATGGACGCCAGGGTGTCGCCTTCGGCGACGCGGTAAAGCACGAAGCGGGCATTGGAAGCGATTTCCTCCCCGTCGGCCTCGACCGCGACAGGTGGCGCGTCGGGCTGGTTCTGAGAGGCGGACCGGGTCGGCTGGCCGGCGCAGCCTGCGAGAACCAGCGCCGACGCGGCCATCGCAATGAGCCCGCCGCGGAGGCGGCGTTGAGACATCTTCATGCGCGGGACGTGTCCGGGCCAGCACCGGGCGCTGGCATGTCGTCGGCCATCTCGGTGGGCGGTTCGCCGAGTGGTGCGACCATTTCGATATCGTCCTGCGGCCCACCCTGGTCCTGCGCCCAGCGGGTCTCGAGACCGGCGGCCATGTCGTCGAACGACTGGTAGAGCAACCCGAACTCGTCGTTGCGCCGCTCGGCGATGCGGTGATCGAGACGCCCGGCACCGATCTCCCGCATCGATTCCTCGAGCAAGCGGATCGGTCGGGAGAACCAGTTTGCGAGCATCCATGTGCCTGCCGCGACGGCGGCGATGGTGGCCAGCACGAGGGCGACCATCAGGCCGATCGCGAGACGGGAGACCCGGGTCAGCGGTGCCTCGGGGAGGTCGAGGGCGATGCGTCCGATCTCCTTCGACTGGAACGTGATCGGCGCATTGAAGTTGATCACCGAGTCGTCATCGAGCTCGACCCGCCGGACTTCGACCGTGCCGCCCGGATTGGCGATGAGCTCACCGGTTGGCGGCACATAGTTCGCCTCGAGCAGGCTGGCGTTGCTGCTCGCTCGCACGATACCGCCCCGGTCCACGACCGTCAGGCTCTTGAAGTCCTGGGTGCGCATGACCTCCTGGATGAACACCTCGACGGAGATCCAGTCCTCCGACAGGGCAGGTACCGCGCTCTGGGTCGCCATGAAACGGGCCAGCGAGGCCCCGTAATCGGTTACCTGAGAGACCAGTGCGGCGTGCTGGCGCTGGGTCACGATGCTCGCGGTGACGCCCATCACGGCGGCCACGAAGACCGCCATCATCAGGGTCCATTTGACACGTAGCGGGATGATGCGGGGGCGGTCCGGCCGCTCCTCCTCGAGGGTACGGATCAGCTTGACCAGGGCGTCGGCGAGCTCCCTGCCGGTCTGGTAGCGACGCTCCGGCTGCTTGGTCAGGCAACGGTCGATGACCCGCCGCAGCGCCGCGGGTGTTTCCGGCCGCAGCTTCTGGATCGTCGGGGGGTTCTCCTTGGCGATCTTCATCATCAGGGCGACGATGGTGTCGGCCTCGAAGGGCTTCTGCCCGGTGATCAACTGGTAAAGCACGATGCCGACCGAGAACAGGTCCGAGCGGCCGTCCACCTTCTCGCCCATGGCCTGTTCGGGCGACATGTACTGGGGTGTGCCGATCACGTCCCCGATCCGTGTGTGCTGGGTGCGCGAGGCGGACTCGAGGTGGGCAATCCCGAAGTCGGCCACCTTGATGGAGTTGCGATTCTTGCTGACGATGATGTTGGCGGGCTTGATGTCCCGGTGGACAACGCCCTTGCTATGGGCATAGTCGAGCGCACGGGCCAGCTGAATGCCCATCTCCAGGACCTGCTTGATCGAGAAATTGGCCCCGCTGCTCATCAGCTCGCTGAGGGGTTCGCCGTCCAGCAGTTCCATCGCAATGTACGGGCGGCCCTCGATTTCGCCGACGTCATACACCGTGGCGATGTTCGGGTGTGTCAGCATGCCCGCTGCGCGGGCCTCGCGCAGGAAGCGGTTGCGGTACTCGTCGTCTTCGCACAGGGAGGCGTGAAGGAACTTGATCGCGATGGTCCGGTCGATGCCCGGATCGTGGGCCTTGAAGACGGTGGCCATCCCGCCGCGGCCGAGCAGTTCCAGAATCTGGTAACGGCCGACCTGGCGCACATCGGACCGGTCCTGCGCGGTGGCGCCCTTGCCGGGAATGGTGGCGAATCCGTTCGTGGGCTCTGCGTGACGCTTGGGCGCAATGCGCGTGCGATTGTCGTCTTCTGGATGATCCGTCGACTGGCTGGCCGCCAGCGCTGCCAGCGCCGCTATCGCCTGGTTGGGCGGGGCGATGCGGGTGCGGTTGTCGTCGTCATCCACGTCGAACGGGTCCGGCTTGGAGGCCGGCTCCTGAGGCGTCGTCGGCCCGATGGTGTCTTCACTCGACGGATCGATCTTCCGTTCCTTCTCGTCACTCACTCGTCTTTCCTCGGTGCTTGTCACGTCCATGCCGGTCGGCCCGTCACCCGCAGGGCCGCACCCGATCCAGGATGCATTATTCTTGGCGGGCCAGGCAGCCAGCAAATTGTCTAACGTATCGCATGATCGTGCCGTTATTTGATCCCGGACGCCGATGAATGCGAGGCTTTCTTCGCCGGTATTGTCGCAAACATCCGCCCCGAGGAGGATCTTCGATTTTGCTTCGTACCCGCGTCTCCGCGATTTCCATCGGGGTGGCCTTCGTGATCATCGTGCTCGAGCTGAGCGGCCTGTGGGCAGGGCGCCAGCTTGAACGTGCGATGCAGTCGTCCCTGGCATGGGGGCAGGAGAGCACCCTGAGCCTGGAGTTCGATGGTCTTCTCGTCAGGGCTGCGGGCGAGGGGGTTTCTGCCATCCTGACGTCCAGCCCGGAGTTCGCGGAGGAGTCGGCCAAGGCGATCGCGGCCGCCGGTGAGCGGCTTCGTGCGCTTGAGGCGCGGGATTGGGCGCAAGGTGACGAGACCGGGCTTCGCGCGCCGCTGAGGGCCTTGCAGAACAAGATCCTGTCCCGTCTCGAGGCGGCGCTCCGTCCGATCGAGGAGATCTCGGCGGCACCCGTCGAGGCCCCGCTTGAAGCCGCCGAGGCGGTGTATGCCTACGAGGAAGATCTGGACCGGCTGCGCGAGCTCGTCGCAGGTCTGGAACAGGCCATGGCGGCGAGCATCGGTGCCGAGGTCGATCGCTGGCGCTCGATCGGGGACCTCCTGGCGGCTGCTCGCCTGCTGGCCCTGACCTCGCTGGTGGTTGTCCTGACCCACCTGCTTCAGCGCCGCGTCGTGGCACCCCTGTCCGATCTGTCGGCCGCGGCCCAGAAGGTCAGCTGCGGGGACTTCACGACCAAGGTGGTGGTCGCCGGCGATGGCGAGATCGGCAGGCTCCAGCAGGATTTCAACGGCATGACGGCGCGCCTCGATGAATACTGCGAGGAGGCTAGGGACCGCGAGGCGAGCCTGCGGGATGCGCTCGAGCGTGCCGAGGCCGCAAATGCGGCCAAATCGGCCTTCGTCGCGAGCGTGAGTCATGAACTGCGCACGCCGATGCACGGCGTCATGGGCACGGCAGACATGCTGCTGCGGGGTGGCCTCGACGAGGCCGCGCGGCGTGGCGTCATGACCATCCGCAGTTCGTCAGAGGCCCTGCTGACCATCATCAACGATGTCCTCGATCTGTCCCGCCTTGAGGCCGGACGGATGGAGATCCAGTTCGCTCCGGTCTGCCTGCGCGGACTGGTGGCCGAGTGCGCGGCGCTGGTCGCGTCTCGTGCCAGCCAGCGGGGGCTGCGCCTGGAGACGCAGGTTGATGACGCGGCGCCCGAATGGTTCGTGGGCGACGGGGGACGCGTCCGCCAGATCCTGATGAATCTGCTGGGCAACGCGACCAAGTTTACGGAGTGCGGGGTCATCGAGCTCTCGGTTGGCGTCAGTGGTCCGCAGGGGGGGCTGTTGCGCTTCGAGGTCACCGACACCGGTCCGGGCATTCCGGAGGAGGCCGTGGCGCGTATCTTCCAGCCCTTCGAACAGGCCGACAGCTCGATTGCCCGCCAGCACGGGGGGACTGGACTGGGCCTGGCAATATCGAGCCGGCTGGCCCACGCCATGGGAGGCGACCTGATCGCGCAAAACCGCCCCCAGGGGGGCGCCCAGTTCCTGCTTACCCTGCCGGCGACACCCTGCGACGCGCCCGAGACGACGGCGGCGGCACCGGGTATCCCGGAAGGGGAGTTCCGCGGCCATGTCCTGGTGGTGGAGGACCACCCGGTCAACCAGGCCCTCGCTGAAGCGATGCTGGCCGAGTTGGGGTGCACCTGCGAACTCGCCGGCGACGGCGCCGTGGCGATCGAGGTGCTGGCCGCGCGCAACTTCGACCTGATCCTGATGGACTGTCAGATGCCGAACGTCGACGGGTTTACGGCGACCCGCGCGATCCGCGCCAGCGAAGTGGAAGGTGGTTCCCGTCAGACCATCATCGCAATGACCGCCGGCGCCATGCAGCATGATCGCGAGGCCGCGCTGGCTTCCGGTATGGACGATTTCCTGGCGAAGCCGTTTACCCTCGACCAGATGCGCGAGGTGCTTTCGCACTGGTTGCCTGTGCGGGTCTAGGGAAGCACGCCGGCGCTTCCGGCGGCCGGACGCCGCTCGGCGCAGGGCGCCTTGTCGTGCGCAGGGCCCGGGGCTTTGCGTGCATACTGGCGGGCATGATCGCGTCGTTTCCCGAGTGGCTTGCCGACGAGGACAACTGGCTTCTGGTGGCCACCATCACCGTGTACGTGCTCGCCCTGATGAGCGCGGTGCGCGCGGTCATGGTCACACGGACGGCGCAAGGCGCGATGGGCTGGGTAATCGCCCTGCTGACCTTGCCGATCGTGACCCTGCCCCTGTACTGGGTGTTCGGGCGGACGCGCTTCGAGGGCTATACCAGCCGCCGCGCGATGATCACTGCCCGCGCCCGCGCCGAACTTGAGCCCCTGTGGCGACTGCCTGACCTCGAGGAGACCCCGAACGCGGCATTGCGGGGCCTGCACGGGATGGCACACCAGCTCTCCGGCGCGGGGTTCCTCGGGGGGAACGACATTCGCCTCCTGGTCGGCGGCGCGCAGACCTTCGACACGATCCTCGATGCGATCGCATCGGCCCGGCGCTTCATCCTCGTCCAGTACTACATCTTCGACGCCAAGGGGATTGGCGCTCGGGTCGCCGAGGCGATG
Source organism: Rhodocyclaceae bacterium (assembly GCA_020445665.1). Lineage (GTDB taxonomy): Bacteria > Pseudomonadota > Gammaproteobacteria > Burkholderiales > Rhodocyclaceae > Cognatazoarcus. Next base: position 24,085 of record JAGRGD010000278.1, read on the forward strand.
ATGGAGCGGGCGCGGGCGGGGGTGAAGGTCAGTTTCATGTACGACCCGATCGGCTCCAGCCTGCCGCGCCGCTTCCTGGCGCGGATGCGGGAGGCCGGCATCGCATGCAGCCAGTTCGACACCACCCGCGGGCGGGGCAACCGCTTCCGCATCAACTTTCGCAACCACCGCAAGATCGTCGTCGTCGATGGCCGCATTGGCTTCCTGGGCGGCGTCAATGTGTCGGACGACTACTTCGGCAATGACGAACGCAGCGTCTGGCGGGACGCCCATGTGCGCGTCTGCGGACCCGCCGCGATGATCGGCGCGGCCACCTTCGTCAAGGACTGGTACTGGGCCAAGCGGCAGCTGCCGGAGATGGACTTCGACCTGCCCGAGCGGGCCGGTAGCGCCCGGGTGTTGCTGTGGGCGACCGGGCCGGCCGACGAACAGCCGGAGTGCACCGTCTCCCTGCTGTCGTCCTTCAACGCGGCGCGCGAACGGATCTGGATCGCGAACCCGTATTTCGTGCCGACCGAGCCGATTCTGCAGTCACTGCGTCTGGCGATCCTGCGCGGGGTGGACGTCCGGATCGTGGTGCCCTATCGGGCGGATCACAAGGTCGTGCGGCTGGCCTCACAGATGTATCAGGCCGACATCGTACGCACAGGAGGCCGCGTCTTCCGCTATCGCCGGGGCATGATCCACACCAAGGCGTTCGTGGTGGACGACGTCCTCGCGAGCGTCGGCTCGGTCAATCTCGATCATCGTTCCATATTGATCAACTTCGAGATTGCCGCCTTCAGCGACGCGCCGGACTTTGTCGCCGCGGTCGAATCGATGCTGACTGACGACATGCGTGACAGCCGGGAGGTGTCACTCGAGACGGTTAACCGGCGCAGTTTCCTGAACCGGCTCGCCACGCGCTCGGCCAACCTGCTGGCGCCGATCCTCTGATCGGAGTCACGCGCGTTTCGCTGGGCTGATGTGCCGTGGAGTCGGCTCAAGAGATCCGGCAAGAGTGCCGGCAGCGGTGAGGGTGCCGGGCCGCGCTGCCCCTGCACCAGGGGTCCTGCAGGAGAAGCGCGGTCGGCGGGTCATTGGAAATTTTCGAGGGTGACCTCGTCTTTTTCCAGTACCTGGGATGCGTTGCCCACCAGCAGGGGATCCGGAGGGCAGGCGACAAGAGGGTCCTTGTCCGGGTACTCGAGCTTCGACAGGAAATGGTGCATGCAGTTCAATCGGGCGCGTTTCTTGTCGTCGGACTTGATCACCGTCCACGGCGCGTCCGCCGTGTCGGTGTGGAAGAACATCGCCTTCTTGGCCTCGGTGTAGTCGTCCCAGCGATCCAGCGACTGGATGTCGATGGGCGACAGCTTCCAGTGCTTGAGGGGGTCATCGCGCCGCGAGATGAAGCGTCGCAGCTGCTCTTCGCGGCTCACCGAGAACCAGAACTTGAACAGCAGGACGCCACTGTTCACCAGCATCCGCTCCAGTTGCGGCGTCTGGCGCATGAACTCGAGGTATTCGTTGGGTGAGCAGAAGCCCATCACCCGCTCGACGCCGGCCCGGTTGTACCAGGAGCGGTCGAAGAAGACGATCTCACCCGCGGTGGGAAACTGCGAAATGTAGCGCTGGAAGTACCACTGGCCGCGCTCCACATCGGACGGCTTCTCGAGGGCCACGACCCGCGCACCGCGGGGGTTCAGGTGTTCCATGTAGCGTTTAATGGTCCCGCCCTTGCCCGCGGCGTCCCGCCCTTCGAAGAGCAGCACCATGCGCTGCCCGGTCTGCTTGACCCAGCTCTGGACCTTGAGCAACTCGATCTGGAGCTCGGCCTTGCGGGCCTCGTAATCGCTGCGGCGCATGCGCTCGGGATAGGGGTAGCCCTTGGGCAGCGGTGCGCGTCCGCTGTCTTCCCAGCTGCCGTGGGGCGCCTCGGCGACCTTGGTGGCCATCGGAGAATGGCTGATCTGCAGGATCTCCGCCGCGGCAGCGGCTTTCTGGGCCGGCCCCGCCTTCTTGTCGTAGACCTGCGGCGCCTCGTCTTCCGTGGTCTTCACTACGCGGCGCGGGCTGCTTTTTCGCACGGGCTGGCGGCCTGATCGATTGGTCGTCATGGGTCTCCCTCATCGTTGTGGATCGGCGTGCGGCATCGCGGGGCGGCCGCCACAGGATTACTACGGCACCGGCGCATGCAAATTCAGGACAGCGCGCGCCGAATGTGATAGCTATCAAGGATAAACAACGGAGGAGATCGACGTGTCGGAATTCGTGCTCTACGAACAGGAGGGTGCCATCGTCACCCTGACCATGAACCGGCCCGAGCAGCGCAATGCGCTGACCGAGCCCGCCCAGTGGGACGCGCTGGCGGATGCCTGCCGCCGGGTTCAGCGGGACGACACGGTCAAGGTCGTGATCCTGACCGGTGCGGGCAGCGCCTTCTGCGCCGGCGGCAACGTCAAGGACTTTCGCGACAAGAAAGGGCTTGCCGCAGGCTCGCCCGCACAGATCCGGGAAAACTATCGGCGGGGCATCCAGCGCATTCCGATGGCCTTCTGGCGGCTCGATGTGCCCACCATTGCCGCGGTCAATGGGCCGGCAATCGGCGCCGGTTGCGACCTGGCGTGCATGGCGGACATCCGGATCGCGTCCGAGGATGCGCGCTTCGCCGAGAGCTTCGTCAAGCTCGGGCTGATCCCCGGGGATGGCGGTGCCTGGTTCCTGCAACGGCTGCTCGGCTATTCGCGCGCGGCCGAGCTGTCATTCACCGGCGACATGATCGATGCGCGCATGGCGCGGGAGATCGGCCTGGTCAATCACGTCACCAAGTCCGAGCGGCTTCTGGAGGAAGCGCGCCACCTGGCTGCGCGCATCGCGGCGAACCCGGGTGGGGCGCTACGCATGACCAAGCGCCTGATGCGCGAAGCGCAGCATCAGGGTCTTGAAACCATTCTCGAGATGTCGGCGGCCTATCAGGCCCTGACCCACCACTCCGAAGACCATGATCTGGCCGTGGCGGACTTTCTCGCGTCGCGGGGGCGTTAGTCGCGGGGTATCCCGTTCGCCGGTCCTCGGCACCTCTGGCGCCGGGTTCCTGCCTGTTTCAGGTGAGCCGCGGCAGGGCAGCCATGGTGCGATGGCCGGGGCGCATGGTATGGCTCACGGCGTGTCGGCCAGGGTGATGTCCACCATCAGGTCCGTGGAGATCCGCTCCAGGTCCTGCTGCAATCGCGCACTCTCGAACCCCGGCTCGACCAACAGTTCCGCCTCGGCGTGAAACAGGGTCTCCGACGACATCGGCGCGCTTGCGGTGTAGGTGGACAGCTTTTCCACATTGACCGAGTGGCGGGCCAGAACGGCCGACAGCTCGCTGACGATGCCGATCCGGTCGTGTCCGACCAGCGCCAGGCTGAAACGGCGGGAGCCGCTCGGTTCCATCGCCGCCTCGGACGCCTCGACCACCACGCGCAGTTCCGGCAGCGCGGAGAGGGTCGCGATCAGCCCTTCGACCTCCGAATCGGCGATCTCGACACACAGGACCCCGGCGAACTTTCCCGCCAGGTGCGACATGGAGGATTCGAGCCAGTTGCCCTCCCTGGCGCTGATGATCGAGGCCAGACTGCCGACCAGCCCGGGCCGATCGTCGCCGATGACGGTAAGAACGAGCTTGCGTGCCATGGTGTCTGCCTGTCGAATCGGAATGCCGCCATTCTAGCCCGGATCCAGCGCGGCGCCGGGGGGAATCCGGCCGTGAGTCGAGGGCCGCGGGGGATCGGCGTCGATAGGCTCTCTGACCGTGACGCTCACGCCGGTCAAAGGGCCGGCAGGGGGTTTCGTCCGGACCGCGACGGGGTATAGTCCGGGCCTTTCCTGCCAATCCATGTGCCATGGCCAGCGACCGACTCTCCGATCTGACCCGCGACGTCCTCGCGTTCCGGGACGCCCGGGACTGGGCCCAGTTCCATTCCCTGCGCAAGCTGATGGTCTCCCTCAGTCTGGAGGCTGCCGAACTGCTCGAACACACTCAGTGGCTGGACGATCACGAGGTGGATGCCCTGTCCGATAATCCGGAGGCGCGGCAGGCGATGGGGGCGGAGTGTGCCGACGTGCTCACCTATCTTCTCCTGATTGCCGATCGGGCAGGCATTGATCTCGCTGCGGCGGTGCGCGACAAGCTCGCTCGCAATGCCGAGCGCTATCCGGTGGATCTCGCGCGCGGCTCGCGGGAGAAGTACACCCGCCTCAAGCGTGGTGACGTGGCCAAGGAGGATCGTTGAGATGGCACTCAAATCGACCGTTTACAAAGCCTCGCTCAATGTGTCCGACATGGACCGGCACTACTACGCCGAGCACGCGCTGACCCTCGCGCGCCATCCTTCCGAGACCGACGAGCGCATGATGGTGCGCTTGGTGGCCTTCGCGCTCTATGCCGACGAGCGCCTCGAGTTCGGGCGCGGGCTTTCCACCGAGGATGAGCCGGCGCTGTGGCTGCGTGACTATGATGGCAGCATCCGGCTGTGGGTCGAGGTGGGTCTGCCGGACGAGCGCATCCTGCGCAAGGCATGTTCGCGGGCCGATCGGGTCGTCCTGCTGGCCTACGGTGGTCGAGGGGTAGGTGTATGGTGGGACAACAACAGGAATGCGCTGGCGCGGCTCGACAAACTCGAGGTGCTGGAGGTCCCTCAGGCGGCCAGCGAAGCGCTGACGGGTCTTGTCGAGCGCGGCATGCAATTGCAGGCGACTATCCAGGATGGGGTGCTGTGGCTGTCCGGCGAGGGCGGCACGGTCGAACTGACGGTACGCCCTCCGGGCGGCAGTTCGGCCTGATCAGGCGGTTTCGATCCGCACGATGAGGTCGCCTTCGTCCACCGGATCGTTCTCCTCCACCAGCACCGCGGTGACGATGCCATCGCAAGGGCAGGGGATGTCGAGCGCGACCTTGCCGGTCTCGAGCACCACCAGCGTGTCGTCGCGGGCGACGGCCTCGCCCTCCGCGACGAGCACGCTCTGGATGTAGATCTCGCCGCTGGCGCAGGAGCCGCAACTCTCCCAGCACTCGGGATACTTCGGTATCCGCACCTCGCGCAGCGTGCCCATGGCCATTCCTCGACAGTTCGACCGCGGCAGATTCTAGCCCGGATCGCGCCCCGGTTTGACACCGGCGGGGAGACAGGGCCGTTGTCAGTCCGATCGCCGCGTCGCCGCCGTGAACGAAAAAACGCGGCCGAAGCCGCGTTCCTTCTGGAATTCTGTGCGAATTACAGCGGGCGGATGTTCGCCGCCTGCAGACCCTTCGGGCCCTGGCGCACTTCGAACTCGACGCGCTGATTTTCAGCCAGGGTCTTGAAGCCGCTGGACTGGATTTCGCGGAAGTGTGCGAAAACGTCCTCACCGCCCTGATCCGGCGTAATGAAGCCGAAACCCTTGGAATCGTTGAACCACTTAACGATGCCGGTTTGAGTACTCATGTGTTGCATTCCTTAAAAAAATAACAAGACGGGCCGTGCCCGTTCGGCAGCAACGATCAAGTAACGTAAGGCGGGGAAATCAGACGGAAGCCGGGACCGGCATCACCGAGAAAACACCACAGACAGACAGCTTGAATCGACCGCTCCGCAACGATACACGCTTTTTTGCCAATCGCGAATCGAAATCGCGAAAATTTTCGCGAGGCCGTGGCGCCAGGCCTACGGCGCCGCCCAGCGATCATGTCCGACAAACTCCTGCCAGGAGAGGAAGCCGTCGGCATCCTTGTCGAATCGAGCGAATGAATTCGCTTTGAAGGGCGACACCGTGGCGACTTCTTCGGCACTCAATCGACCATCGCCGTTGGCATCGGCGGAAGCGAACTGGCGCGACGATTTCTCAAAGACCATGCGGGCGATCTCGCCCGGACGACCCGTCTGGTCCAGCTCCGGGACGATGGTCTGGGCGCCGGCGAGGGCGGGAAACGCAAGGGCGAGGATCATTGCGAGGCGCATGGGGCAGTCCGGCAGGTGGGTCGATGGCACGCTGGATGAGATAATCGGCGGCAATCCAGCCAATCTTGAGACAGTCATGCCGATACAGTGGTTTCCCGGGCACATGAACGCGGCCCGTCGTCAGGCGGCCGACGCCCTGGCTCGGGTGGACGTGGTGATCGAGGTCGTCGATGCCCGTCTGCCGGCCGCCAGCAGCAACCCGATGATCGCGGAGCTGTGCCGGGCCCGGAATCGTCCGTGTCTGAAGCTGCTGAACAAGGTCGATCTGGCCGATCCGGCGGCGACGTCCGAGTGGATCGCCTTTTTCGGGCGCCAGCCGGGGGTCAGCGCTCGGGCCCTGTCCTGTCGCGAGACGGGCGAGGCCAGGCGCGTGCCCGACCTGTGTCAGGCACTGGCGCCCCACCGGAACGACGGCACCAAACCGTTGCGGATGATGATCATGGGCATCCCCAATGTGGGCAAGTCGACCCTGATGAATGCCCTGCTCAAGCGCAAGGTGGCCAAGGTGGGTGACGAGCCGGCCGTGACCAAGCAGCAGCAGACACTGGAACTGGGCGGGCACCGGCGCCTGACCGACACCCCTGGCCTGATGTGGCCCAAGATCGAGCACGACCTCGACGGCTTCATGCTGGCTGCCAGCCACGCGATCGGTCGCAACGCGGTGATCGACGAGGAGGTCGCGGCGGTGCTGGGGGACATCCTGCTGGCGCGCTACGGCGAGGCGGTGCTGGAACGCTACCGGCTCGACCACGTGGCCGACGGGGTGGCGCTGGTCGAGGCGATTGGCGAGCGGCGGGGTTGCCGCCTGAAAGGGGGCATTCTGGATCTCGAGAAGGCGGCGAGGATTCTCCTCACCGACTACCGCAGCGGTGCCCTCGGGCGGATCTCTCTGGAGACGCCGGCCAGCCGCGAGGCGATGCTGACCGCAGCTCAGGCGGCGGGGGGCGAGCCCGATGCCGAGGCGGATTTCTCGGCATCGGCGAGCTGAGCGGAAAAATCGAGCGCGACGGCCAGTTCGACCTCAATCTGGGCCTCGTGCCCGGGCGGGCCGTCGATCGGTGCGCCGAGGGCATGCTGCATGGCGTCGAATAGGCCCGCAATCTGCTCAAGCGGCCCGGCGATGATGCGGAGCACCGGCTCCCGCAGCGGATTGGCCGGCGCCAGGGCAGCGGCCACCTCGCGATGCAGGTGCAGGGTGTGGTCGATGCAGTGACGCATCGCCCCAAGGCGCTCGCGGATCTCACCCACCGATACGACGCCGGACGAAGAGAAGACCGCCTGGTGCAGCGCCTGGAGGGCATTGAAGGTATGCACGAAGGCGACGTCGAGTTCGCCGCCGAGGCTCGCCCGGATCCAGGGCCAGGCGCGTGAGGCCACGCCCGGTCGCTGACTCTGGCTGGCGAGCCGGTCGCGGATGTGGCGGGCCGTTTCGCCGAGTCGCAGGCTCACGAGCCGGACGTCGGGCGGGGCGGGCGAGGGGGGCTCAGGCATGTTCTCCCGGCCGGGTGACGCCGGGCAGGAGGGCCAGCCACTGGTGCCAGCGACCGCAGGCATTGCGCAGGTTGCGGATCGAGCCATCCCAGGGTCCATCGACGCACTGGCCCGTCACCGCCTCATCGGCGAAGCGCACCGTGCCGGCCTCCTCGCCGACGCGGCGCGGCCCGTTCCATCGCTGGCAGGTGCAGCAACGCCGGCTGTCGGCCTCTACCTGGGTCATGTCGCGGCTCCGGGGCTTGGTCTGATGCAGTGCAATATTATGCCGCGATGTCCGGCGGTCGGCGAGCGCAGCGCGTGCCTTACAGGCCGGCGGGCGCCACCGCGCGAACGAAGATCACAGCCGGAAAAGTGCGTTTGAGGAGCTTGCTGTAGAACGAGCGCATCACGACCCCGTCGGGAAAACGGATCGTGCTGCCGTCGGCGATCGTCGTTCGGGGTGCCGCCAGCCACAACTCGTCGCCCCCTTCGCGAACCTGGATGTAGGTGTATTCGTTGGCATCCATGTGCTGCAGCACCCGGCCCGTGCGGCTCAGGGGGACGTCCTGGGGCCGGATGAGCGGTCGCATCTGCTGCATTGCGTCGTCGGGAGAGGGGTGTCCGGGCGGCGGCGCGGCGGCCGCCGTGAGGGGGGCCAGCGTCAGCAACGCCAGCACGGGTTTGGAGAAGCGCATCGCCATGCCTCGGGTGATCGTGTGCGTCGATGATCGCCGCCCCGGCCATGGCGGGGCAAGCGCCGTGGCGCTTGCCCCCGGAATTTCAGCGCAGACGGAAGCGCGCCGTCGCCTGCTGGAGGCGGACCGAGACGCCCTCGAGGTTCTTTGCGGCCTCGGCGGTACTTCGCACCGCGGCGCTGTTCTCCTCGCTCGACACCGCGATCTGCTCCACCCGGCGGGCGATGTCGTTGCTGGCGGCCGATTGCTCCCGCAGGGCGCTGGTGATCTCCTCGACGGATTCCACCACGCTGGAGGACTTGTCGCCGATTTCCGAGATCGTGTCGCGGGCCTGCTCCGACAGGGCGTTGCCGGCGCGTACCTTGTCGACGGCGGAATGCATGCCGCCAACGACCTCGCGGGTGACGCCCTGGATCTCGCCGATCATGCGGGTGATGTCCTGGGTTGACTGGCCGGTGCGTTCCGCGAGCTTTCGCACTTCGTCCGCCACGACCGCAAAGCCACGGCCCTGCTCACCGGCACGGGCGGCTTCGATGGCGGCATTGAGGGCGAGCAGGTTGGTCTGATCGGCCACTTCGCGGATGACCATCACGATCGAAGAGATCTCTTCGGACAGCCGGCCCAGTTCCTCGATCCGGGTTGCGGCATCCTCGACCGCGCCGGAGGTGTCCCGATTGCCGACGAGCAGCTTGTCGATCACGGTCCCCCCTTCCCGCGACGCGGTGCCGGACGAGACCGAGGCTTCGCGAACGTCGTCGGCGCGGGCCGAGACATGGCTGATCGAAACGGACATCTCCTCGACGCTCGCGGCCATCGACGAGGCGGACTGGGACTGTTCGTCGGTGGCGACCGAGAGCTGCTCGGTGGTGGTCGACAGTTCCTCGCTCATCCCCGCCACCTGTTCCGCGTCGGCCTGCATCTGCACGACGATCTCGCGCAGCTTCTGCTGCATGTCCGAACACGAGGATAGCAGCGCCGCGAACTCGTCCCGGCCCTTGACCACGACATCGCTCGAAAGATCGCCCGCCGCGATGCGCCGGGTGACCTCCTGAGCGGTGGACAGGGCCTTGAGGATCGACGCAGCGATGCGCAGGCTGACGATGGCGAGCACGATCGCCACCGCCACACCGATTGCGATCGAGACCTGGATGGTGTGCTGGCGGGTCTCGTCGAAGGCCTTGTCGGCGGCGACCGCCTCAGCCAGGGTCGAATCGGCCATCGACTTCATCTGGTCGCGCACCACTTCCACCTGGGTGTCGATTTCGGCGTCGATGGCGCGGACCGACGCGTCGACCGAGTCGGCGTACTCCAGGGTGGGAACGAGCTTCTGCTCAAACAAGGTCACGATGCCTTCGACGCCCTTGCGCGCGCCGGCGATCGCGGCCTTTTCCTCGGGGGTGTCGGCTTCCTGCGCGAGCTTGTCCAGATCGCCGAACGCCTCTGCCTTCAGCGCTGCGAATTCGCTACGCGCCGCCGGCAGGTCACGGTTGATGACCGCGTCGCCGACGATCCGATAGAACTGGGAGCCCAGCCGGGACGCTTCCATCGCGTCGCTGGCGGTCTGGGAGCGCAGGTAGGCGCTGTCCTGCTGCTCGCCCAGCATGTTGAGGTCGGTGGCAACGACGGCCACGAGGAGCAGGATGGCGGCAAAACCGAGACCGGCCAAGGCCATGAGGCGAAAGCGGACACTCGCGAACATGTTGAATCTCCATGAGAGCGTTGGGGTTATCGGACTACCCAAGTTAACGACCGGAGGTAATGTGACTTAATGTGTCTTTGGTCATAGTCTTTTGCGCTGCATCAAGGTTTGGGCCGGCAGCGCTCCGCCAGCCACCTACCGCGGCGTGGTCGCGGCGTCCGTTCCGGTCGGGCTGTGGTGGGCGGTGTAGCGGACGGACTGGATGGTGGAGTGGCCGATGTGCTGTCCCATCGCGTAATGGTCTTCGCGGGTGGCCACCAGACGACCGTCCAGCGCACGGAAATCGGAGTACTCGGTAGCGAACTGGAGATCGCCGATGCCGAGCCCGGTGGCGCGGACGATGTGGCCGCTCGCCCGCTCGATTTCAACCACGAGCCGCAAGGGGGGCGCCAGCGCCAGTACCAGCATGTCGAGTTCGCCGCCGGCAGCTGACGGCTGACTGCCGAGGTAGCTGAGCGCGGCGTCAGGCGCAGTCAGGTTCCAGGGCAGCAGGGCGCGGGCAGCCTGCAGGCGCATGGCCAATAGAAACGGCTTGCCCATCGGCCGTCCGCCCTGGGTCGCGATGTTGCCGTCCATGACGCGCACCTCGTCGCCCCCCGGATAGCCGAGCTCAATCCGGAACCGGTCGGGCTGCTGCCAGAGGCGTGACATCGGGCCTTCGCCCCGACGGTGGGACACGATTCGGCCGCTTGCCTCCAGCGCCGTGAAGGCCGGGCGTTCGCCATAGGCGGCGCGGATCCGGTCGAGCGTGGCGAGGAGCGGATCGTCGCTGGCTGCACCGGCCAAGCCGGCAATCAGGCATGACAGGGTCAGGGCGATGGCGCGGATGAAAGGCTGGAGCGGGCGCACCGGCGGAAACGCAGGCAAGGCAGGCGACACGGGAAATCGCTCGGGCTGGGTGGGGCGATCCTATAATGCCACGATGTCCACCAGGAGCCACCGATGACCGACCCCCAGCGTCTCGACGATCTGGAGGGCAAGCTTGCCTTCGCGGAGGATCTCCTGGAGACCCTCAACATGACGGTCTTTCGACAGCAGGAGCAGATCCAGGCCATGCAGCGGCAACTGGCCGACATGGCAGGACAGCTTGCCGGTCTGTCGACTGCGGGGGCGCGCGCGGCACCTGCCGACGAGGTGCCGCCCCACTATTGACCGGGCACGGCCCCAGCGGTCGTGTCTGCGCTCGCGTCGAGGGGCCCGCTGAGGCGCGAGAATTCGGCCGGCGCGACATACTGGAGCAACTCCCGCCCCTTCGGATCGACCAGCACGTCGAGGCCCCGCGCGGGGTAGAGCAGGTGCTCCGTGTCACCGCTGGTGACCCGGGACACCGGCTCGCCGAAGCGAGCCAGCACCGCCTCCGGGTCCAGGTTGACCGACGGGATGAAGGTGATCGCCGTGATCGGCCAGGCCATTGCAGCCTGACGGTCCCCGGCCGCCAGGTCGAGGCGGCGCGCGCCGCTCTGTAGGGCGGAAGCGTCGGGCGCCCGGTCGACGAGGCCGTCCATCTCGCCAGGTGGTACCTCCAGGGTCAGGATCATGCGACCGGTGATGAAGCCGAGCTGAACCCGCTCGAGGTAGGCCTCGAGGGCCAGCGCCCGATCCTTGTCGACAATCAGTCCCAGTTCCGGGTCCGGACCGTGCAGGCGCGCCGCGTCGGCGAGCGTGCTGCCCGGCAGGGACAGACCGAAGACCAGGCTACCGCCCTGCCCATCGGTTTGCACATTCCACGGCAGGTGCTCAACGGTGCCCTGCGAGGGCGGCGCCGGCAACAGGAAGGGTACAACGAGGGCGATCAGGATCAGGCCCCCAAGCAGTCCGGCGAGCTTCATGGCTGCGCCTCTTGCGGTGGCGATGCCGGTCGATGGCGCACCAGCGACACCGGCACGGCTGCCGGCTCAAAGACGCCGGGGCGCAGGGCGCCGACCACGTGCATCTCGCAGCGTTTGCAGTCGAAGCGCAGGGTCAGACGCTCCTTGCCATGCATCAGCTGCATCGGATCCGGCCGGATGCCCTTCACCTGCTTGGGGCACAGGTTGAAGCTGAAGCGCAGGCAGTGTCGGGTGATCATCAGCGACACGTCGCCGGTTTCCCGGTTGGCTTCGTACGCGTCGTCGATCAGGGAGACACCGTGCCGCTCATAAAAGCGACGCGCGGCGCCATTGAGGACGTTGCCCAGGTAGGACAGCTCGCCCTCGGGGTATAGCGGCGGGGGCGACTCCGGACGCTTGCGGGGCAAGGCCCGGCGCGCGGCCTGCCGGCTCGCGACCAGCGCGGCGGCGACATCGCGGCGCAACTGGTTGATCGTTGCAGCCGGCACGAAGGGGCAGGGGTCCAGGCCCACCGCGACGTGCCGGGCCTCGAAGTCGGTCTCGCCGAGTTTCGCCAGTTGGCGGCTGAGGGTCTCTCGGGTCTTGTCCGGGTCGCGGGCGATATCGGCGGGGCAGGGCAGGGTCGCGGTGGCCCGGTGCCCGGCCTCGTCCGTCGCGGCCAGCACGAGGGATGCCCCGTCGCGAGCGAGTTCCAGGTCCAGCCCGATGCGGCGACTCGCCGAGGGGCGTTCGAGGCGCCGCTCGAACGCCTGATCGTGATTGCGGAACAGGGCCATGCCGGCCTTGATATCGTCCGGCATCGAGGCTGGCCAGAGGCGATGACCTTCAGCCCGGTTGATGCGCACGCCGCCCAGGGTGCCGTCGTCGCGATAGAAGCTGAGGCCGTCTCCGTTGGCGAAATCGAGCGCTGAGCGCACCTCGATCCAGCCGTCGCCGACCCGGATGACCTCGCCTGCGGGCTCGCCGACGTACTTGGGCGAATCGAAGGCGCCGATGTCCGCCTGCCGGCCGTTGGCAAAGTAGTCGGTGGCACCCCGGTTGAAGCTCTTTTCCGGCCGCGGCGCGAAGCTGTGGGTGCAGCGGCCGTCGCTGGCTCGCTGGTAGGTCGGCACCTCGTCGAGGAGCCGGTCGAGCAACTGCCGGTAGTGGGCGGTGATGTTCTTGACGTAGCCCAGGTCCTTCAGGCGCCCCTCGATCTTGAAACTGCGCACGCCCGCGTCGGCCAGCGCCCGCAGGTTGGCGCTCTGGTCGTTGTCCTTCATCGACAGCAGATGCTTGCCGGCAGCAACGAGCTTGCCGTCTCCGTCGGCGAGGTCATAGGGCAGGCGGCAGGCCTGGGAACACTCGCCGCGATTGGCGCTTCGACCGGTATGCGCATGGCTGATGTAGCACTGGCCGCTGTATGCGACGCACAGGGCGCCATGCACGAAGTACTCCAGCACCGCGTCGGTCTGGCCGGCAATCTCGCGCACCTGGTCGAGGCTGAGCTCCCGTGCCAGAACGATCTGCGAAAAGCCGACGGCGGACAGGAAGCGCACCTTGTCTGCGCTGCGGTTGTCGGTCTGGGTGCTGGCGTGAAGCTGGATGGGCGGCAGGTCGAGTTCGAGCAGCCCGAGGTCCTGGATGATCAGGGCGTCCGCGCCGGCCTCGTGGCATGCCCACGCCATGTCGCGGGCCGGTTCCAGTTCGTCGTCGGTCAGGATCGTGTTGAGCGCGACGAAAACCCGCGCGTCGAACCGGTGGGCCCAGTCCGCCAGGCGACCGATCTCCGCAATCGAATTACCGGCACCGTAGCGGGCGCCAAACCCGGGTCCGCCGATGTAGACCGCATCCGCCCCGTGTCGAATGGCTTCGATGCCGTAATCGGCGTTCTTGGCCGGAGCGAGCAATTCCAGGCGTTGCGTCGGAGCGGGCATTCGGGGGACTGGGTGAGGTTCGGTGGGGAGGCGAATGGTGGCACGGGCGGGCCCGCAGCTTCAATAGCCAGGCGCCGGGCGCCGGAATCTTTGCGTTTCCTTATAAGTGTTGCGGAATATTTGAAAACGCTACCGTTCGTCCCTTTGGCAATTGACGTGGGAAATTGTTCCTCAAGAATGTCATAAACCATCACACGAATGGGGTTTTCAGCACCTCGAGCCTGCTCAATGACATTTCAGGGGGTACGCATGTCACATCTCAAGCATCTGATGCGGAAGTCGCTTCCGCTATTCGTCGCCGTTGCGGCTTTGCCAGCGACGGCCCTTGCCGACCTCTCCGCGGTTCCTGACTCACTGGAACTGGTGCGTGGCGAAAAGGCCCGTATCCAGATTCTTGGCGCGGAGAGTCGTCTGCGGCTCCGGAACTCCGATGACGACGTCGTCGAGGCAAAGCTGAGATACGGGACGGTCCGTGTCGAGGCCGATCACACCGGTACGGCGATCCTGCGTGTCTGGGACCGGGAGTCGTCCGTATCGATTCCGGTCACGGTCCGGCGCGAGCGGGACGACGACGACCATGAAGGCGGCGGCGACAATGGCGGCGGTGGCGATACCGGCGGTGGTGGCGATACCGGCGGCGGGGGCGGGGGAGGCGGCACACTCAGCGGTGACTTCACCCTGCTGGGCTGGAACGATCTGGGCATGCACTGCATGGATGCCGACTATTCCGTGTTCTCGATCCTGCCGCCCTTCAACAACCTGCACGCGCAACTGGTCGGCAAGAATGGCCAGGGTGTCGTGACCCAGGGCGTCACTCTGACATTCCAGTCGCTGGCGGACCCGGATGGTTCGGTCAACAGCTTCTCGACCGGGAAGACCAACTTCTGGCAGTACGAGGATGTGCTGTTCGGGGTGTCCCTGCCCGATGGCCGCGGTCTCGCGGGCTATGACACGGCCGGCCCTGCGGCTCAGACCATGGTGCTCGACGCCGAGCGGGGCCAGTTCGTGGCCGAGGGTATCCCGATTACGCCGTACGACGACGCCGGCGCCAAGAACTTCTATCCGCTGGTAAAGGTCTCGGCCCACGATGGCAACGGCAACCTGCTCGCCGAGGCCCGTGTGGTGCTGCCGGTCTCGGACGAGATGACCTGTGTCGGCTGTCACGGATCCGGCGCTGGCCCGGATGCACGGCCCCAGGCCGGATGGGTCAATGATCCGGACCCCGAGCGCGACTATCGGCGCAACATCCTGCGCCTGCATGACGAGGAGCAGCTCGGCAATCTGCGCTTCCAGGAAGCCCTCACCCAGTTTGGCTACTCGCCCGCCGGTCTGCAGGCCACCGCAGACAGTGGTCGTCCGATCCTGTGCGCGAGCTGTCACGGTTCCAACGCGCTGCCGGGCACCGGTACCGAAGGGATCAGCCCGCTGACCGAAGCGATGCACAAGCAGCATGCCAGCTCGGCAGACCCGGTCACCGGTCAACTGCTCGGCGACAGCACCAACCGCAGCGCCTGCTATCAGTGCCACCCGGGCTCCGAGACCCGCTGCCTGCGGGGGGTGATGGGCAATGCCGTCGAAGCGGACGGCTCGCTCTCGATGCAGTGCCAGAACTGCCACGGCCAGATGGCCGACGTCGGGCGGGAGGGGCGCGTAGGCTGGCTCGAGCAACCGGACTGCCAGAGCTGCCACCATGACGGCCAGCGCGAGACCTCGTCGCTCGACACGGAGGGTCAGCTCAAGACCTGGGCCGACACCCGCTATGCCACGAACGCCAACGTACCGGAGGCGGGCTTCAACCTATACCGCTTTAGCAAGGGCCACGGCGAGTTGCAGTGCGAAGCCTGTCATGGCTCAACCCATGCGGAGTATCCGAGTTCCCACCGCAACGACAACCTGCTCTCGCAGGATGTTCAGGGGCGGGACGGCACGATCGGCGAATGCACGGCCTGCCATGCCACGATGCCAGACACCACCACTGGTGGCCCCCACGGCATGCACACGGTCGGCAGCCGCTGGGTCGACCGGCACGAGGATGTGGCCGAGCGCAGCACCCGGGATTGCGCTTACTGCCATGGTTCGGACTTCCGCGGCAGCCCGCTGTCCGAGGTGAAGGTGGCGCGCAGCTTCCGGGCCGAGGGCCGCACCGTCCAGTATGCGGTAGGGGATCAGGTCGGTTGCTACGACTGCCACAACGGGCCCGACGGCGACTGATGCCGGTCGGATAAGGCCGCCTTCGCGGCCTGGGCCCCCGGCGCCATCCGATTGGATGTCGTCGGGGGCTAAATTTATCCGGATCGTCGCCGTAAATCCGTGCCATGAGCATGATGGCCGACGATCCCGTCTTCATCCCTTCCAGCGTGCGCGCGGCCATCACGATCCGCAATGCCGCGGAGGATCCGTGCATCAATGATGTGGCGATCCAGCGTATGGTGGCAGCCGAGCCGACGGTGGCCGCAGCGCTGCTCCGGCTCGCCAACAGCGCGACCTACCGTCGGGGCAAGCTCGTCGAATCCGTCGCGGATGCGGTCATGCTGCTTGGCATGGGGGAGGTCCGCGCGGTGGCATCCCAGGTCGCGATGCTGCAGATCGTCAGGGGCATTCGCGGTCGTGCTGCGCGCCTGGTGGCGGAGAACCTGCTGCTGCACTCCATCTCGGTATCCACATTCGCCGAACAGATTGCGCGGGGCATCGACGGCTGCGAGCCGGGGCGGGTTGCTACCCTGGGCCTGTTCCACGAGATGCCGACCTTCCTGCTGCTGGCCGGATCCAACCAGTCACCCGAGAAATTCGAGACCCTCGCCGACATCAGCCGGCTCGCCGAGACGGTGCCGCTGCGCAGCTTCGAACTGCTGATGCAGGACTTCGGCCTGCACTCGCTGGCCATCCCCCGCGTGGTGGAAGCCGAGGCCGTCGAGCAGGCCCACCTCTACGTGACTCACCCCAATCCCCTGCGCATGCACCCGCTGGAAGGTGGCGAGCGAAAGGGCATGGCGCCAGAGCAGATCGTCCTCCTCCAGGCGATGGCCGATGCCGCCTATGTGACCCTGGTCGAGGGACCGCTTCCGGCTTCCCGGGATGCGCACCCCCCACCCTGCGAGGAGATGCTCGAGATGCCCGTCGAGGAAGCCGATGGGGAGCCCGTCACGCCCCCCCAGGCGCCGCCGCGCGGTGGCCTGGTGGCGAAACTTCAGGCCATGCTGGGGACGCTGTTCGGATCACGTTGAGCGCTGGCGGCTGGCCCGCAGCCCCGTGGCGCCGGGTGAGCCAGGAAAAGGAGATCGACCGAGTATGGAAGGCAAGGATTCACGCGACCCGCATCTAGACCACGGCATCCAGGATGCCCTGTTTCGCGGCCTGCTCGCGGTGCTGGACAGCGGGCAGGATGCAACCGAGATGCTGGCGGCGGTCGAGAACTTCTCGCGGCGCCACTTCGAAGCCGAGGAGCACCTGATGGAGAACCACGGCTACCCGAACATCGACGAACACCGGGCCGAACACCACAGGTTGCTCGACGAGGTTGTGGCGATGTGCGCCCTTGGCCCCGCCGACCCGGGCCTGCCAGAGGCCGTCGCCCGCGTGATGGCCGGCATGCGGACCCACATCGACGAAGTGGACGGGAAGCTCGTGGCCTTCCTGGCGGCCCAGGAAAGCCCGCCGCCCGGACGTGCCTAACGGGTGATGGGGCGGTATCGGATGCGTCGCGGCTTGGCGGCTTCTTCGCCCAGGCGCTGTTTCTTGTCTTCCTCGTATTCCTGATAGTTTCCGGCGAAGAAGGTCCACTGCGAGTCGCCCTCGGCGGCCAGGATGTGGGTGCAGATCCGGTCGAGGAACCAGCGGTCGTGGCTGACGATCAGGGCACAACCGGCAAATTCGAGCAGGGCGTCTTCAAGGGCGCGCAGCGTCTCCACGTCCAGATCGTTGGACGGCTCGTCGAGCAGCAGCACATTGCCGCCAGAGATCAGGGTCTTGGCCAGATGCAGGCGGCCCCGCTCGCCGCCGGAGAGATTGCCGACCATCTTCTGCTGGTCGCCCCCCTTGAAGTTGAAGCGCCCGATGTAGGCGCGGCTCGGCATCTCGAAACGCCCCACCGTCAGCACGTCGGCCCCGTCGGAGACGGCCTCGAAGACCGTCTTGCTGTCCTCGAGCCCTTCCCGTGACTGGTCCACGGCCGCCAGCTTGACCGTCGGGCCGATGTCGATCGTCCCGGAGTCCGCTTGCTCCTTGCCCTGGATCATCCGGAACAGGGTCGACTTGCCGGCGCCGTTGGGGCCGATGATGCCGACGATGGCGCCGGGCGGGATGCTGAACGAGACATTGTCCATCAGCAGCTTGTCGCCGAAGGCCTTGGTGACCCCGTCGAAGACGATGACTTTGTCGCCGAGCCGTTCGCCTGGCGGGATGAAAATCTCCTGGGTCTCGTTGCGCCGCTGGTACTCGACGCTCGACATCTCCTCGTAGCGGGCCAGTCGCGCCTTGCTCTTGGCCTGACGCGCCTTGGGATTCGAGCGGACCCAGTCCAGTTCCTGCTTCATGGCCTTGACGTGGGCGGCCTCCTGCTTCTGCTCCTGCTCGAGGCGCTGGCCCTTCTGCTCGAGCCACGAGGAATAGTTGCCCTTCCAGGGAATGCCGTGGCCCCGGTCCAGTTCGAGAATCCATTCCGCGGCGTTGTCGAGGAAGTAGCGATCGTGGGTGACCGCCACGACGGTACCGGGAAAGCGCACCAGGAACTGCTCGAGCCACTCGACGGACTCGGCATCGAGGTGGTTGGTGGGCTCGTCGAGGAGCAGCATGTCGGGGCGCGCGAGCAGCAGCTTGCACAGGGCCACGCGGCGTTTCTCGCCCCCCGAGAGGTTGCCGATCACGGCATCCCAGGGGGGCAGGCGCAGCGCGTCCGCGGCGATCTCCATCTGGTTTTCCAGATCGGAGCCGGCAGCGGCCAGGACTGCCTCGTAGCGGGCCTGCTCTTCGGCCAATTTGTCGAAATCCGCGTCCGGCTCGGCGTAGGCGGCGTAGATGGCCTCGAGCTTGTTGCGGGCCTCGACGATCTCGCCGAGTCCGGCCTCGACCTCCTGGCGAACCGTGTTGGTGGCCTCGAGTTGCGGCTCCTGGGCGAGATAGCCGATCGAGATGCCTGGCTGGTGCTGGACCTCGCCGTCAAACTCGGTGTCGGCCTTGGCCATGATGCGCAGCACCGTGGACTTGCCGGCGCCGTTGAGGCCAAGCAGTCCGATTTTGGCGCCCGGGAAGAACGAGAGGGAAATATCCTTGATGATCTGCCGCTTGGGCGGCACGACCTTGCTCACTCGGAGCATTGACATTACGTATTGGGCCATGGCTTGCGTTTGCTTGTGATCGGGCAGTGCGCAAGCTTACCCGAGGTCGGCCCAGCGTGCGGGCCGGGTGCCGCTCAGGCGGCCAGTGGCGCTGCCGACTCGGGCGCCTCGACTGGTCGATGGAGCAGCACGGCGGGCGCGCCGACGCGGCTGCAGATGCGCTGTTCGCCGATCTGTGAAAAGCCGAAGCGCTGGATGTAGAAGCGGGCGTGGCGCGGATTGACCTCAATGACCAGATCGGTGATCGGTGGCTGCTGCGAGAGGTGGCCGATGGCCTGCTGAAAGAGGGCGAGCAGCATCGTCGCCGGAGGGCAGGGCGCATCAATGGCGAGCCGCGTCACTTCAGCCAGGCGCCGGCTGGCGCCGCGCAGGCGATCAATTTCGTGGCGGTAGTGGGCGTCGGCCTGGAGCCCGGCAATGGAGTCCAGCCCGAGGCGCAGGGTCGCCCACAGATCGGCGCCCTTGCGCGCCAGCACCGTGACGCCCGGGAGGCGCTCGCCAGTGCCGCCCACGCCGACACGTAGCCCGCGCTGCTGATAGCGGCGGTTGGCAAGGGACTGGGCGGCGGCGAGGTGTCCGGTGCGGACCTCGAAGCGCAGTCCGCAGAGGGGATCCTGAGCGCGGGACAGATCGTGCTCGAAACCGTAAGGGCACTTCGGGCGGGGCGTTCCCGCGTGCCACAGGGAGGGTACGGACAACATCGGGGTCATCGGAGGGTCTCCCTGCGTCGCGGGTCGTCGGTCGGTCAGGCTTTTGAGGCGACCAGGGGCTTGACGGTGGCAGACTTGGCTGCGTCTTCGGAGTTCATCGACTGCACATCGCCGCTGACGATGCCGCCCTCCTCGATCAGGATCTTGCCGTAGCGGATCACGCCGCTGACCTTGCCGGTGGCGTGGATGATGAGTTGCTTGCGGGCGGTCAGTTCGCCCTCGAAATCACCATGGACCTCGGCCACGTCGATGCAGACCTTGCCCGAGAAAGAGCCCTTCTCGGCGATGCGGATGACCCGGCTGTCCATCGTGGCCTCGACCCGGCCTTCGACGACGAGGGTGTCGCAGTCGAGGATCTCGGCGCCCTTCAGTTTCACGTCCGGTCCGACAATCAGCTGGCTGCCCATGGTCTCGGTCTCGGTGGCGCTGTTGTCGGTGGCGTTCATGGCGGCGGTCTCTTGCGGTTGGGTGGCGTCCGGAGTGTCGTTGGAAAGGCTGCCGCCAGCGTGTGCTGCCGAGGCGGCCGTGAGGCTCGAAGGGCCGCGATTGGCCAGGTTGTTCGGGTACGTCGGGCGACGCTCCGGCACGCTCGCACCGGTGGGCTTCGCGAATAGATTCTGCTTGTTGAACATGAGCCTTCCTCTTGCTGTGAGATGAGTGCGGTCGCGGACGCCGCTGGCCGATGATGGCAATTGGCGTGCCAGCAAGGGAATATTTCACAGAATCAATCGTTTGTCTCGCCGGTCGAAGATCCCGATCCGGTCGGAGGGGTCTGAAGCTGTCGCTATCTGGCGACACTGCAGAAGGGCCATATTGCCAATCGCCAGCACTGGCGCGGTGGTGACGGGTGTCGTGGAAAGACGACAGGTGCGCCTGGCCGAGAGGTTGCATTTACTTACCTCGCACGCTCGTCCGATTCCCTAAACTCGCCGGCATAATTCCGCCCCCCCGCCCACACCGGTCCGGATGCGCAGTCCGTCCTTCCGCCAATATCTCCTCCTCGCTTTCCTGTTGATCATCGCGGTCCTGACCGCGGCGGCCATGCAGGGCCTGTTTGTGCTCGAGGACTTCGCCAGTCGCAGCCGCAGTGCCGCGTCGGACGCGCTGCGCCTGTCGCGCGTGGTGCAACTGCTCGGAGAGCGTGCCGTCGACATGACCCGCAGCGCGCGCCAGTACCAGGTCCTCGGCGAAGCCGCGCTGCTTGAGCGCTTCTCGGAGAGCCGACGCGAGGCCGACGAGGCCATCGTCGGCCTGTCGGGTCTGGCCATGAGCGACCAGGCGGCGCTTACACAACAGCTTTCCGACTGGCGCATGAGTGCGGAGCGGGTCGAGCACCTCCTGCGGGACACCTCGAATGCCGAGGCATTGGGCGTGGAACTGAACCGCCTGGCCGCACTGGGCGGATTGGTTTCCGGTGCCGCACGACAGACCATCGAGCGTCACAACCAGTTGCTGTTCGACGCGCTCGACGACAATCGCGCGCGGCTGACGACCCACGTCTTCGCCGCGGTGTGCATCGGGATCCTGCTGGCCCTGGCGTTCGGGACCTGGCTGGTCCGCTCCCTCGGGCGGCTCGAAAAGGCGATCGAGGCGCTCGGCGACGGCTATTCCGACCAGGCGGTGGTGGTCGGCGGGCCCCACGACCTGCGCCAGGTCGGCGACCGCCTCGAGTGGCTGCGGGAGCGGCTCAACGAGCTGGAAGCCGACCGCTCGCGCGTCCTGCGCCATGTCTCCCACGAACTGAAGACGCCGCTTGCTGCCATGCGCGAGGGCGTCTCGCTGCTCGATGACCGGATCCTGGGACCTCTGGTGGCACCCCAGCGGGAGGTGGTCGGCATCCTGAAGCACAACTGTGCGACGCTCCAGACCCGGATCGAGGCCCTGCTGGGGGTCAACGCCGCGGCCTTCGATGCCCGGCGCCTGAGCCTGGCCCGCATCGAGCCGGTGGCCCTGCTGCGTCGCGTGGCGGCGGATCAGGCGCTACAGGTCCAGCAGCGTCGCCTCGAGCTGTCGGTCGAGGGTGAGGCCGATCCGATCGAGGCGGACGGCGAGAAGATCTCGCTGGTGCTCGCCAACCTGCTCGCCAACGCCATCGCCTTCAGTCCCGAGGGCTCGCTGATCCGGCTGATTGCCCGGCGCCAGGGCAAGCGCCTGCTGCTCGACTGTATCGACGAGGGGCCGGGGATTGCGCCGGAGGACGCGCAACGGATCTTCGATCCCTTCTACCGCGGCAGCCTGCAGCCCGAAGGGCGTGAGAACGGGACCGGCATCGGGCTGTCCATCGTGCGGGAATATGCCATGGCGCATGGCGGCAGCGTGGTGCTCGTGCCGGCCGCCCTGGGCTGTCATTTCAGGGTTGAACTGCCATATGAACGTTGAACGAGCCGTGGCTCTGGCGACCATCGTCGCCGTCGTGAGCGGCTGCGCGCTCGAGCGCGCAGCCCCGCCACCGGGCGTGGAAGAGCCGGATCCGCCGGTGATCGTCGAGCAGGCCTCGCCGGTGCTGGCCGCCGACGTGAACCTGCGGGCAATCCTGGCCTTCTATCGCAAGTCGCGGGGCATGTCCCGGGCCGAGCTCATCGCCGAGCGCAAGGCCCTGGAGGGCAGCGACGGGCGGCCCCTGGACGAATTGCGCCTGGCGATGCTGCTCGGTCAGGAGCGCAGCGACCTGGTGCGCGCCCTGGGCCTGCTCGACGCCATCGCCCGCTCCGACAATCCACAGGCCCTTGCCCTGCAGCCGCTCGCCCGACTGCTCTCCGACCAGTACGCCGAGCGGCTCAAGCTCGAGACCCAGTCGGAGCGGCTCGGGGTCAATATCCGCGACGCCGAGAAGCGGGCGGCCGCAGCGACAGCGCAGGCACGTGAACTGCAAGAGAAGATCGACGCGCTCGCCGAGATCGAGCGCAACCTGCCCGGGCGGCCTGCGCCTCCCGTGCCGACAGGAGGAACCAACCGATGAACGCCGCAGAAGCCATCCGATCCGGCGCCCACGTGCTGGTGGTGGACGACGACCCGGATCTGCTGCGCCTGCTCACGATGCGCCTGTCGGCCAGCGGCTACCAGGTCACCACCGCGGCCAGCGCGGCCGCCGCGGAGGCCCAGCTGGCCAACGTGCGGCCGGATGTGGTGGTGAGCGACGTGCGCCTGCCGGACCGGGACGGGCTGTCTCTGTTCTCCGACATCCGTCGTCACCATCCCTCCCTTCCCGTCATCATGCTGACGGCCCACGGCACCATCCCGGATGCCGTCGAGGCGATCGGCAAGGGGGTCTTCGCCTACCTGACCAAGCCCTTCGACAGCCAGGTGCTGCGGGAGAAGATCGAGCACGCCCTGTCCCTTGCGCCGCGGGTCGAGGAGCCCCGCGGTGGCGACGAGCGTTGGCGTGCCGAGATCGTCAGCCGCAGCAACGAGATGCGCGAGCTGCTCGCCGAGGCCCACATGGTCGCCGCGTCCGACGCCAGCATCCTGATTCGGGGCGACAGCGGAACCGGCAAGGAACTGCTGGCGCGGGCGATCCACCGGGCGAGCCCGAGGGCAGGGCAGCCGTTTGTGGCGATCAACTGCGGCGCAATTCCCGAGCAGTTGCTGGAGTCCGAACTGTTCGGCCACGTCAAGGGGGCCTTCACCGGCGCCTCGAGCAATCGGGATGGTCTCTTTCTGGCCGCCAATGGTGGCAGCCTGTTTCTCGACGAGATCGGCGACATGCCGCTGCCGCTGCAGGTCAAACTGCTGCGCGTCCTGCAGGAGCGGGCGGTGCGGCCAGTCGGGGCCACCCAGGCACGACCCATCGACGTGCGCATCCTCTCGGCCACCCACCGGGATCTGGATGCGGCGATGGGCGAGGGTCAGTTCCGCGAGGATCTCTACTACCGGCTCAACGTGGTCAGTCTGCACCTGCCTCCGCTGGCGTCCCGGCGGGAAGACATCCCGCTGCTGGCTTCCCACTTCCTGACGCAGCTGGCCAACAAGTACGGCAAGGACGTCAATGGCTTTGCGCCGGATGCCCTGGACGCGCTGGTCGGCGCGCCCTGGCCGGGTAATGTGAGACAGCTCTTTAACGTGATCGAGCAGGTCTGTGCGCTGGCAACCTCCCCACTGATCCCGCGTTCGCTCGTGGATCGGGCGCTGCGGGTGCGGCGGATGGACGAGCTGTCCTACGCCGAGGCCAAGGCGCGCTTTGAACGGGACTACCTCATCCAGCTCCTCAAGCTCACCGACGGCAACGTCTCCGATGCGGCCCGGCTGGCGCAGCGGAACCGCACCGAGTTCTACCGTCTGCTTCAGCGCTACGACCTCGTTCCCGCCATGTTCCGCAGCGGCACGGAATCTGTCGGTCATGGGCGACACGGATAAATCTTGCCAAAACAACGGCTTGTGCAGTTCATGCGGCATCCTGTCGGGGTGACCCGACAGGATGCCGGTGCGTGATCGGGGCGTGGGGCGATATTGCGTTTTCAAGTCGTTGAATAATAAATAGATTGGCGGGTTGGCACGATGCTCGCAAAGGTCCCGGCTGACGCGGTCGAAACTGACACCGCAACGCAGGAGACACCCGTGAAGCAACGCAGTGCCATTGCAGGGATTCTGGCCACCGCGGCCCTGGCCTTCGCCATATCGCTGAGCGCCAATGCCGAGAACGGCAGCGCCCGGCGGGTTTCGGTCGATACCGCGGTGGACGCGGCCATCAACGGCAAGGTCGCGGCGGCTCTGATGTCGGATCCCGGCCTGCTCGGTGCGCGTATCGATGTAGACACTCACGATGGGATCGTCCGGCTTGCGGGAACCGTGGTCGGTGCCGCCGACCTGCGCCGGGCGCTTGATATCGCATCGCAGGTCGAAGGTGTACGGCGGGTGGACAACCTGCTGGAGGTTACGCGCCGACCCTAGAAACCTCTTGGCGGCTGCGCTGCTGGACGCAGCGCAGCTCCTTTTTTCCGGTTGTGAGGTGCCGGGTCCGTCGAGCATCGGATCCGTTGAAGGGAATGAACGACCCAGTCGTTCATTCCCCTTTTTTTGTGACGCCGAACTGCAGCCCGGCAAGGTGGGCGTAGAGCCCCCCGTGCGCGAGCAGCGTCTCGTGGTCTCCCGACTCGACGATCCGGCCCTGGTCGAACACCAGGATCCTGTCGGCCCGCCGGACGGTGGCCAGGCGGTGGGCAATGACAAGGGTCGTGCGCGTGCGCATGAGGCCATCGAGCGCCGCCTGCACGAGCCGCTCGCTGTCCGCGTCGAGGGACGAGGTGGCCTCGTCGAGGAGCAGGATGGGTCGGTCGGCCAGTATCGCCCGGGCGATCGCGATGCGCTGGCGCTGGCCGCCGGAAAGGCGCACGCCTCGCTCGCCGAGCTCGGTGTCCAGCCGGTCGGGCAGCCGGTCGATGAACGCCGTCGCATGAGCGGCGTGGCAGGCGGCCTCGACCTCCTCGTCGCGCGCCTCCGGGCGGCCATAGCGGACGTTCTCCCGCACGCTGGTGGCGAACACCACCGGGTCCTGGGAGACGAGGGCCATGCGGGCGCGGACCCGGGCCGGATCCGCCCGCGCGATATCGACGCCATCGATCTGAACGCTACCGGATGCCGGGTCGTAGAAGCGCATCAGGAGTTGATAGACGGTGCTCTTGCCGGCGCCCGACGGCCCCACCAGGGCGACTGTCTCGCCCGGCGCGATCGCGAAATCGACCAGGTCGAGTGCCGGGTTGTCCTCGCGGCCGGGATAACGGAAGACCACCTGCCGGAAAGTGATCTCGCCGCGGCCCGGCTCAGGCAGTGGCAGCGGGTCTGTCGGAGGCCGGATGGCGGCGGGCGTGTCGAGCAGTTCGAGCAACCGCTCGGCGGCGCCGAGGGCGCGCTGCAGGTCACCCCAGACCTCGGACAGCGCGCCAACGGAGCCGGCGAGCAGCGCAGCGTAGAAAATGAAGGCCGACAGCTCGCCTGGCGACAGCTGGCCGGCGAGGACATCATGGCCGCCGAGCCATAGGATGGTCGTGACGCCACCGAATACCAGGAGCAGGACCGCCGCGACCAGCCGGGCGCGCATCCGGATGCGCGCACGCGCGGTGTCGAAGCCGGCCTCGACCCGCTCGGCGAAGGCAGCCCGGTCGAGGGCCTCGTGACCGTAGGCCTGGACCAGCCGGATCTCGTGGATGCTCTCGTCGATGCGATTGCCGAGTTCGGCGACGTGGGCCTGGCTCAGGCGTGACAGACGCCTGACGCGTCGACCGAAGAGCAGGATCGGCAGCACCACCAGTGGCACCCCCGCCAGCGTCAGCAAGGCGAGCTTTAGGCTGGTCGTGAGCAGCATGACCAGCGAACCGGCCAGCAGCAGAACATTGCGCAGGGCCATCGACAGGCTCGATCCGACCACGCTCTCGATCAACGCCGTGTCGCCGGTCAGCCGCGAGATCACGTCGCCGGTGCGGCCCGCCTCGAACCAGGCCGGCGGCAGGCGGAGCAGGTGATCGAAGACCCTGCGGCGCAGGTCCGCCGTGATCCGCTCGCCGAGCCATGAAACGTTGTAGAAGCGCACGTAGGTGGCGATTGCCAGCACCGTGATGGTCGCAAGCATGAACAGCAGCGTCCGGTCGAGCCAGGCCGGATCCCCGTCGGCAATGCCCTGGTCGATGACACTGCGCAGGCCTTGTCCCACCGCGAGCATGGCCCCCGCTGCGACGAGCAGGGCTGTTGCCGCGAGCGCGATTCGTCCCCGGTGGGGGGCAAGGAGGGTGCAGAGCAGGCGCAGCGCGCGGCGGGCGGGGGGCAGGGGCGTCACGATCCCAGTATGCCGCAGGGAGCCCACCCTTGGCCGCTATACTCTGGGTTCATCACCTTGTCATCGCCTCGCGTCTGCCATGCCTTCCGCCGCCACTGCCGTTGCCCGTCCTGCTCTGTGCCGTTTCCCTCTGGTCCTCGTGGTCTGCGCGGCGTTGGCCAGCACGGCCGCGCGGGCTGCCGATCCGCTACCCGCGCTCGGGGTCGACCCCAATCAGGTGGGCGTGTCCGGCATCTCATCGGGCGGCTACATGGCGGTGCAGTACCACTTCGCGCACGGTGACAGCGTGGTCGGTGCCGGCGTCCTCGCCGGCGGCCCCTACGAGTGCGCCTCGGGCTCGACCTGGCTGGCCCTGACCCGTTGCATGGCGCCGCGCTTCTGGAGTCCGCTGCCCGAACCTGCCGCAATGCGCGAACGGGTCGAGCGGCGGCGTGCGGAGGGGCGCATCGACGGTGTCGCTGCCCTGAGCGGTGACCGGGTGTGGCTGTTTTCGGGCGGCCGGGACGAGACCGTCGAGGGGCCCGTCATGGATGCCCTGGCCACCCTTTACGCCGGCTACCTGCCGGAGGCGGATGTGGTGCGGGAAAATTTGGCTGACGCTGGGCACGCGATGATCTCGGTCGAGGAGCCGGCGCCCAATGCCTGTGACACTTCCGAGCCTCCCTACATCAACCGTTGCGGCGATTTCGACGCCGCAGGCCGTCTTCTGGCGGTGATCCACGGCCCGCTGGCCGATCCCGTCGAGCCACCGCCCGATGCGGTCCGGGCCTTCGACCAGCGCCCGTTTCTCGGCGACGACCCGGCGGCCAGCGGTATGGCCGATGCGGGCTACGTGCTGGTACCGCCCGCCTGCGAGGCGGGGGGCTGCCGCGTCCACGTGGCCTTCCATGGTTGCCGTCAGACCAGCGCGCAGATCGGCGACCGCTTTGTCCAGAACGCTGGATACATCGAGTGGGGCTGGAGCAACGACCTGGTGATCCTGTTTCCACAGGTCAGGCCGACTCACGGCTGGACAGGCGGCTTCTCGTGGCTGTTCAACCCGCGGGGCTGCTGGGACTGGTGGGGCTATACCGACACCTTGTACGCGACACGTGAGGGGCGGCAGGTGCGCGCGGTGCGTCGGATGATCGACCGCCTGGCGGAAAGCCCGCCGGGCTGATGCACCGCGGGGCACCGGATCGCGGTGCCGTGGCATCATCGCAGGTGCAGCACCACCCAGCAGAGCCAACCCCGTGTCCGATCCTGTCTTCGACCCTCACGCCATCCTCGAGATCGAGGCTGGCGCCGACGCCGCGACCATCCGGCGCGCTTTCCGCCGCCTCGCCATGCGCTGGCATCCGGACCGCAATGCCGACCCGGGCGCCACCGAGACCTTCAAACGGATCCGGGCCGCCTTCGAGTGGCTCACCAGCGATGCGCCGGCAGATGACGTCGAGGCGTCGCCAAGCGACCCTGCGGGGCCCTCCGGCATGGATCGACACGAGACCCTCGAGGTCACCCTGGCCGAACTGATCATGGGCTGCGACAAACCCTTTGTCGTGCGGCGCCTGTCCGAATGTGAGGCTTGCGAGGGGGCGGGTTCGGTGCGGATGCGGCACACCCGGATGTGCGACATCTGCCATGGCAGCGGCAAGGTTCGAACCCCGGCCGGCCTCGAGCGCTGCCATCTGTGCGCCGGCCGCGGTTTTGTCCAGCATGCCAGCTGCGAGCACTGCGGCGGCAGTGGCGAGGCGCTGTCGGAGCGAACAGTCACCGTTCACGTCGAGGCTGGTCTGCTGCCGGGCGAGGTCCTGCGCCTGAAGGGGCTGGGGGAGCCGGGCGGCGAAGGCGGCCTGCCGGGCACCTTGTTCCTGACCCTCGCGCTCGCGGACGATCCGCTGTTTTCGCTGGAGGGGCGCGACATTCATGTCCGTCAGCCGATCAGTGCGCTGCGCCTGCTGGCAGGTGGGCGGGTGTCACTCGCGGGCCCACTCGGCCCGGTGGTGATGGACCTGCCCCCGGGTGATGGTCTGGGCCCCGGCACCCTGCGCCTGTCCGGGCAGGGCTTTCCGGGGCGCGGCGGAACGATCGATGGCGCGGGGGATCTGGTGGTGCATCTGGAGCCGCTCCTGCCGTCCGCGCTGTCAGCGTCCGACCGGGAGGCCCTCCAGGGCCTCGAGGCGCGGCTCGATGGCGCTCGCGACCGCCACTACCCCGGCCTCGACAGCTGGTGGCGCACCTATCTGGCCTCACGCCCCTGAGGGCGACGCGGAGACCGCTGCGTCAGTCCCGCGTGCCGAAATCGTGGATCTGGCGCCGGGCTTTCTTGGTGGGCCGCCCCCGGAGGTCGCTGCCCGGTGCCGGTGCGAGCCGGCGAACCTCCCGCTCCCTGGCCCGCCGGGCCTGGCTCTCGGGGCTCTCGGCGTAGAGCTGACGGGCTTCTTCGGCCGGGCGGCGGTAGGGGTTGATGGCGACCACCGCGACCGACCAGCGGGTCTCGCTCACCGTGATCTCGAGCTGGTCGCCGGGCTTGACGTCCCGCGAGGGCTTCACCGCGGCGCCGTTGAGGTGCACATGGCCGGCCTCGATGGCCTTCGCGGCGAGGGAGCGGGTCTTGAAAAAGCGCGCCGCCCACAGCCACTTGTCGAGGCGCAGGCGGGCATCGGGATGGGTCGTGAAGTGCGTATCCAAAGGGGGTGTCGCGGGGGGTGGCAGGCCCCCGATTCTCTGCCCCGGGGGCGGCCTCGCGCAAGCCGGCCTGCTAGCGCTCGACGAAGGCGCGCTCGATCACGTAGTCGCCCGGCGTACCGATGCGCGGCGAGATCTCGAAGCCGCGCTCGTCCAGTAGCTCGCAGCATTCCTCGAGCATTGCCGGGCTGCCGCAGATCATCGCGCGATCGACCTCGGGGTCGAGGTCGGGCAGGCCGATGTCGGCGAACAGCTTGCCGCTGCGGATCAGGTCGGTGAGTCGGCCCCGGTTGCGGAACGGCTCGCGGGTGACGGTGGGGTAATAGACGAGCTTGGCCGAGACGTCCTCGCCGAAATACTCGTTGGCGGGCAGGTCGCGGGTCAGCGTCTCGGCGTAGGCGAGCTCGGAGACCTGGCGCACGCCATGGATCAGCACCACCTTGTCGAAGCGCTCGTAGAGCGCCGGATCGTGCACGATGCTCATGAACGGGGCGAGGCCGGTGCCGGTGGACAGCAGGTAGAGGTTGCGGCCGGGTCGCACATCGTGGAGGACCAGGGTGCCGGTGGGCTTCTTGCTGACGATGATCTCGTCACCTTCGCGCAGGTGCTGGAGGCGCGAGGTGAGGGGACCGTCAGGGACCTTGATGCTGAAGAACTCGAGGTGCTCCTCGTAGTTGGCGCTGGCGATCGAATAGGCGCGGGTCAGCGGGCGGCCCTCGACCTCGAGCCCGATCATGACGAACTGGCCATTCTCGAAGCGCAGCCCGGGGTCGCGGGTGGTGCGGAAGCTGAACAGGTCCTCGTTCCAGTGGTGCACTGTCAGGACGCGCTCGGTGGTCAGGCTGCTCATGGGTCTCGGTCCGGGTGGTCTTCAGAATGAGACCGATTGTAGAGCTCGCTCCTTTAGCTGAAAATCAGGTAATTCTGAAAAGTGTTATCGATTGAGTGACTATGCGATTCACCCTGCGCCAGATGGAAGTCTTCGTCGCGGTCGCCCGCAGCGGCAGTGTCTCCGCCGCCGCGCGTGCCCTGTCCCTGTCCCAGTCGGCGACCAGTTCCGCCCTGGGGGAACTGGAGCGACAGTTCGACCGGCCGCTGTTCGACCGGGTCGGCAAGTCGGTGCACCTCAACGACAGCGGACGCATGCTGCTCCCTCGGGCGGTGGCCCTGCTCGACCGGGCCGGGGAGGTGGAGGCGATGCTGCGGGGGCAGACCGCCTTCGGTGCGATCCGAATCGGCGCCACCCTGACCATCGGCAACTACCTCGCGACACTGATCGTGGCCGACTACCTGCGGGTGCATCCGGAAGGCCGGGCCACGCTGGCGGTGCACAACACGGCGCGGATCGTCGAGCAGCTGTTGAATTTCGAGCTGGACCTGGGACTGGTCGAGGGCCAGTGCCGGGCGCCGGACCTGGTGGTCGAGCCCTGGGTGGCGGACGAGCTGGTGGTGTTCTGCGCGCCAAGTCACCGCCTGGCTGGTCGGCACCTTTCCGGGATCGGCGAGCTGGCGGGTGAACCGTGGATTCTGCGGGAGCAGGGGTCCGGCACCCGCGAGACCTTCGAGCAGGCCATCCGCCACCTGGAGGAACCCCTCGACGTGCGGCTCGAGCTGGAGCACACCGAGGCGATCAAGCGGGCGGTCGAATCCGGGCTCGGGCTGGGCTGTATCTCGCGCCTCGCGCTGCGCGATGCCTTTCGCCGCGGCACCCTGGCGCCGATCGAGATCGCGGGGCTGGACCTGGCGCGCAACTTTCACTTTGTCTGGCACCGGGCGAAGTACCAGAGCGAGGCCATGCAGAGCTTTCTCGCCCTGTGCCGACATTTCTCGGCAAACGCCGTTCGCAGCGACGAGATCGTGCTGCCCGGGCAGCATTGACGGGGCGAGGGCCCGCGACGGGGTTGCCGGGGATCAGGCGTTGGCGCGGGCGGCCGGGGACTGGTTGCGGTAGCGCCAGGACGCGCGGGTCCATTCGGGCGGATTGCGCCACTGGCCCATCCACGCCTGCAATTCGTCTGGCTGCAGGGCACCAGCGACCGCGTAGCCCTGGCCGTGGGTGGCGCCGAGCATGATCAGGGCCTCGCCGTGTTCGATCGACTCGACACCCTCGGCGATGGCCGTGCGGCCGAAGACCCGGGTCAGGCCCAGGACGCCCTCGACGATCGCCCGGTGCTCCGGATCGTCGAGGATGTCCCGCACGAAGGACTGGTCGATCTTCAGGGTCGCGGCCGGCAGGTGCTTGAGGTAGGTCAGCGAGGCGTAGCCGGTACCGAAATCGTCCAGCGCGAAGCTCACGCCGCGGCGGGCGCAGCGCTCCATCAGGGTCACCACCCGTGGCAGGTCGGCCAGCGCCGCCGACTCGAGAATCTCGACCTCGAGGAGGTGGGGCGGGAAGGCGGGGTGGCGCGCCAGCAGGGCCTCCAGGCGGACAGCGAACTCGGCGCCCAGTATCTGGCCTGCCGTCACGTTCACCGATACCGGGATGGATTGCCCGGCGGCGTGCCACTCGGCCGCCTGGGCGACGGCGGTCTCGAGACACCATTCACCGATCGCGACCAGCAGCTCGTCGTCGTTGATGCGGGAGATGAAGTCGGCGGGCATCAGCAGGCCGCGCTCGGCGTGCTGCCAGCGCAGCAGGGCCTCGACACCGATCACCTTGCCGTCGTCGAAGCGGACCTTGGGCTGGTAGTGCAGGCGCAGCTGGCCCTTGTCGAGGGCCGCGCGCACCTCGCAGACCGCGCGCCGGTGGATGCTGAGGCGCCGATCCTGCTCGGTGTCGAACAGGTGGCAGGCGTCCCGTCCCCCCTGCTTGGCCGAATAGAGGGCCTGGTCGGCGTGGCGGAGCAGGGTGTCGGGGTCGCCGCCGTCAAGGGGATAGAGGGTGGCACCCACCGAGGCGGTCAGGCGGACGACACCGGAGGGCCGCTCGAAGGGCAGGCGCATGCGGGTTAGGAACTCGGCGACCCGGGCGTCACAGTGCTCGGGCGACTCGATATCGGTCAGGAGCAGCACGAATTCGTCGCCCCCCAGACGGGCCAGGGTGTCACTCGGGCCGAGCGCCTCCTGCAGCCTTCGCGACACCTCGATCAGCAACTTGTCGCCTTCGGCCGCGCCCCAGCGCTCATTCACCGGCTTGAAGTGGTCCACATCGAGCATGCACACCGCGAGCAGCCGGTTGTTGCGCTGGGCCATCGCGATCGCCTGCTGCATCAGCTCGCCCAGCTGGTTGCGGTTGGGCAGGGCGGTCAGCGCGTCGTGGCGGGCGAGGTGGGCGATCAATTGCTGGCTGTCCCGCAGATCGGAGATGTCGCTGGTGAAACCGATGTAGTAGCCGACCTTGCCGTCGCGGTCCGGCATCGACACGATGCGGGTGCTCTGGAGGTAGAAGCTGCCGTCCTTGCGACGGTTGCTGAGCTCGCCCTGCCAGATCCCGTCTTCCCGCAGGGTGGACCACAGGGCCCGGTAGAAAGCCGGTTCCTGGTGTCCGGACGAGAGAATTCGCGGATTTTGGCCGATCAGTTCCTTGCGGTCATAGCCGGTGGACGCGCAGTAGGCTTCGTTGGCCTCGATGATGCGCGCCTCGGCATCCGTGACGATGATGCCTTCCTGGGCCGAGGCGAACACGCGGGCCCACAGGGCCAGGTTGTCCTCGATCTGGCGAATCGCGGTGATGTCGGTCTGGGCGAAGACCACCCGCTCGGGCCGGCCGTTGTCGTCGCGAGAGACGACGCGGCCCCGCTCCCGCACCCAGACGTCGCTGCCGTCGGGGCGCCGCATGCGATGCTCGCTGCGGAAGGAAGCCGTCTGGCCGGCCAGATGCCGGTCGAGATTCTGCAGGCAGCGACCCAGGTCAGCCGGGTGAATGAGCCCTTCCCAGCTCTCCTGGCGGTCGTCGATGTCGCCGGCCTGAAGGCCGAGCTGGGCGAGCCAGCGGTGGGAATAGGTGATGCGCCGCGCGGCGACATCCCACTCCCGGATCCCGTTGTCGGCTTCGTCGAGGGCGGTCCGGTGGCGTTCCAGCTCGGCGATGCGTCCATCGCGCACGGCCAGGCGCTGGGTGGCGTCCTCGACGAGCAGGCCGGCCTGGCCGGGCCCGACCGGGAAGAGCCTCAGGTCGACGCGACGCGAACCGTCGGAGCCATCAAGCCGATAGTCGCTGGCGTGCCAGGTGGTGCCTTCGCGTGCGACCCGGACGAGCTCGTCACGAATGCCCAGGGCGGCCGGGTCGGGCAGGCCGCTGTCTGCGGAGACCGGCAGCAACTGACGCGCCACCGGATTGCAGGCGAACGCGACCGGCAGCCCGCGTCGGTCGGCGTCAAAACACACCACGCCGACCGGGGCGCCGGCAATCAGATGGTCGAGTCGTTGCTCACTGTTGCTGGCGCGCCGGGCGAAGCGGTACGCAATCAGGCAGGCAGCAACAAGCACTGCCAGGGTCACGGCGGCGCGGGCGATGGCCTGCTTCCATGGGGCGAGGATCTCGTCCTGTCGCTGGGAGACGCTGACGATCAGCGGATGCGGCTCGATGCGCCGGACGGCGATGCGTCGTGTCGCTTCATCGATGGGCGAGCGGGCGGTGAATATGGTTTCCGAGACACGACCGGCCAGCAGGTCGGCGACCTCGGGGAGCGTGACGCGCGAGCCGATCAGACTCTCGGTGAACGGGTGACGCATCAGCAGGGTGGCTTCGCGGTTCCAGACGGCCACTGAGGTGCCGGCGCCCAGGCCCAGATCCCGATAGAAGGAGAGGAAGGTGCGCTCGAGACCGACGTGTGCTGCCAGCACACCGGCGAAGTTGCCCGCGGGGTCGGTGACGGGCTGGGCCAGCAGGAGCCCCCAGCGGCCGCTGTGCTGGCCTCGGACGGTGGCGGTCAGCAAGGGCTGCCCGGGGTGGTTTCGCAGCGTCTCGAAGTACGCTTCGCCGGCCATGGTGCCGCGCGCCGATACGCCGGCCGAACTGGCGACCAGCGTGCCATCCGCCTGGGCCAGCATCAGGTCATCGACCGCGGGGGTCTGGGTGACGGACTGGGCAAGGACGGCGGAGAGGGCAGCGGGGTCGATGCTGGCATTGGCCAGGTAACCGCTTGTCGTCAACTCCAGCCCGGCGTGGTGGAGCCCCAGCAGGGTGGCGTCCATGACACCGCTGGCCTGCTCGCTGACCAGGCGTGCCAGCGAGGTGAGCCGTTCGCTGGCGTCGGCCTCGAGTGCCTGACGCTGACGCACCAGATCGACGACGATCCAGGTGGCGACCAGCAGGGCAACGAACCACAGGAGCAGGAGGGGGCGCGGCGCGCGGGTCATGAGGGGCGTTGTTCGCGGATGTCGGTCGCGCGATTCATTCATTGCTCATATGAGATGCCGCTAGGGTATACGCTTGCCGCCACGAAGCAATATGTCGCTCGTGCGAAATGCCACGACGCCGGCCAGAATCCGCCAGATGGCAGCGATTGATGGCGAATCGCGAATATGCCGACGGCGTGGTCCGGCGACTTTTCCCGCGCCGTCGCGGCGGGTGGCAAGCGGCGCGCCTTCCCCTGCGCCGCGGTTGCCACCTACTCGTATGCGTCCATCGGGACGCAGGCGCAGAACAGGTTGCGGTCGCCATAGACGTCGTCGATGCGCGCAACCGCCGGCCAGAACTTGTTCTCGGCCACCCAGGGGAGCGGAAATACCGCCTGTTGCCGAGAGTAGGGGTGCGTCCAGTCGCCGATCAGGGTCGCCTGGGCGTGGGGGGCATTCTTCAGCGGATTGTCGTCCGCCGGCCACTGGCCATCCTCGACCTGCCGGATCTCCTCGCGGATCGCGATCATCGCGTCGACGAAGCGGTCCAGTTCGGCCTTGGATTCGCTCTCGGTCGGCTCGACCATCATGGTGCCGGCCACCGGGAAGGACATGGTCGGCGCGTGAAAGCCGTAGTCCATCAGGCGCTTGGCAATGTCCACCTCACTGATGCCACAGGCGGACCTGATCGGGCGGATGTCGAGAATGCACTCATGGGCCACGCGTCCCTGGCTGCCTGTGTAGAGCACCGGGTAGTGGCCCTCGAGTCGGCTGGCGAGGTAGTTGGCGTTGAGGATTGCGGTCTCGGTGGCACGGCGCAGGCCCTCGGCGCCCATCATCGTGATGTACATCCACGAGATCGGGAGGATGCTCGCCGAGCCGAAGGTGGCGGCCGAGACGGCGCCCTGACCCGCATTCGGCCGGCCGTCGTCGCCGGTCGCCACCAGCACGTGGTCGGCCATGAACGGCGCGAGGTGTGCCTTCAGGCCGATCGGGCCCATGCCCGGGCCGCCGCCGCCGTGGGGGATGCAGAAGGTCTTGTGCAGGTTCATGTGCGAGACGTCGGCGCCGATGATCGCCGGCGACGTCAGCCCGACCTGGGCGTTCAGGTTGGCGCCGTCCATATAGACCTGTCCGCCGCTGTCGTGAACGCTTGCGCAGATCTCGCGAATGGCTTCCTCGAACACGCCGTGGGTGGAGGGGTAGGTGATCATCAGGCAGCCGAGGTTGTCGGCGTGCGCATCGATCCTGGCGCGCAGGTCGTCCACATCGACGTTGCCGTTGTCGTCGCAATTCACCACCACCACCCGCATCCCGCACATCTGCGCGGTGGCCGGGTTGGTGCCGTGCGCCGAGCGGGGAATCAGGCACACGTCGCGGTGCCCTTCGCCGCGGCTGGCGTGGTAGCGGCGGATTGCGACCAGACCCGCGTACTCGCCCTGGGCACCGGAGTTGGGCTGCATCGAGATGGCGTCGAAGCCGGTCACCGCCTTCAGGTAATTGGCCAGGCCGTCGATCATCTCGAGGTAGCCCGCCGCCTGTTCGGCCGGCGCGAAGGGGTGCAGGCCGCCGAACTCGGGCCAGGTGACCGGGATCATCTCGCTGGTGGCATTGAGCTTCATCGTGCACGAGCCCAGCGAGATCATCGAGTGATCCAGCGCCAGGTCCTTGTTCTGCAGCCGCTTCAGGTAGCGCAGCATTTCGTGCTCGGTGTGGTGCTCGTTGAACACCGGGTGCTGCAGGATCGCCGAATCACGCCGCAGGCCGGCCGGCAGCCGTGTGCCAACGGCACCTGCGACGCGGCTGTCGAGGGTCTCGACGGCTGTGGCGCAGCCGAACACGCCGAGCAGCGTGGCCAGCTCGTCGGCCCGGGTGGTTTCGTCGCAGGACAGGCCGAGGGTGGCATCGTCGACCCGTCGCAGGTTGAAGCCGGTGGCCAGTGCGGCCGCCAGCAGCGCGTCGGTGCGCGCGCCAGTCGCGACGTGGAAGGTGTCGAAGAAGTGCGCCGTCAGGACCTCGAAGCCCGCCTCGGAGATACCGTCGGCGAGGATCGCCGCCATGCGATGGACCCGTACCGCGATCGTCGCGAGCCCTTCGGGTCCGTGCCAGACCGCGTAGAAGCCGGCCATGTTGGCGAGCAGCACCTGGGAGGTGCAGATATTGGAGTTGGCCTTCTCCCGGCGGATGTGCTGCTCGCGCGTCTGCAGGGCCATGCGCAGCGCGGTGTTGCCCGCGGCATCCTTCGACACACCGATGACCCGGCCGGGCATGGCCCGGACGTTGGCCTGGCGGGTGGCGAAGAAGGCGGCGTGGGGGCCGCCGTAGCCCATCGGCACGCCGAAGCGCTGGGCCGAACCGAGACAGATGTCGGCGCCCATCTCGCCAGGGGGGCGCAGCAGCACCAGGGCCATCAGGTCGCTCGCGACCGCGGTCACCGCCCCGCTGGCCTTGAGGTTGGCGATGATGTCCGTCAGGTCGGTGATCGATCCGCGCTGGTCCGGGTACTGCAGCAGGGCACCAAAGACCTCTTGGTTCGGCGCCTTCGCGGCGTCGTCGATGACGAGCTCGAAGCCGAAGTACTCGGCGCGGGTTCGCACCACGTCGATGGTCTGCGGAAACGCGTTGGCGTCCACGAAGAAGCGATTGGATTTGCTGCGCGAGACCCGGCGGGCCATGGCCATGGCTTCGGCGGCGGCGGTGGCCTCGTCGAGGAGCGAGGCGTTGGCCAGTTCCATGCCGGTGAGGTCGATCACCATCTGCTGGAAGTTCAGCAGCGCTTCGAGTCGCCCCTGCGCGATCTCCGCCTGGTAGGGCGTGTAGGCGGTGTACCAGCCCGGGTTCTCCATCACGTTGCGCAATACGACCGGCGGCGTGTGGGTGTCGTAGTAGCCCAGTCCGATCAGGCTGCGCAGCACCCGGTTGCGCCGGGCGATGGTCTTGAGCCGGCCGAGGGCCTCGACCTCCGGCACCGGCCCTGCCAGCGGCAGCGCGCCGGGCAGGCGGATGCTCGCCGGTATGGTCTGCCTGATCAGCTCGTCGATGTCTGGGACGCCCAGGGCGGCCAGCATCGGAGGCAATTCCATTGCGGACGGGCCCAGGTGGCGATCGATGAAATCGGCGCGTTGCTCGAGGGTCGTGAGGGGGGCGGACAGCAGGGTGTCGGACATGGCGGGAACTCGCGGGTGGCGTCGTGCCCGGCCATGGCCGGGCGCGGACAGGGGCAGCGTCAGGCGTCGGCGATCTCGGACTGGTAGCCGGCCGCATCGAGCAGGGCGCCGAGATCGGCCCCGTCAGCGGGGCGAAGCTTGAACAGCCAGGCGGCGTAGGCGTCGCTATTGACCGACTCGGGCGCGTCTATCGCTGCCTCGTTGTGCGCGAGCACGGTGCCGGCGACCGGCGCGTAGATGTCCGACGCGGCCTTTACGGACTCGATCACCGCGACCGCTTCGCCGGCATCGACGTCGCGCTCGGCCTCGGGCAGCTCGAGGAAGACGATGTCGCCCAGCGCTTCCTGGGCGTGGTCGGTGATGCCGATGGTCAGGCTGCCGTCGGCCTCGACGCGGATCCACTCGTGGGATTTGGTGTATTTCAGTTCGGCGGGAATGTTGCTCATGGGATATCTCCGGGTCGGATGGTTCGGTCCGGTTCCGCGACGGGAGACCGGCCCAACGGGGGATCAGACGAGGGCTTTGCCGTTTCGCACGAAGGGCGGCTTGACAGTTGTGGCAGGGACCTTTCGCCCCCGGATATCCACCTGGACCGTCTCGCCCGGCGCCACCGCCAGCGGCAGTCGGGCTATTGCGATGGCTTTCTCGAGCGAGGGCGAGAAGGTGCCGCTGGTGGTTTCACCTTCACCATGCTCGGTTTCGACCTTCATGTGGGCGCGCAGCACGCCCTTGCCGTCGAGGACGAGGCCGAGCAGGCGGCGACGTGCGCCGTTGGTCTCGAGCGGCTCGCGACCGACAAACTGGCGCGCCTCATCGCTGAAATCGACGGTCCAGGCGAGGCCGGCGTCGAGGGGCGACGTGTCGTCGTCCATGTCCTGTCCGTACAGGTTCATGCCGGCCTCGAGCCGCAAGGTGTCGCGGGCACCCAGGCCGCAGGGGGCCACGCCGGCCGCGGCGAGGGCGTTCCAGACCGCTTCGGCCCGGGCTGCCGGGATCGTCAACTCGAAGCCGTCTTCACCGGTGTAGCCGGTCCGCGCGATCAGGATGTCCTCGAAGCTTGCGGCCTGGAAGGGCTTGAGCCCGGCGCTGGCCCCTTCGGCGCCAGGCAGGGCCTGCCAGGTGCGCTGGCGGGCCTCGGGCCCCTGAACCG
This sequence comes from Rhodocyclaceae bacterium, assembly GCA_020445665.1. Taxonomy (GTDB): domain Bacteria; phylum Pseudomonadota; class Gammaproteobacteria; order Burkholderiales; family Rhodocyclaceae; genus Cognatazoarcus. Next base: position 62,733 of record JAGRGD010000278.1, read on the forward strand.
CGATCATCGCCAGGTCGCGCCGCGCCTCAAGGGTGACGTTGGCGCCGGTTCGGGCGATGCGGTCGCGCATCCACGCGACGTCCTTGTCGGCGGTGCCAGCGTTCACGACAATGCGGTAGCGGTCATCGGCGAAGTAATAGACGATCAGGTCATCGATGACGCCCCCCGACGGGTTCAGCATGCAGCTGTAGAGTGCCTTTCCAGGCACCGCGAGCTTCGCCACATCGTTGGCGAGCAGGCCCCGCAGGTAGCGGCGCGCGTCGGCGCCCTCCAGGTCAAGGGCCAGCATGTGCGAGACGTCGAACATGCCCGCAGCCCGGCGCACCACGTGGTGTTCCTCGATCTGCGAGCCATAGTTGACCGGCATGTCCCAGCCGGCGAAATCCACCATCCGGGCGCCGGCGGCGAGGTGGGCGGCGTGGAGCGGGGTGTGCTTGGACATGGGCGGGTCTCCATTCGAACAGGTGCAGTGTAGGCAACAAAAAGGGGACGCGTCGCCCCCGTGGGCCATGCGTCCCCATCTGTCCCTTGTACCTGAGAGATTGCCGCCATCCGGCAGCGTGCCCCTTCGGTGGACGGCCAGACTGCCGTCGCTCTCCAGATTTGTCCTGCTGCCTGCGGTCCGTTTGCCTGAGCGGTTCCGGGGGTTACGCCTTCGGCGGCTCTCTCGAGCACTCTCCCACAGGTCGGCCGGACGATAGCATCGGGCGGGACGCCCGGCAAGCCGCCGGGGCGATAGAATGGCGGGATGACGCCTTCCAGAAGTCGCTATCTCGACATCCGCGGCCTGAGCATCCATCTGCGCGAGTGGGGCGAGACGGGCGCGCCGCGTCTGTTCCTGCTCCACGGATGGATGGATCACTCGGCCAGCTTCCAGTTCGTGGTCGATGCACTGGCTGGCGAATGGCATGTCGTGGCGCCGGACTGGCGGGGCTTCGGGCTCAGTGGTCGTTCGCCGGAGGGGTACTGGTTCCCTGATTACCTGGCGGATCTTGAGGCGATCGTTGCATCGGTGGCGAGCGACGACGCACCGATCACCCTCGTCGGCCACAGCATGGGGGGCAATGTGGCGGCGCTCTATGCCGGCGTGCGGCCGCGCAGTGTCGGGCGGCTGGTGCTGCTCGATGCCTTTGGCCTCGCCGACCGCCCGCCCGAGGAGGCCCCCGGGCGCTACGAGAAATGGCTCAACGAACTCGCTCGCCCGCAGGTCTTCCGCGGCTACGAGAGCGTCGCGGCCTACGCCGCCCGGCTGCGCCAGGACAATCCGCGGCTGAGCGGGGAGCAGGCCACCTTCCTGGCCGAGACCTCACTCCGTCCGGATGGCTCGGGGCAGTACGTGCTCCACGGCGATCCGGCCCACCGCAGGGTCAATCCGGTGCTCTACCGACGCGCCGAGGCGATGGCCTGCTGGCGGCGTGTGCAGGCGCCCGTCCTGTCACTGGTTCCGTCCGGCACCGGCCTGCGTCGTCTGCTCGGGGTCGAGGACGAAGCGCACCACGCGGGTCAGGCCTGCTTCGCGGACTTCCGTGAGGTGGTGATCGGCGATGCCGGGCACAATCTGCACCACGACCAGCCGGAACGTGTCGCGGCGTTCCTCGAGGCCTTTGTGCTGCGGGGCGAGATCGAGGCGCCTGCATGAGCCCCTTCCGCAATCCGGACCTGCACTGCCATTCGACCCGCTCCGACGGTTTCCTGACGCCGCGAGCGGTGGTCGAGCGGGCCGTCGCCAACGGTGTCGATCTGCTCGCCCTGACCGACCACGACGAACTCGGCGGCATCGACGAGGCGCTCGCGGCGGCGGAGGGGTCAGGGCTCAAGCTGCTGCCCGGTGTCGAGATCTCGGTCAGCTTCGTCGGCGAGACCATCCATGTGGTCGGTCTCGACATCGATCATCGCGAACCGACCCTGGTCACGGCTTTGTCGCAATTGCGCGCCGGCCGGGCGGAGCGGGCGGTTCGCATCGGTGACGAGCTGGCGCGCCGCGGCATCCGTGGTGCCCTGGCCGGGGCGCGGGCGCTGGCCCCTAACCCGGAACTGGTCAGTCGCGCCCATTTCGCCCGTTTCATCGTCTCGACCGGCCTGATGCCCGACGTCAAGACGGTGTTCGATCACTACCTCGCCACCGGCAAGCCGGGCTACGTGGTCCATCAGTGGGCCGAACTCGAGGCCGCTGTGGGCTGGATCCGCGGTGCCGGCGGTTTGCCGGTGCTGGCCCATCCGGCCCGCTATCGGCTCTCCTCGGCACAGATGGAAAACCTGCTCGACCGCTTCCAGGCGGCCGGCGGCGAGGGCATTGAGGTGGTCGGTGGCGCGCACACGCCCGAGGAGATGATGCGCTTCGCCCAGGTTGCCCGGCGACGAGGGTTGCTGGCCTCGCGGGCGTCGGATTTCCACGGTGTGGAGGAGATCCGGGTGGACCTCGGTGGCTGCAACCCCTTGCCCCAGGATCTGGTTCCGGTATGGTCGCGCTTTTGCGCGCGTGCGCAGGTCCGCTGAAAGCGCGGCGATTTCCATGGCCCAGTTCTTTTCCCTCCACCCCGAACACCCCCAGCCGCGGCTGATCCGCCAGGCCGCCGACATTGTCCGCGGCGGTGGCCTGATCGCGTTTCCGACCGACTCCGCCTACGCGCTCGGCGGTCGCGCCGGCGATGGACCGTTGCTCGACCGTATCCGGCGCATCCGGGGCGTGGACGACCGCCATCATTTCACCCTGATGTGCCGTGACCTGTCCGAGATCGCCCAGTACGCGCGGGTGGACAACGCCCAGTATCGCCTGCTCAAGGCCGTCACGCCCGGGCCCTACACCTTCATCCTCGAAGGCACGCGCGAGCTGCCCCGGCGGGTGCTCCACCCCAAGCGCAAGACCATCGGCCTGCGGGTTCCCGAGCACGTCGTCGTGGCCGGCCTGCTGGCCGAACTCGACGGGCCGCTCCTGACCTCGACCCTGCTGCTGCCGGGCGAAGACATGCCGCTGACCGATGGCGAGGCGATCCGCGACCGGCTCGGCAAGGTCGTGGATCTGGTTATCGAGGCGGGGTATTGCGGGCCGGAAGCCACCACCGTCATCGACCTCACCGGCGGCTCGCCGGAGCTGGTGCGGGCGGGCCGCGGCGATCTGACGCCCTTCGGTCTGGACGAGGCCTGACGCACCGTCTGCTAACATACGGCGCTTTGCCGCCTCACCCCGATGGATCAGATCATCTCGACGCTCGCCATCTGGGCCATGCCGGTCCTCCTGGCGATTACGCTGCACGAAGCCGCCCATGGCTACGTGGCGCGTCATTTCGGGGACCCCACGGCCGAGCACGCCGGGCGCATCACCCTCAACCCCCTGCGTCACATCGATCCGGTCGGGACGCTACTGGTGCCGGGTATGATCCTGTGGCTCACGTGGCCAGCGGGGATGTTGTTCGGCTGGGCCAAGCCGGTACCGGTTAGCTTTGGTCGCCTTAAGAACCCAAAGGCCGACATGTTGTGGGTGGCTGCCGCGGGGCCCTTCGCGAATCTCGTGATGGCGGTTGCCTGGGCATTGATTTTTCTTGTTGGGAAGCAGCTGGAGGGAAGTTCCTACGCATTGCCAATGCTCGCAATGGCCGAGGCCGGCATTCACATCAATGCGATCCTGATGATCCTCAACCTGCTGCCGATCCCGCCCCTCGATGGTGGGCGTATCGCGGTCAGCCTGCTGCCCGGCCAGTTGGCCGTGCAGTTCGCCAAGCTCGAACGCTTCGGCTTCCCGATCCTGCTGGTGCTGCTGTTCACCGGCATCCTGGGAGCGGTACTGGGCCCCCTGGTGGCCCTGTTCCGGTATGCTCTCGCCCTCGTTTTTGGACTGACGATCTAGATATATGTACGCCGAACGCGTCCTCTCCGGCATGCGCCCCACCGGGCGTCTCCATCTGGGCCACTACCATGGGGTCCTGCGCAACTGGGTCAAGCTCCAGGCCGAGTACCCGTGCCTGTTCTTTGTCGCGGACTGGCACGCGCTGACCACCAACTATGACGATCCGCGCCTGATCGAGGAGAGCGTCTGGGACATGCTGGTGGACTGGCTGGCGGCCGGCGTCGATCCGGCGCAGGCCACCCTCTTCATCCAGTCGCGGGTCCCCGAGCACGCCGAACTGCATCTGCTACTGTCGATGATGTGCCCGCTCGGCTGGCTCGAGCGTGTGCCGACCTACAAGGACCAGCAGGAGAAGCTGACCGACAAGGATCTCTCGACTTACGGCTTCCTCGGCTACCCGCTGCTGCAGTCGGCGGATATCCTGATCTACCGCGCCGACAAGGTGCCGGTGGGCGAGGACCAGGTGCCCCACGTGGAGCTGACCCGGGAGGTTGCCCGCCGCTTCAATCACCTCTACGGCAAGGAGCCGGGCTTCGAGGAGAAGGCCAAGGACGCGATCCGCAAGCTCGGCTCGAAGCGCGCCAAGCGCTACGAGGAATTGCGTGTGCGCTACGTGCAGGAGGGGGAAGAGGCCGCCCTCGAGCAGGCTCAGGCGCTGCTTGAGGAGACCCAGAACCTCAGCCTTGGTGATCGCGAACGCCTGTACGGCTATCTGGAGGGCGGCGGCAAGATGATCCTCGCCGAGCCCGACGCGTTGCTCACCCAGGCTGCCAGGATGCCAGGCCTGGACGGCCAGAAGATGTCCAAGTCCTACGGCAACACGATCTACCTGCGCGAAGAGACCGACAGCATCACGAAGAAGATCCGCACCATGCAGACCGACCCGGCGCGGGTGCGGCGCACCGATCCGGGCGATCCGGACAAGTGCCCGGTGTGGCAGTTTCATCTGATCTACTCCGACGATTCGGTCCGCGGCTGGGTCCAGGAAGGCTGCCGCAGCGCGAGCATCGGCTGCATCGAGTGCAAGCAGCCGGTCATCGATGCGGTGGTCAGCGAGCAGGACGCGATGCGCGAGCGCGCCCAGCCCTACGTCGAGGATCCGGGCCTGCTGCGCAACATCCTCGCCGATGGTTGCGAGCGAGCCCGCAAGCTGGCCCAGGACACGATGCGCGACGTGCGCGAGTCGATGGGGCTGAACTACGGGTGAACCTCCCGCTCGACCTGCCGCCGCGCGAGTCGCCGGAGACACTCGCTGCGGTGGCCCGCCTCTACGGCGAGCCGATGCTCGAGCTGCCGGTGGATCTCTACATTCCACCGGATGCGCTGGAGATCATCCTCGACGCCTTCGAGGGGCCGCTCGACCTGCTGCTGTACCTGATCCGCAAGGCCAACATCGACATCCTCGACATCCCGATGGCGCCGCTGACCGCGCAGTATCTGGAGTACGTCGAGGCGATGCGGGCGACCAACCTGGAGCTGGCCGCCGAGTACCTGCTGATGGCCGCGATGCTGCTGGAGATCAAGTCGCGCATGCTCTTGCCGCGCCCTCCGCGGGAGCGGGAGGACGATGGCGAGGATCCGCGCGCGGAACTGGTGCGGCGGCTGCTGGAGTACGAGCAGATGAAACTGGCGGCGGCCAAGCTGGATGCGCTCCCACGGGCCGGACGCGACTTCGAGTGGGTGGGCATCTTCGTCGCAGAGAAGGTGGTCGAGCGGCTGCCGGAAGTCAGTCTGCACGACCTCCAGCTGGCCTGGCTGAAGATCATGAAGCACGCCCGTCTCAACCGGCACCACACGATCCAGCGCGAGGAACTCTCGGTGCGCGAGCACATGAGCGCGATCCTGCGTCGCCTGTCTGGCAGCGGCTTCGTCGTGTTCGACGTGCTCTTCGACCGGGCGCTCGGGGCGCCGGGGCTGGTGGTGTCGTTCCTGGCCGTCCTCGAGCTGGTCAAGGAGCGGATGATCGAGGTGACCCAGAACGCGGCCTTTGCGCCGATCTACGTGAGGCTGAGCGCCGATGCGGGCGCAGACGCCTGAGCAGTGGAAGCGTGTGCTCGAGGCGGCGCTGCTGGCCGCCCAGACACCACTGGCCCCGACCGTCCTGCGTCAGCTGTTCGACGAGGACCCGGGGCCGGAGGTGGTGCGCAAACTGCTCGACGAATTGCGCGCCGACTGGGAAGATCGGACCGTGGAACTGGTGCAGGTGGCGGGCGGCTGGCGCTTCCAGACCCGGCCCGAGTACCAGCCGTATCTCGACCGCCTCAAGCAGGAACGGGCGCCGAAGTACTCCCGGGCTGTGCTGGAGACGCTGGCGATCATTGCCTATCGCCAGCCGGTGACCCGCGGTGACATCGAGGAAATTCGCGGTGTGTCGGTCTCTACCGGGGTGATCCGGACCCTCGAGTCGCGGGGCTGGGTCGACGTAGTTGGACACCGGGATGTGCCTGGTCGGCCGGCGCTGCTGGCCACCACACGGCGTTTCCTCGAGGAAATGGGCTTGCGTTCGCTGACCGAACTGCCGCCTCTGACTGAAATTGAAAGGATCATGGATCTTGTCGAACTCCCCAAGGAAGGGCCCGCCGCGGCCACCGAAGTCGACCCAGAGTAGCGCTCCCGAGCAGGCCGCGCCCGCCAGACGCAGTCGTGCCAAGACACCCGGTGGGCGGCGCGCGCCAGCGGAGTTTGCCGAGCCCGAGCGTCTGCACAAGATTCTTGCCCAGACCGGCGTGGCTTCCAGGCGGGAGATCGAGGAGATGATCGTGGCCGGCCGGATCTCGGTCAACGGCCAGCCGGCCAGCGTCGGGCAGAAGGTGGGGCCGACCGACAAGGTGCGCGTCAACGGCAAGCTGGTGAACCTGAACTTCAGCATCCGGGTGCCCCGCGTGCTGATGTATCACAAGCCCGAGGGCGAAATCGTGTCGCGGGACGACCCCGAGGGCAGGGTCAGCGTTTTCGACCGCCTGCCCAATCTGCGCAGGGGGCGCTGGATCGCCGTCGGACGGCTGGATATCAACACCTGCGGTCTCTTGCTCTTTACCAACGATGGCACGCTCGCCAATCGGCTGATGCATCCCCGCTACCAGATCGAGCGCGAATATGCGGTGCGCCTGCTCGGCTCTCTCGACGAGGAGCAGATCGCGATGTTGAAGGAGGGGATCGAGCTCGAGGACGGGCCCGCCCGCTTCAACGTGATCATCGACGGTGGCGGCGAAGGGGTGAACCACTGGTACCGCGTCACCCTGTCCGAAGGTCGCAACCGCGAGGTCCGGCGCATGTTCGAGGCCCTCGGCATCACGGTCAGCCGACTGATGCGCACCCGCTATGGACCGGTGACGATGTCGCCGAGGCTCAAGCGCGGACAGTGGGAGGAGATGGCTGTGCCAGACGTCTGCCGGCTGACCGGCGTGCCGGTGCCCCAGGGCCTGCGGGAAAGGGGCCGGAAGCCCGCTTCGCCCCGTCGTTAGCGTTTGCGCGGCATATGGGGCGCTGATATACTCCTTGGGCTTTGATGGCCGCGCAGGTCGTCGAAGCACGTTTTTCCGGTTGGATACAACAGGAATGGGCGTTATGCCCATTTTTTATTTGTGGGATCGCAAATGGACGTGGTGGCACTCGTCGAGCAGGTGGTGGACGGACTGGGCTACGAACTGGTCGACTTCGAGACCTCGCCCAAGTCGCGTCTGCTGCGCGTTTTTATCGACAGGGAAGCCGGTATCACGGTCGACGATTGTGCGACGGTGAGCAACCAGCTGACGCGCCTGTTCGAGGTCGAGAACGTCGATTACGACCGCCTGGAAGTCTCGTCGCCGGGGCTTGATCGGCCCCTCAAGAAGGTGGCGGATTTCGAGCGTTTCGCGGGCGAACAGATCCAGCTGCGCACCCGCATGCCGATCGGAAACCAGAGGAATTTCAAGGGCACGCTGGTTGGCATGGTGGATGGCGCTGTTCGGCTTGCGACCGAAGAGGGTGAGCAGGACTTTCCCTTCGATGAGGTCGAGAAGGCCCGCCTGGTGCCCCAGTTTTAAGCGTACGGATGTGGAGAACTGAACAATGAGCCGCGAGATCCTGCTGCTTGTGGATGCTTTGGCGCGTGAGAAGAACGTAGCCAAGGACATCGTATTTGCGTCGCTCGAATCGGCGCTCGCATCCGCGACCAAGAAGCGCATCCACGACGACGCCGATGTGCGCGTCTCGATCGATCGCGAAACCGGCGACTACGAGTCTTTCCGCCGCTGGAAGGTGCTGCCTGACGACGAAGTGACCAACGACGAAGCCGAGATCGGCCTGATTGATGCCCGCGAGGAAGCCGGTGAGATCGAGGTCGGCGATTTCGTCGAGGAACCGCTCGAGCCGATCGATTTCGGCCGCATCGGTGCCCAGGCGGCCAAGCAGGTCATCCTGCAACGCATTCGCGATGCGGAGCGAGAGCAGGTCCTGAATGACTTCCTTGAGCGCAAGGAGCACCTCGTCTCCGGCAGCATCAAGCGCATGGAGCGGGGCAACGCCATTATCGAGGTGGGGCGGCTTGAAGCCGTGATTCCCCGCGATCAGATGATTCCGCGCGAGAACCTGCGCGTTGGAGATCGGGTCAAGGCCTTCCTTCTGCGAATCGACCGGGGCGCCCGTGGCCCGCAGCTGGTGCTGTCCCGAACGGCGCCGGAGTTCCTGGTGAAGCTGTTCGAGCTGGAAGTGCCCGAGATCGAGGACGGGCTGCTCGAGATCAAGGGCTGCGCCCGTGACCCGGGACTGCGCGCCAAAATCGCGGTCAAGTCCAACGATCCGCGGGTCGATCCGATCGGTACCTGCGTCGGTTTGCGTGGCTCGCGGGTGACCGCAGTGCGCAATGAGATCGGCGGCGAGAACATCGATATCGTGCTGTGGGCGCCCGACCCGGCGCAATTCGTCATCGCGGCGCTGCAACCGGCCGAGGTCTCGTCGATCGTGGTCGACGAGGAAACCCATGCCATGGACGTGGTGGTCGATGAGAACAACCTGGCCATTGCCATCGGTCGCAATGGTCAGAACGTGAAGCTGGCTTCCGAGCTGTCGGGCTGGCAGATCAACCTGATGACCGAAGAGGAATCGGCCCAGAAGGTCGAAGAAGAGCGGGGCCAGATTCGTGTCCTGTTCATGGAAAAACTCGATGTCGACGACGAGGTGGCCGACATCCTGATCGACGAGGGCTTCTCGTCGATCGAGGAAGTCGCTTACGTGCCGCTGGCCGAGATGTTGGAGATCGACGCGTTCGACGAGGACACGGTGGACGAGCTGCGAAACCGCGCCCGCAACGTGTTGCTCACCGAAGCGATCGTGACCGAGGAGCAACTCGAGAACGTGGCGGAGGATCTGCTTGCCCTGGATGGCATGGACAAGCCCCTGGCCGCCAAACTCGCCCAGCATGAAGTCTGCACCCGCGACGACCTCGCCGATCTGGCGGTCGACGAGCTGGTGGAAATGGCAGGCATCGAAGAAGACCGGGCGCGCGACCTGATTACCGTGGCACGCGCGCACTGGTTCGAGGAATGACGGAGGTTAGCGAATGGAACAAATCAGTGTCACCCAGTTCGCCGGTGAATTGCGGATGCCGGCTACCGTCCTTCTCGAACAGCTGCAGAAAGCCGGCGTGGACAAGCAGGGCGCAGAAGACCTGCTGAGTGAGCAGGACAAGGCGCGCTTGCTCGACTACCTGCGTCGCTCCCACGGCGAAACGGCACCGAAGGCCAAGATCACGCTGACGCGAAAGCAGACCAGCGAGATCAAGGCGACCGACTCCTCGGGCCGTGCCCGTACGGTCCAGGTCGAGGTGCGCAAGAAGCGCGTCTTCGTCAAGCGCGACGAACTCGTGGCGGACGCCGAGCCCGAACTCGAGCCCGCAGTGGAAGCGCCGGTCGAGATCGCCGAGGCGGAGACGCCTGCGCCGATCGAGGAGCCGGTGGTCGCCGAGGTCGCTGCGCCCGAACCGGAGGTCGAACCCGTTGCGCCCGAGCCGGAGCCAGCGCCCGTCGAAGCGACCGCCGAGGTCACCGAGCCGGAAGCCGTCGCAACGGTCGTCGCGGAATCGGCGGAAGCTGCCGCGTCGGATGCCGACGATGCCGCCTCGCGACTGACCATGCGCGACGTGCTCGGCGAGGAAGAACTCGCTGCCCGCGAGCGCGAACGTCAACGTGCTGCCGATCTGCGGGCCCGCCAGGAGGCGGACCTCAAGGCCAAGCAGGAACGTGAAGCCCGTGCCCGGGCTGCGGCAGAGGCGCGTCGTGTCGAGGAGGAAGAGGCCCGCAAGAAGGCCGCCGAGCCCAAGACCAACACGACCGGTACGCTCCATCGCCCGGACAAGCCGGCCACCAAGGAACGCAAGGATGGCAAGCGCGGCGGCTGGCAGGACGAGTCCTCCAAGCGCCGCGGTGGCCTGAAGACCCGCGGCGCCGATCTTGGCGGATCCTGGAAAGGTGGACCGCGTGGTGGCCGGGGTGGCCGCGGTGGTGGTCAGCGGGATCAGCAGGCTTTCCAGGCCCCGACCGAGCCCATCATCCGCGAGGTCCACGTGCCGGAGACAATCTCCGTTGCCGATCTCGCCCACAAGATGGCGGTCAAGGCCACCGAAGTCATCAAGGCCATGATGAAGATGGGCAGCATGGTCACCATCAACCAGGTTCTTGACCAGGAAACCGCGATGATCGTGGTCGAGGAGATGGGCCACCAGGCGATGGCGGCCAAGCTGGACGACCCGGACGCCTTCCTGGTGGAAACCGAGGAGCACGACGACGCGCCGGTGCTGCCGCGTGCGCCGGTGGTCACCGTGATGGGTCACGTCGATCACGGCAAGACCTCACTGCTCGACTACATCCGCACGGCGAAGGTTGCGGCGGGCGAGGTCGGTGGCATTACGCAGCACATCGGTGCCTACCACGTCGAAACCCAGAAGGGCATGGTCACCTTCCTGGATACGCCGGGTCACGAGGCCTTTACGGCCATGCGTGCCCGCGGTGCCAAGGCGACCGACATCGTGGTGCTGGTGGTGGCGGCCGACGACGGCGTGATGCCCCAGACCCGTGAAGCCATTCACCACTCCCACGCTGCCGGCGTGCCGCTGGTGGTGGCGGTCAACAAGATCGACAAGCCCGAAGCGAACCCGGAGCGGGTCAAGCAGGAACTGATCGCCGAGAGTGTCGTGCCGGAAGAGTACGGTGGCGACGTGATGTTCGTGCCGGTATCGGCCAAGACCGGCCAGGGCATCGACGATCTCCTCGAGGGCATCCTGCTGCAGGCCGAGGTGCTGGAACTGACGGCGCCGGCCGAAACGCCGGCCAAGGGCCTGATTGTCGAGGCGCGCCTTGACAAGGGTCGCGGCCCGGTGGCCTCGCTGCTCGTCCAGTCCGGTACCCTGCGCAAGGGCGACGTGCTGCTGGTCGGCGCGACCTACGGCCGCGTGCGGGCCATGCTTGATGAGAACGGCAAGCCGGTGGACGAGGCGGGTCCGTCGATCCCGGTGGAGATCCTGGGTCTGTCGGATGTCCCGGCGGCCGGCGACGAGGCGATTGCACTGACCGACGAGCGCAAGGCACGCGAAATCGCCCTGTTCCGCCAAGGCAAGTTCCGTGACGTGAAGCTGGCCAAACAACAGGCGGCCAAGCTCGAGAACATGTTCGAGCAGATGTCCGAGGGCGAGGTCAAGAGCCTGCCGCTCATCATCAAGGCCGACGTTCAGGGTTCCCAGGAAGCACTGGTCCAGGCCCTGCAGAAGCTCTCGACCGACGAAGTCAAGGTCAACGTCATTCATGGCGCGGTTGGCGCGATCAGCGAGTCGGATGTGAACCTTGCCCAGGCCTCGGGTGCCGTGATCATCGGCTTCAACACCCGGGCGGATGCCAAGGCGCGGAATCTGGCAGAGAGCTTCGGCGTCGATCTGCGTTACTACAACATCATCTATGACGCGGTCGATGAGGTGAAGGCGGCCCTGTCGGGTCTGCTGTCGCCGGAGAGGCGCGAACAGGTGCTTGGCCTGGTCGAGATTCGCCAGGTCTTCCATATCTCGAGGGTCGGCACGGTGGCCGGTTGCTATGTCCTGGAGGGGATCGTCAAGCGGGGCTCGCTGGTGCGGGTGCTGCGGGACAACGTGGTCGTCCATTCGGGCGAACTGGAGTCGCTCAAGCGCTTCAAGGACGACGTCAAGGAAGTCAAGACCGGCTTCGAGTGCGGCCTCTCGCTGCGCAACTTCAACGATCTCAACGAGGGCGACCAGCTCGAGGTCTATGAGATCCAGGAAGTGGCCCGGACCCTTTAAATGGCCAAGGAGTTCTCGCGCGGCCAGCGCGTGTCGGAGCAGATCCGGCGCGAGCTGGCCGAACTGATCCGGCTCGAGGTCAAGGATCCGCGGGTCGGGTTCATCACCCTGACCGACGTGGAGATCAGTCCTGACTACGCCCACGCGAAGGTATTCTTCACGTCGATGACCGGGCGCGAGGGGCTCGATGAGATCTTCGTCGGCCTTCGCCGCGCCAGCGGCTTCCTTCGGCGCGAGCTGGGACGCCGGGTGCGTATTCACGCCACGCCGCAACTGCACTTTGTCTACGACCAGTCGGTGGAGGAGGGCGCCCGCCTCTCCAAGCTGATCGACCAGACGGTTGAAGCCGACCGCCAGCGTACGGGCGATCCGGACGGATCGGACGACTGACGCGGTGGTACAGCGCAGGATCCCGCGGCGCGCCGTCAATGGCGTGCTGCTCCTCGACAAGCCCGTCGGCATCAGTTCGAACCACGCGCTGCAGCAGGCGCGCCGACTGCTGAACGCGGCAAAGGCGGGCCATACCGGCACCCTCGACCCGATGGCGAGTGGGCTCCTGCCGCTGACCTTCGGCGAGGCCACCAAGTTCTCCCAGCAGTTGCTCGATGCAGACAAGCGCTACGTCGCGACGGCCCGCCTTGGGCAGGTGACGACTACCGGCGACGCTGAAGGTGACGTGGTGCGCGAGCGCCCCCTGCCTGCGTCGCTCGATCCGCTGCCCGGCATCCTCGCCGATTTCCTCGGAGAGATATCGCAGATCCCGCCCATGTACTCCGCCCTCAAGCGAGACGGCCGGCCACTCTATGCACTGGCCCGCGAGGGGATCGAGGTCGAGCGGCAGCCGCGCCGCGTGACGATCCATGCACTGGGGCTCCTCTCCGGCTCGGCTGAGGAGATTGTTTTTGAGGTCCTGTGCAGCAAGGGGACCTACGTGCGGACGCTGGCCGAGGACATCGGTGAGGCGCTGGGCTGCGGGGCGCACCTGACGGCTTTGCGGCGCACCGCGATCGGGCCGTTGTCGGTGGACGGGGCGCTGACCCTCGACGCCTTCGAAGCGTGTGATGATGCGTTGCGCGATCGCCGCCTGGCCGGACCCGACAGCCTCGTCATGCACCTCCCGGAGATGCGCCTCGATGCAGGCGAAGCCGGAGTCGTGACCCACGGCGGCGCGGTGCAACGCGAGGCCCAGGCCGGTGCCGAGTTCCGCCTATACGGACCCGGCGGATTTCTCGGCCTTGGCCGCATGGACGAGGCGCAGCGGCTGTGGCCGAAAAGACTCATCGCGACCGGTGACTCCGGGCGAGGGAAATGAATTTATTGAGAAATTCCGGCGTGCATGGGTATAATCGCCGGCTTCAGATTGGCTGAAAACACACTTAGAGACGAGAAAATACGTAATGGCTCTCGAAACCGCACAAAAATCGCAGATCGTCGCGGACTACCAGCGTGCCCAGGGCGACACCGGTTCGCCTGAGGTTCAGGTGGCCCTGCTGACGGCGCGCATCAATGGCCTGACGGGCCACTTCAAGACCCACGCCAAGGATCACCACTCCCGCCGTGGCCTGCTCAAGATGGTCAGCCAGCGCCGCAAGCTGCTGGACTACCTGAAGCGGACCAACGCGGACAGCTACCGTGGCCTGATCGAGCGCCTCGGTCTGCGCAAGTAAGCATGCCCGTCCGGCGCTGCAGATCAAACACATCTCGGCGCTGCGCCTAGTGCAGCCGGCGTGAGCCTGATACGGCCCACGCCGGTTTGCTTTTTCGGGGCCCGCTCGCAATCGGTGACGAGCCCCACCGGACGGACCGGTTGTTGTCTGCCGCCCGTCGCCCACTGAAAGGACTATCCCTTGCCTACCGCAATCAAGAAAACATTCCAGTACGGCAACCACACCGTGACGATGGAGACCGGCGAGATCGCCCGCCAGGCCCACGGCGCCGTGGTGGTGAGCATCGAGGAGACCGTTGTCCTGGCCACCGTCGTGGCGGCCAGAGAGGCCCGTGCAGGGCAGGAGTTCTTCCCCCTCACCGTCGACTATGTCGAGAAGTTCTACGCTGCCGGCCGGATCCCCGGTGGCTTCTTCAAGCGCGAAGGCCGCCCGACGGAGAAGGAGATCCTCACCTCGCGCCTGATCGATCGGCCGATCCGTCCGCTGTTCCCTGAAGGCTTCTACAACGAAGTTCAGGTGATCGTGCAGGTTCTGTCCCTGAACCCCGAGGTGGATTCCGACATCCCCGCGATGATCGGTGCCTCCGCCGCCGTGGCGATGTCGGGCGTACCCTTCAACGGCCCGATCGGCGCCTGCCGCGTCGGCTATGCCGATGGCCAGTACATCCTGAACCCGACCGCCACCGAGCTGCAGGGCAGCGCGATGAACCTGGTCGTCGCCGGCACCGAAGCCGGCGTCCTGATGGTCGAGTCCGAGGCTCTGCAACTGCCCGAAGACGTGATGCTCGGTGGTGTGGTGTTTGGTCACCAGCAGATGCAGGCCGCGATCCAGGCGATCAACGAGCTGGTCGAGGAAGCCGGCAAGCCGGAGTGGGACTGGGCCCCTCCGCCTGCCAACGAGGCCATGATTGCGCGCATCCGCGAGCTGGCCGCCGATCCGGTCGCCGAAGCCTTCGGTATCACCAGCAAGCAGGCCCGCACGGCCCGCCTGTCCGAGATCCGCAAGATGGTCACCGAGGCCGTCGCCGAGGGGGCCGAGAACGCGCCGTCGGACAACGACATCAAGACCGTCCTGCATGACATCGAAGCGGAGGTTGTCCGCTCGCGCATCCTGAACGGCGAGCCCCGCATCGACGGTCGTGACACCCGCACCGTGCGCCCGATCGACATTCGTGTCGGCGTGCTGCCGCGGACCCATGGGTCGGCGCTGTTCACCCGCGGTGAGACCCAGGCCATTGTCGTCTCGACGCTGGGTACCGGGCGCGACGAGCAGATCATCGATGCCATCGCGGGTGAGTATCGCGAGAAGTTCCTGCTGCACTACAACTTCCCGCCGTTCTCCACCGGCGAGACGGGCCGTTTCGGCTCGCCGAAGCGCCGCGAGATCGGCCATGGCCGCCTCGCCAAGCGCGCGCTGCTGGGGGTGTTGCCGGCGGCTGAGGAGTTCTCCTACACGGTTCGCGTGGTCTCCGAGATCACCGAGTCGAACGGCTCCAGCTCGATGGCCTCGGTCTGCGGCGGCTCGTTGGCGATGATGGACGCGGGTGTGCCGCTCAAGGCGCCGGTGGCCGGTATCGCGATGGGCCTGATCAAGGACGGCAACCGCTTCGCCGTGCTGACCGACATCCTTGGTGACGAGGATCACCTCGGCGACATGGACTTCAAGGTGGCCGGAACCGAAAACGGCGTCACGGCGCTGCAGATGGACCTCAAGATCGACAGCATCAGCCCCAGCGTCATGAAGATCGCGCTGGAGCAGGCCAAGGAAGGCCGGATGCACATCCTGGGCCTGATGAACGATGCCCTGGGCGGCGCGCGTACCGAGGTGTCGGCCTATGCACCGCGCATGATCACGATGAAGATCAATCCGGACAAGATCCGCGACGTGATCGGCAAGGGCGGCGCGGTCATCCGCGGACTGCAGGAAGAGACCGGCACCGTCATCGAGATCGAAGACGACGGCTCGATCAAGATCTCGTCGGTCAGCTCCGATGGTGCCCAGGCAGCCAAGGCCAAGATCGAAGAGATCACGGCCGAGGTGGAAGTGGGCAAGGTCTACGAAGGCACGGTCCTCCGCATCCTCGACTTCGGCGCGATCGTCAGCGTCCTGCCTGGCCGTGACGGCTTGCTGCATGTCTCCCAGATTGCCAATGAGCGTGTCAATCAGGTGTCCGATTACCTGCAGGAAGGCCAGGTCGTGAAGGTCAAGGTGCTTGAGACCGACGAGCGTGGCCGCATCAAGTTGTCGATGAAGGCCCTGCTGGCCGAGAACGCGAACTGATCCGCGACGGGTCAGACAAGCGAAAAGGGCGCCGATGGCGCCCTTTTTCATGCCTGCCCGGCGCGTGCGCGGGGCAGGATGGTGCGTGAGTTCCCGGATACGCTATTTGGCCACCTGGCGCTCGCGCATCTCCTCGAGGGTCTTGCAGTCGATGCACAGTGTGGCGGTGGGACGGGCCTCAAGGCGCTTGAGCCCTATCTCGACGCCGCAGCTGTCACAGTAGCCGTATTCGCCCTCGCGGATGCGGTCGAGGGTTTTGTCGATCTTCTTGATCAGCTTGCGCTCGCGGTCGCGATTGCGAAGCTCGAGCGCAATGTCCGATTCCTGACTGGCGCGATCGTTGGGGTCGGCAAAAACGGTGGCCTCGTCCTGCATCGTGTGCACCGTCTGCTCGATGTCCTCCACCAGTTCCTGCTTGAGCGAGTCGAGAATCTGGCGGAAATGGTCGAGCTGCTTCTCGTTCATGTATTCCTCGCCCTTTTTCGGTACATAGGGCGGGAACTGCTTGTGGAGGGAGTCTTCGGGCATGACTGCTTGTTTCCGATACGTGGGTGATGCGCCTTAATAGCAGAAAACGGACCACACCAGCAAGTGAGCCGGAAAACAGGCCGTTTGGTGCGCTGCGAACTGGCGTTTGACGCCCCCGGGACCTGTGTGTATGATTCGCGCCTTCCGGGGTGTAGCGCAGTCCGGTAGCGCGCTTGCTTTGGGAGCAAGATGTCGGGGGTTCGAATCCCTCCACCCCGACCAAGGCTTCCCCGGAAACTGCCCGACTGCCCGTAGCTCAATTGGATAGAGCACCGGCCTTCTAAGCCGGGGGTTACAGGTTCGATCCCTGTCGGGCAGGCCAGAAATGGTTGAAACGGGACGCGGTTTCGCGGCCCGACAATGGCGGCATTAGCTCAGTTGGTAGAGCACTGGATTGTGGCTCCAGGGGTCACCGGTTCAAACCCGGTATGTCGCCCCATCATTCGAAGACGGCCTCCGCGGATGCGGAGGCCGTCTTGTTTTTTGTGTGTCCCGGCTTCAAGAATCGCCACGAATATGCCGTTCCAACCGCTCAGGGCCGGCACCCCGCGATTCTAGCGGCAGGCGTTTACGGTCGTTATCGGGCAAGAACGGGGACGCATGGAAGAGCGCACATCTGAGCCGGGACACGGTACGCAGGGCGAGGCTGCGGGCGGCAAGGTCGATCTGATCTTCCCCGGTTATTTCCTAAGGCAGCCGGACGGCATCTTTATCGACCTGTCGCAACTGCCCGACGCCACCGACCTGATGCGTCTTTGGGATCGGATGCTCGCAGCAGGCTACATGGTCTGCAATCTCGACTTCCCGGCGCTTTCCGATGTGCTCTATGGCGATCTGTTCGGCACGGACGAGACGCCGCGAAGCGGCACAGTGCGGCTGGGGGACCGTCTCGTGCGGATCGACGACGGGCGGCTCGGCTTCTACCGTAACCTGCAGATCTCCGATGGACAGGCAAGCTACCTGTTCGAGCGCCTCTACGTGCCCGAGGATCCGGATGACCCCGAGAGTCCGGAGGTCGAGGAGTTTCTCGATCTCGACGAATTCCTGTCCGTGCTATGGACCCGTGGCGTGCGCGCCGGCATCGACGTCGAGGTCATAAAGGAGGCGATCGAAGAGGGGCTGACGGGGCGGGTCGAGATCGCGCATTCGCGCAAGCCGGAAGCGGGCGTGGACGCTACCGTCCAGGAGCTATGGAGCGGCCTGCGGCGGGATGATACCCCCCGCGTGCTGCCCGACGGCCGTGCCGACCTCACCCAGTTCAGCAATCGCTTTCCCCAGGTCAAGGCCGGTGTCCGCCTGCTCGCCAAGGTGCCACCGACGGCGGGCACGCCGGGTCTCACCCTGAGCGGCGCCGAGATCGCGCCACCGGTTCCGGCCAACTTCGAACTCGACAGTCTGGCCGGTCCGGGAACGCGGGTCGAGAAGGACGAGGACGAGCAGTTTCTCGTCGCCACGATGGACGGCTTCGTGGACATCGATGCGGCCTCGAACCGGATCTCGGTGAACAAGTCCATCGTGCACCGCAAAGGCGTCAGTGTGCGCACGACGGGCGATCTTTCGTTGATGGGTGACCTCTACGAGGAGTATGGCGAGATCCAGGAGATGCGCACTGTCGAAGCGCGCTCGATCACGACCCATGCGGATGTCTTCGGCAACCTGGTGTCCAGTGGTGGCACGGTGACGATCCGTCGCAATCTGTCCGGCGGGTCGGCGATCAACCGGGATGGGCCGATCCACATTGAAGGCATGGCGATCAGCGCGTGGGTGCACGCCCCCCGGGGCGAGATCCGGATCCGCCGTGCCGAGGCCTGCGTGCTGTCCGGGCAGCGGGTCGTGGTCGAGGAAGCCGTGGCTTGCGAGATCTGGGGCGAATCGGTGGAAGTCCGGGATGCCCGTGGCTGCAATATCGCTGGCGCCGATGTCGTCATCGAGCATGCCGCCGCCCGGGGCAGCAACGACACCGCCATTTTCATGATGCTGCCGCGGACGACCGACATCGACAAGGAACTGGCGCGGTTTCGTGCCGAGCTGGGGCGGCTCGACGAGGCCGACGAGAAGGCCGACGGCCGCCGGGCCCGCCTGTCCGAGGACCCTGACTTTTCCCGATATGCACAACTGATGGCTCGTGTCCGGGCTGGCGATGTCGCGCTCAAACCGGAGCAGAAGCCGGCGCTCGAGGCGCTCGCTCGGCGCGCCGCACCGACCATCCGGGCGATCAAGGCGGTCGGCGACGAAGTCGCCGGTCGCGCGACGCGACGGTCCGAGATCGCCACCGCCCTGGCAGATCTCGACAAGGCCCGTCAGGAGCGTCGGACGCGGGTCTGCTGCCGGGTCGAAGACATCTTCCCCGGGGTCGTTGTACGGACCGCCGCCTGGGACGGCGAGACGGCCATGGGGGCACTGCCCGCGGCGCAGCTGAAAGCCGCGCTGCATGCCTTCAGCCTGCGCGGGGAAATCCTCCACCGGATGGGTTCCGGCCGCTACGAATGGCGTCTCGCGCCCTTTGAGGAGGCCTGAGGCGCCGCCGGTCCGATACGGCGTCCTCAGGCTATACTGCGCCCCTTTTTTGCGGAGGCGTGCCGACGATGTGGTTCCGGAATCTAGTGGTCTTCAGGCTGCCCGCGCCCTGGTCAATCGATGTCGACGCGCTGGCCGAGCGGCTGGCGGCGCGTGCCCTGGCGCCCTGTGGTGCGATCGAGGCCGAGACGCACGGCTGGTTGCCGCCGGTCAAGGGAGGCAGTTACCTGCACGCGGTCGGCGGCCAGTGGCTGGTCCGCCTGGGCAGCGAGCAGAAGTTGCTGCCGGGGTCCGTGGTCAAGCAGTTTGTCGAGGACCGGGCGGTGGCGCTCGAAGAGCAGCAGGGCTTCAAGCCCGGCCGCAGACAGTTGCGAGAACTCAAGGAACGGGTGGTGGACGAGCTGCTGCCAAGGGCCTTCGTGCGACGCCGGAGTGAATGGGCCTGGATCGACCCTGTGGATGGCTGGCTGGTTGTCGATGCGGCCTCCGATACCCGCGCCGAGGGCCTGGTCGAGATGCTGCGTGACACCCTGGACGAGTTGCCCCTGCGTCGCTTCGACACGGAGCGTTCGCCGGGCAGCGCCATGACCGAGTGGGTCGCCGAAGGCGACGCGCCGGCTGGCTTCACGGTAGATCGGGAACTGGAACTGCGCGCCCCGGACGAGGAGAAGGCTACCGTCCGCTACCTGCGGCACGACCTGGAAGGCGAGGAGATCGCCGCTCACATCCGGGCCGGAAAGCGCGCCACGCGGCTGGCCATGACCTGGTCGGACCGGGTCTCTTTCGTTTTGACGGAGTCGGGCCACATCCGGCGTCTGGCGTTTCTCGATGTCGTCAAGGAAGCGCTCGACAGTACCTCGGGCGACGCAGAGGCCGAACTGGCTGCCCAGTTTGCATTGATGACCGGAGAACTGAGACAGTTGTTGCCGGCCGTTGCGGTGGCGCTGGGCGGAGAGCGGGCCGTTGAGGGCTGACCGGCGACCGCATATCGACTTGTGACGGACTTTGTCAATTCGCATGAGCGAATGTTGAAAGCAATGCTAGAATCCGCGGCTTTTACCGCGAACCACCACACTAAAGAGGAACATGGAATGAATAAAGGCGAATTCGTAGAAGCCCTGGCAGAGCGTCTGGACGTTTCCCGCGCCCAGGCCGAGCGCTCCCTGGGTGCCGTGCTCGAGATCATCGAGGCGGAGCTGGCTGCCGGCAACAAGGTTGCCCTGACCGGCTTTGGTTCCTTCGAGGTGTCGGAGCGCGCAGCGCGTACCGGTCGCAACCCGCAGACCGGCGCCACGATCAAGATCGCCGCCAGCCGTGTGCCCAAGTTCAGTGCCGGCGCCGCGCTGAAGGCCGCTGTGGCCAAGTAAGCGCGCTGTCCGCTGGCGGCTCGCGGCCGCCTGACGCATGCAAGGCCCGTCGTCCCGCCCGGATGACGGGCCTTCGTTCGTTTACGCCGCATTGGTGCGTTGCGGCGTGTGGCCGCTTCGGCCCTGATGCTATGCTCCCCCGCATCGGGTATCGCCGAGGCGGAGCGGGGAACCAGAACGAACATGCCGCAGGGAGGATCGCGAGCCGGACGGCGCACGAGGGAGCGGATTCTGGAGCTGGCGCTGAGCCTGTTCAACGATTTCGGTGAGCCGAACACCACGACCAGCCTGATCGCCTCCGAGCTGCAGATCAGCCCGGGGAACCTGTACTACCACTATCGCAACAAGGACGACATCGTCACCGCGCTTTGCGGGGACTTCGAGCGGGAAATGGCCGGGGCGCTGGCGGGTCCCGTCGGGGGGAAGGCGGACATTGAGGACATATGGCGGCAGATGCACGACACCTTCGACGTGGTCTGGCGCTATCGCTTCCTGTATCGGGACCTCAACGACATTCTGACCCGCAACCGGGCGGTGGAGGTGCTCTTCAAGCGCATCCTGGACCGCATGGTCGACGCAACGCTGACAGCCTGCGAGCAGTTGTGCGCGGCCGGCGAGATGGTGGCCTCCCGCCGCGAGCGGCTGGCCCTGGCGGACAACCTGGTGGTGGTCGCGACCTACTGGCTGTCCTATGAATACGTGCGCAACCCGCGTGAGCCGCTCGGAGAGGCGGCCATCCGGCGGGGCGCCTTTCAGGTGCTGGCTATTGCCGCACCTCACCTGAAGGGGCGGTCAAAAGCCCTGTTCGAAAAGCTGGCCGACCATTATCTGGACGCCTGACGTCGGATGGCATCGGCCGCAGCCCCGCCGGGGGCGTGGAGAGCACATGTCGAACTGGAAGCCGTTCCCCTATGGGGACCGTGCCTACCGTTACAGTGGCGATGCCCTGCGTCGGGCCTGGCCGCGTCTGCACCGGGGGGACAGGGAGCCGTATCCGTCGCGCCAGGCTGTCGAGGTGCGGATCAGCCGCAACCCGGCTCTGGTGGCGGATCCGACGGACCCGGAGCGGACCGCAGAGCGCCTGCAGGACGCCTGGCGGGCTTTCCATGCCGGTGACTTCGCCGCGGCCGTGCAGGGCGGTATCGCGCTCGGGCCGATCGGCTGCGTGGTGGCGGCGCGGGCGACACTGGTGCATACGGTGTACCTGGAGCAGGACGAGCGGCGCCAGCTGGCGATCCTCAACGACGTGGCGCGCCACTGCGCCGCACTGCTGGAGAAGACCGAGGACTGGCCGAACGCCTGGTACGTGCAGGCTCTGGCCCTGGGCCGCTGCGCGCAGCTGGTGTCGGTAGTCAAGGCGCTCGCCACCGGGCTTGGCAACAAGGTGCGCTCAAGCCTGGAGAACGTCCTGGCGCTCGACCCCGGCCACGTGGACGCGCACATCGCGCTGGGCGTGTTCGAGTCCGAAGTGGTTGCCAACCTGGGCAGCGTCGCTGCCGCAATTACCTTTCGCGCCCGCCGCGACAGTGCGATGGCCCATTTCGAGACGGCGCGCCGCCTGGCGCCGGACTCGGCAGTGGCTCACCTGGAGTGCGCCCGCGCGATGCAGCGGATGTTCGGCCAGGACCGCAGCCACGAGGCGTTCAGCCTCTACGAGCAGGCGGCCGCCTGCCATCCCGTGGACGCGCGCGAACGCATGGACGTGGAGCGCGCCCGCCTGCACCTCGAGGCGGAGGTGTGAGCGGTTCTGCACGCGTTCCCGACCACGAAGCGCGACAGGGCGCGCGCGCCGAAGCCTACTCGTCGTCCTCTTCGATTTGACGGCGGGGAACCGTGGTGGGGTCGCAGGTGATCGGGCGGTAGATTTCCACCCGGTCGCCGGCGCGCAGCACGGCGTCGGGTTTGACGACCTTGCCGAAGACGCCGATCTTCTGCTGCGCCAGGTCGATGTTCGGGAACATCCCCAGGATGCCGGAGCGCTCGATGGCGCTGGCGGCTGTCGAGGCCTCCTCGACCTCGATGCGGAGCCAGGCCTGCTGGCCCGGCTCGGAATAGCACACGCTGACTTGCATGGATCCTCCAGAGCGATTGGGGGGCGTTCTACGCGGCGCTGGTGGCCTGCGTCACGCTGGCCCGCGCCGAGCGCCGGGACTCCCAGACGCGCTTGGCGGCGAGCAGGAAGCCGAGCACGATGAAGCCGCCCGGCGGCAGGATCATCAGCAGGGCGCCGCCATCGAAGAACTTCATCTCGAGAAAGGCGAAGGCGGGACCCAGCAACAGATGCGCCTGGGCGAACAGGCTGCCACTGCCGAGCAACTCGCGCACGCCACCGATGGCGATCAGGGCGAAGGTGAAGCCCAGGCCCATGGCGAGGCCGTCGACGGTGGACTCCGCCACCGTGGATTTCGAGGCGAATGATTCGGAGCGGCCCAGGATGCCGCAGTTCACGACGATCAGCGCGATGAACAGGCCGAGGACCTTGTAGAGGTCGTGCAGCCAGGCGTTGAGCGCCATGTCCACCAGGGTGACCAGGGTGGCGATCAGGACGATGAAGATCGGGATGCGGACCGCCGAAGGCACCAGGTGACGAATGCTCGAGACCAGGATGTTGGCCGCGACCAGCACCACGGTCGAGGCCAGCCCCATGCCGAGGCCGTTGGTGGCGGTCGCTGTCACGGCCATCGCGGGGCACATGGCCAGCAGTTGCCCCGAGACCATGTTGTTGTCCCAGAGGCCGTCCTTGACGATCTGGCGGTAGCGGCTCATGTCGGGTTCCTCACGGTGCGTCCCGGCGCGCGAACCACGCTTCGTGCTCGCGCCGGTAGAGTTCGAGGCTGCGCTTGACGGCGCCGACCACGGCGCGGGGCGTGATCGTCGCGCCCGCGAACTGGTCGAAGACACCGCCATCCTTTTTGACGGCCCACTTGGCCGGCGCCGGGTTCGACAGGTCGCGCCCGGCAAAGTCGTGCACCCATTCGCTCTTGGCGACCTCGACCTTGTCGCCCAGGCCCGGGGTCTCGGTGTGGCGGGTGATTCGCACGCCGGTCACGCGCCCCTCCCGGTCGATTCCGACCACCAGGCCGATCTCGCCCGAATAGCCCTTGGCGGCCGTTTCGAGCACCACGGCGGTGGGGACGCCCGCCTTGCGTGCGATGTGGACCACCACCGGTACGTTGCCGTCGCGGGCGTCGAGACGGTCGCTGCCCGGATCGTTGTCATAGCTGCCCTGGGGCAGGACCTCGCCGAGGGAGCGGCGGGTGTCTTCTGCGATGGCTTGTTCGATCGGGCCGCGGGTGTGGCGCTCGGCAAACGACAGGGCGGCGCTGGCCAGCATCACCGTGACGGCCAGGGCAGCGGCCTGGTAGGGAATCGTCGGGCGCAGGCGCTCGAGGGTCATGGGCTCGCTCATGCCGGACTCATCTGGACGCGGCCGTGACCATAGATGCGTGGCTTCAGGAAGCGGTCGATGATCGGGACACAGGCGTTCATCAGCAGCACCGCGAAGGCGAAGCCCTCGGGGAAGCCGGCGAAGCTGCGGATCGTCCAGGTCAGGAAGCCGATGCCGAGCCCGTAAAGGATCTTGCCGGCGGCCGTCGCAGGCGATGTCACCAGGTCGGTCGCGATGAAGAATGCGCCGAGTAGTGCCGCTCCGGCGGTCAGGTGATGTTGGGCCGACAGAAGGTGGGCCGGGTCGACCGCGTGCCCGATTGCCGCCGGCAGCGCAATGCCCGCCAGAACCCCGACTGGAATGTGCCAGGTGATGATGCGGCGGACGAGCAGAAAGGCGCCTCCGGCGAGGATCAGCCAGCTGCCGGTCTCGCCGAGGCTGCCGGCGTGGCGGCCAACGCCGTCCGCCAGGCCGCCACCCAGGGCGGGCACGCTGGCAAGCAGGTCGATGCCGCGGGAAGCCTCGGTCTTGACGTGGCCGAGCAGGGTCGCACTGGTCAGGGCATCGGGCACCGCTCCGCCGAAGAGGACATGCTCGAGGGCTTCAAGGGCGCCGAGCCCGGTACCCGACAGCAACGGCGTGGGGCTGACCCACTGGGTCATCTCGAGGGGGAAGGAGACGAGCAGGGCGGCGCGAGCCACCATCGCAGGATTGAAGGGGTTCTGGCCGAGGCCGCCGTACGCGTGCTTGGCGACGGCGATGGCGATGAAGCTGCCCAGCACGGCGATCCACCAGGGTGCCCAGGGGGGCAGGGTCAGGGCCAGCAGCCAGCCGGCCAGGGCGGCCGAGCCGTCGAGCAGCGAGGCCGGGCCGCCGCGTTTGGCCAGATTGAGACAGACCAGCTCGAACAGCATGGCGCTGCCGACGGTCAGCAGCCACAGCCAGACGGCGGTCCAGCCGAAGAGGTAGAAGCCCCACAGGGTCAGGGGCGTGAGGGCCAGCATGACGGAGGTCATGACCCCCCGGATGCTCTTGCCGCCGTGGGCGTGGGGCGCGTGGGCCGCGGCATTCATGCGGTCACCTCCTGTCCGCCGGCCGAGGCATCCTGCGCCGCGGCCTCGGCCGCCTTGCGTTTGGCGGTCTCCCGCTCGGCCTTGCGCCGCGCCGCAGCGGCCTTTTTCTCCTCGGCTTCCCGCGCCAGGCGTTCGCTGCGGGCGGTAGTGAGCTTCTTGACGGCCTCGTTCTTCAGACGGGATCGCTCGGCGGCGGCCAGTGTCCCCTTGGCGTAGCTGAAGTAGTGGGAGAGCGGAATGTGGGCCGGGCAGGTGTAGGCACAGGTGCCGCAGCCGATGCAGTCCTTCAGCCCGATGTCGACCGCGGTGTCGGCCTTGCCGGCGCGGATGCGCGCCGCCATCTCCATGGGCATCAGGCCGATCGGACAGACGTCGACGCAGCTGGCGCAACGGATACAGGCGCTCGGGTCGCTGCCGGGGATCTCGTCGGCGGTCAGGGCCAGGATGCCCGAACTGCCCTTGACCACCGGCACCATGTCGCCCGGCAGAATCATGCCCATCATCGGGCCGCCCATGACAAGACGAGCCGCCTCGCGCTTCAGACCGCCGCAATGGGCCAGAACATCCGCCACCGGGGTCCCGATCGCGACACGGAGGTTGGCCGGCCGTCGTACGGCAGCGCCGCTGACGGTCAGGATCCGGCTCATCAGCGGCTCGCCGCTGCGCAGTGCGTGGCTGATCGCCGCGGCGGTGCCGACGTTGTGGACTACCACGCCGATCTCGGCCGACAGGCCACCGGCGGGCACCTCCTCGCCAGTCAGGAACTCGACCAGCTGCTTCTCGGAACCCATCGGGTAGCGGGCCGGCAGCGCGCGCACCGAGATCTCGGCGCAGGGCAGGGCCGCGAGTTGAATCGCGGCAATGGCCTCCGGCTTGTTGTTCTCGATGCCGATCACGATGCGGGTCGCCCCGAGCGCGCGGGCCATCAGGCGGGCGCCCTCCACCACCTGGGCCGGCGCCTCACGCATGACCCGGTCGTCGCAGGTGAGGTAGGGCTCGCACTCGCCGCCGTTCAACAGCAAAGTGTGGATGGGACTGCGCCTGCCCAGCGACAGCTTGACTGCGGCGGGGAAGGTCGCGCCGCCGAGGCCGACAATGCCGGCCGCGGCGACCCGCTTGCCGATTTCCTCGGCCGACAGGGTCAGTGGCTCCTCGCAGCGCACGAAATCCACCACCTCGTCCCTGCCATCGGGTTCGAGGATCACCGCTGGCGCCGTCAGCCCCGAAGGATGCGGCACCGGGTAGTCGCCGATATCCAGGATGCGACCGCTCGCCGGGGCGTGCAGGGGCGCCGAGACGACGCCGGCAGCCTCGGCCAGGATCTGGCCGCGCAGCACCCGATCGCCCGGCGCGACGATGACGCGGCCGGGGGCGCCGATGTGCTGGGCGAGCGGCAGCACCAGACGGTCGGGCAGGGGCATCACCTCGATGGCGCATGCATTGCTGAGGGTCTTGTGGCCCTCCGGATGGACACCCCAGTTGAGGCGGATGCTGTCGAGCAGGTCGCGGAATCCCATCATCAATCCCCTGTCAGGCACAGGCCGGCCGGGTCCAGGTCCAGGTGCCCAGCGTGGCGGGCATCGGGACCAGATCGAGGGCCTCGGTCGGGCAGACGTCGACACACTTGCCGCAGCCGGTGCAGGCCTCGCGCATCACGGAGTGAATCTGTTTCATGGCGCCCTGGATGGCATCGGTCGGGCATTCCTTGAAGCACTTGGTGCAGCCGATGCAGATCTCCTCGCGCACGGTGGCGAGTTGCGGCACCGCCTCGGCCATGTCGCCGAGGGAGGCGCTGACGCCCAGCTTGTCCGCCAGCGCCTGGGCCAGGGCCGGGCCACCCGGCGGGCACAGGGTCACTGGCGCGCTGCCGTCGGCCAGCGCCTGCGCCGCGCCGGTGCAGCCGGGGAAGCCGCACTGGCCGCACTGGCTGCCCGGCAGCATCGCTTCGAGTTCGGCGACGATCTCGGTCGGTTCGACATGGAATCGCTTCGCCGCGACGCCCAGAACGAGGCCGAGCACCGTGGCGATCAGGGTCAGGCTGGCAACCGCGAGAAGCATGTCCGTCCTCCGTTCAGTTCAGGCTGAGCCCGGAAAAACCCATGAAGGCCATCGACAACAGGCCGGCGCTGACCAGCGCGATCGGCGCGCCGGAGAATGCCGCCGGCACCGACGCCAGTTCGAGGCGCTCGCGGATACCGGCAAACATCACCATCACCAGCGTGAAGCCGGCCGCCGAGCCGAGGCCGTAGAAGATCGAGCGGAGGAAGCCGGCGCCCTCCTGCACGTTGAGCAGCGCGACGCCGAGCACCGCGCAGTTGGTCGTGATCAGGGGCAGATAGATGCCGAGCACCTGGTAGAGCTCCGGGCTGCTCTTCTTGATGGCGAGTTCGACGAACTGGACGGCTGCGGCGATGACCATGATGAAGCTGACGATCCGCAGGTAGCCCAGGTCGAACGGCGTCAGCAGCCAGTTCTCGAGCATCCAGCTGGCCGCCGAGGCGAGGGTCAGGACAAAGGTCGTGGCCAGCCCCATGCCGATCGCAGCATCGAGCTTGCGCGAGACCCCCAGGAAGGGGCACAGGCCGAGGAACTTGACCAGCACCACGTTATTGACGAGGGCGGTCGAGACCAGCAGGAGAAGCAGTTCTGTCATGGTTGTCGAATCGCGTTGAGGTTCTGAGCGGACTGGCGCAGGGAGCGTGCCAAGCGCGCGACGAGTCGCGAGGAGGGCCATCCGGCCCGGCCGGCAACGCGCGTGGCTGCTGGATTCCCGCGCCATCGACGGCGGGGGGAGGGGGGCCGCCGGACGGTGCGACGGCTGTGGCAAACGACACTGGCGGCTGCGGATTTGTTGCGTTTGCGACAGCTGCACCGTGCCGCCCTGCCAACCCGGTCGGCGATGCACATTAATGGTGCGGCATGACCCGAGCGCGGGACCTTCGAGGCCCTGTGCCCGGCACCTTCAGGGATTCACGCGCTGCGCCCGAAACCCGCAGCAAGAAAAGCCTGCGCGGATTTTTCGGATGGGGCGCCAAGGGCAGGGCAAGCTTCTTGCTTGGTGCGTTGCAATATCGTTGCAGACGCCATGCGCCGGCGGCCGGGCCAGGAGGGTCCGCTTGTATGGAGAATCCGAGTTGCTGCAGTTCGCGCAAGCCGTGCCAGACCCTCGAACAGGTCATGGAGAGTCTCGGCGATTGCTCCAGGGAGAAGGTGACCGAGGTCATCGAGGGCATCCTGACGAGCGGCCACGGCCTGCCGCCCCGGGTTTTCGTCGAGACCACCGACCAGTCGTCCGTGGCAATCTCGATCACCGACGCCAAGGCCAACATCCTGTATGCCAATCAGGCCTTCGAGAAGGTCACGGGTTACTCGCCGGAGGACGTGATCGGGCGCAACGAGTCGCTGCTCTCGTACCGCACCACGCCGCGGGAGGTCTATGCGCGGATGTGGGTCAATCTGAATGAGCACCGCCCCTGGACCGGCCGTCTGATCAACCGGCGGAAGGATGGCAGTCGCTACCTGGCGGAGCTGACCATCTCGCCGATTCTCGATGACGCCGGAGAGAACATCTATTTCGTCGGCATCCACCGGGACGTCACCGAGATGCACCAGCTGCAGCAGCAGGTGTCGAGCCAGAAGGCCCTGATCGAGACCACGATCAATCTGGCGCCGGTGGCGACCGTGGTGCTCGACGGCGGCCTGAAGGTGCTGCTCGACAACCTCGAGTACAAGAAGCTGCACAGCCTCTTCCACGGCAAGGAACCCGCCCGTGTCGTGCTGAGTTCACTCTTCGGGCGCGACAGCGGGCTGCCCGACGTACCCAAGGAAGGTTTTGTCGAGCACGAGTTCGTCGTCGAGCGGGGTGGCGGGCCGGTGCGCTGGTTCTCCTGTTCCGGCACCTGGTTCGACGAGAACGACCCGAGCGCGGACAGCTTCTTCGAGCCGCGCCTGCGCAGCTACCTGCTGCTGGTGATGGAGGACATCACGGCACACAAGCGCCGCGCCGAGGAACAGAGGATCGGCGCCCTGCGCACCCTGCTGGCCGAGGGCGAGCTGAACCAGAGCCTGCGCGAGACGATCAATGGCGCGATCTACCAGCTTCAGGGGCCGGTGAACATGATCGAGGCGGCGCTCAACATGCTGACCCGGCGGGGGGTGAAGGATCCGTCGGCGCTGGTTGGTGTGCTGCGCGAGGCGCATCGGGCCGGCGAGGATGCCCTGGCTCGTCTCGAGGCCAGCCTGCCGAGCGAGCCCCAGGAGTCGGCGGCTCCGCTCAACCTGAACGAAATCCTGCGCGACGTGCTGTCGGTGTCCACGGAGGCTCTGCTCTCGGCCGGCGTTGCGGTGGAGTGGCGCCCGGCTTCGGTCCTGCCCGCGGTTCCGGGCCGCGCCACGGCGCTGCGCACGATGTTCAAGCAGCTGATCGACAACGCCCTCGCCGCGATGGTGCGGGCCCGCTCGCCGGTGCGCGATCTGCGGGTCATCACCGAGGCTGCGGCCGATGGGGTCAAGGTCCTGATCGAAGATACCGGCCCGGGTATCCCCGAGGAACTCCGCCACAAGGTCTTCGAACCCTTCTTCACGACGGCGCGGCCACCCGGTCGCAACGCAGGGATGGGGCTCGCCCTGGTGCAGGAGGTGGTCACGCGGCATAGCGGGACGGTGCGGATCGATCCGGCCTACGAGACCGGATGCCGCATGGAGGTCTTCTTCTCGGCCAACCCGAGGGAGATGGAGTGATGATGAGCGGCCGGGGCCCCGTCATCAGCGAAGGCGCGCGGATCCGTGATCTGGAGCGGGCCCTCGACACCGTGTATGAGGTCGGGCGGGTGCTCTCCCGCTCGCTTGACCTGCGCGACACCCTCGGCGGCATGCTGCTGGCGATGCAGGAAGGGGGCCTGTACAGCGGCATGGTGACCCTGATCGACCCGGAGACCGAGGACCTCGTCGTGGATGTGGCACTCGGCCTCGAGGCGCGCAAGCCGGTGCGCTACCGGCCGGGCGAAGGCATTGTCGGTCGCGTCATGGCAACCGGGCGGGAGGTCATCGTGCCGGTGGTCGAGGACGACCCCGACTTTCTCAACCGCACTGGCCTGTTCGACCCCGGTGGTGCCTTCATCGCGCAGCCGGTGCGCGTGGCCGGTGATCTTGTCGGCGTGATGGCCTGTCAGCCCGAGGCCTGCAGCCTGTCGGGGCTGGAGGAGCGGGCGCATCTGGTGCGGATGATCGCTCACCTGGTCGGACAGGCGGTCCAGCTGGCCTGGCAGGTGCGCAACGAGAAGGCCGACCTCGAGGAGGAGCGGGACGGCCTGCGGCGCGCCGTGCGCAACCAGTACGGCTTCGACAACATCGTCGGCCACTCGGCCCGGATGCAGCGCATCTTCGAGCAGGTGCGCCAGGTGGGCAAATGGAACACCACGGTCCTGATCCGCGGCGAGACGGGCACCGGCAAGGAGTTGATCGCCCACGCCATCCACTACAACTCGCCTCGCGCGGACGGCCCCTTCGTCAAGCTCAACTGTGCAGCCCTGCCCGAAAACCTGCTCGAGTCCGAGCTCTTCGGCCACGAAAAGGGGGCATTCACCGGCGCGGTCTCGACCCGCAAGGGGCGCTTCGAGCAGGCCGACGGCGGCTCCCTGTTCCTCGACGAGATCGGCGAGGTGTCGGCGGCCTTCCAGGCCAAGCTGCTGCGGGTCCTGCAGGAGGGCGAGCTCGAGCGGGTCGGCGGCAGTCGCACCATCAAGGTCGACGTTCGGCTGGTGGCCGCGACCCATCGGGATCTGGAGCGGGCGGTCGAGGAGGGCGACTTCCGCGAGGACCTCTACTACCGCCTCAACGTCATGCCGATCAATCTGCCGCCGCTCAGGGAGCGCATCGAGGACCTGCCCGAGATTGCCCGCTTCCTGGTGGACAAGATTGGTCGCCAGCAGGGGCGCACGGTCAGCATCGACGAGGACGCCCTGCGGGTGCTCACCCACCATGACTGGCCCGGCAACGTGCGCGAGCTGGAAAACTGTCTGGAGCGGGCGGCGGTGATGAGCGCCGAAGGCGTGATCGGGCGCGACGACGTGCTCGAGCTCGGACTCGAGGAGAAGATCTCCGAGATGCGGGGCACCAGCGTGGTGCGCTCGAGCGTGCGTTTCGACGACCCCAACCTGGATGAGCGCGAGAAGGTCATCGCGGCACTCGAGCAGGCGGGCTGGGTGCAGGCCAAGGCGGCGCGCCTGCTGAACATGACGCCCCGCCAGATCGCCTATCGCATCCAGACGCTGAACATCAAGGTCCGCCAGTTCTGAGTCGCCCGCGCGCAGGCCACGCGCGGGCCGGCCTCAGCGGGCCCGCTTGGTGCCGTCGATCATCGCTCGCACCAGGTTTTCCCGGAGGTGGATGCTCTCGTAAATGGCTGCAGTGACATGCACCGCCACGGCCGCGAGAGTCAGTTCGGCGAGCCATTCGTGGAGGGCTTCGCCAGGCCCGCTGCCCCAGCCGGCGTCGGTGGTCAGCCACCAGCCGCTGATGCCGATTGCGGTGACTGCCACCAGCAGGAAGAGGATCATCACCGCTGCCGCCGGGTTGTGGCCCAGGTAGGGTGGCTCGCGTCGCCGGAGCACGCGCTTGAGGTAGTCCCACAATTCGCCCGGACGCGGCACGAAGTCGGCGAAGCGGGCGTGGTGTGAGCCGACGAAGCCCCACACCAGCCGGAAGGCGACCAGCATCACGGCCCCGTAGCCGGCCCAGTGGTGGACTGGCCCGGCGTCGTCGGCGGTGAACCACGCCGTGGCGAAGCAGGCCACGAGGCTCCAGTGGAAGAGGCGCTGGGGCAGATCCCAGACCCGAACCCGCTTCGTCGATGTCATGGCGTCCGGCCTCAGCTGACCTTGCGGCGGACTTCCGTCCCATCGACCGGGTTGTAGTAGATCTCGACTCGGGCGCCGCGCTTGTCATGGCCGTAGATCTCGTAGCAGTTGCCCTTGGTGACCTTGAACTGCTTGATCGAGTAGCCGGCCTGAATGATTTGCTGTTGCATCTGCTCGGGCTTCAGCCACGCATCGCGCGGCGCGTCGGTGCAGGTCGGGCCTGCGATGGCGGCGGTCGTCGTCAGGGCCGCGGCGGCGGCGAGCAGGTATCGGTGCGTCTTGAACACGATGGGTTCCTTTTTCCGTGGAGGGAGGTGTCTTGCTGCCGGGTCAGATTGGGCCGGGAGGATTAAGCGGCACTTAACGGATGGCCCCCACGTGGTATCCGGATGTAATGGCAGCACCGGACGTGGCGCTGTCGCCTTTGTGACTGTCGGTTGTCCCACAAAGCGAGCCGACAAGTGCTGACGAGAGAGATGCAAGTTGCTGAAAAAAAAAGGATTGATGCAGTACGGCACGACCCTTGCGCTGCTTGGGCAACACCCCAGCGAGGACGTGCCCCATGGAACTCCCAGTGATCGGACAGGAAGCCGCCCAGTCGAGCGGCGGCGGCTGCAGCGCCAGCTCCTGTGGCTCCAGCAATGACCAGCTCTCGCACCTGCCGGACGCGATCCGGGCCAAGGTGCAGGATCACCCCTGCTACTCGGAAGACGCGCACCACTACTTCGCCCGCATGCACGTGGCGGTGGCGCCGGCCTGCAACATCCAGTGCCATTACTGCAATCGGAAGTACGACTGTTCGAACGAGTCGCGGCCGGGCGTGGTATCCGAACTTCTGACCCCCGACCAGGCGGTGATGAAGACCAAGGCGGTGGCCGCGACGATCCCGCAGATGACGGTGCTCGGCATCGCCGGCCCGGGGGACCCCCTCGCCAACCCGGAGCGGACCTTCGAGACCTTCCGCCGGCTTTCCGAGGAAGCGCCCGACATCAAGCTGTGCGTGTCCACCAACGGCCTCGCCCTGCCCGAGTCGGTCGAGGAGTTGTCGCGCCACAACATCGACCACGTGACGATCACGATCAACTGCCTCGATCCGGAGATCGGCGCCAAGATCTACCCGTGGGTGTTCTGGAAGAACAGGCGGATCTTCGGTGTCGAGGGCGCCCGCATCCTCATCGAGCAGCAGCAGAAGGGTCTCGAGATGCTGACGGCGCGCGGCATCCTGGTGAAGGTCAACTCGGTGATGATCCCCGGTGTCAATGACCAGCACCTCAAGGAAGTGTCGAAGGTCGTCAAGGCCAAGGGCGCCTTCCTGCACAACGTCATGCCGCTGATCGCCGAGGCCGAGCACGGCACCTTCTATGGCCTGATGGAGCAGCGTGGGCCGACGGCCGAGGAGCTCGAGGACCTGCAGGACGCCTGTTCCGGCGACATGAACATGATGCGCCACTGTCGCCAGTGCCGGGCCGATGCGGTCGGCATGCTCGGTGAGGACCGGGGCGAGGAGTTTTCGCTCGAGAAGATCGCCGAGATGAACATCGACTACGACAAGGCGATGGAGATGCGCGCCGCGGTGCACGAGGGCATCACCGCCGAGCTCAACGCCAAGCGCGCCGAGAAGGCCGCGGCCGTTCCGGCGCCGGAGAAGGCGAAGCGGGGCCTGCGTCCGGTCAAGATCGCGGTCGCCACGGCTGGCCAGGGCGTCATCAACCAGCACTTCGGACACGCCAGGGAGTTCCTGGTCTATGAGGCGTCGGAGGACGGCGTGCGCTTCCTCTCCCACCGCAAGACGGACCTCTACTGCTCCGGCGACGAGACCTGTGGCGACGGCGAGTCGGTGCTGGCCCGCACGATCAAGGCCTTGTCCGACTGCGAGATGGTGCTGTGCTCGAAGATCGGCTTCGAGCCCTGGGGCCTGCTCGAGGCCGCCGGGATCATGCCGAACGGTGAGCACGCCATGGAACCCATCGAGGAAGCCTGCGCGGCGGTGTACGAGGAGCTGGCTGCGGCTGGCAAGCTCGAGCCGAAGGGCGACGGCGCGGCCTGTGCCGCCTGAACGGGACGGGGTGCGCCCCGACCAGAAACGCGGCGGCCGGGAAGGTCGCCGCCACGACACCCAAAGGAGTCGCAAATGGCACTCGAGATCGTCGAATCCTGTGTGAACTGCTGGGCCTGCGAGCCCCTGTGCCCGAACCAGGCCATCGTCGAGGCGAAGCCCCACTTCAAGATCATCGCGGATCGCTGCACCGAGTGCATCGGCGACCACGACGACGCCCAGTGCGCCAGCATCTGCCCGATCGAGGGGGCGATTCTGGACGAATACGGCGAGCCGCTGAATCCGCCGGGTTCGCTGACCGGCATCCCGATGGAACTGGCCCTGTCGCTGATCGAGAAGGCCCGCATCGCCGAGGCCAGGGCCGCGGCGGCGCCATGACCCGCCTCTACTTTTGGGAGAAGCCCGGCTGTGCCGGCAACGCCAAGCAGAAGGCGCTGCTGCGACAGGCGGGCCATCGCCTGCTGGTGCGCAGCCTGCTCGACGAGCGGTGGACGGCTGAGCGCCTGCTCGGGTTTCTCGGCGACCTGCCGGTGGCCGAGTGGTTCAACATGGCTGCGCCCCGGGTGAAGTCGGGTGAGATCGTGCCGGACCGAGTCGGCCGTGACGAGGCACTGGCCCTGTTGCTCGCCGAGCCCCTGCTGATCCGCCGTCCGTTGATGGAGCGGGAGGACGGCGCGCGCATGGTCGGCTTCGACACGCCGCGCGTGGCCGCCTGGATCGGCCTCGCCGACGACGCGCCCTCGCTCGGCGAAGGCTGCGCGGCAGCGGCCGAACCGTGCCCGGTCGAGGAGGCCTGAGATGAGCCATCCCGCCGTCGTCCAGCCGGGCCAGCCGGTGGCACTGGCCGATGGCGTGCACTGGATCGGTGCGCTCGATCCGCAGATGCGCCGCTTCGACATCATCCTCAACACGGCCAACGGCACCAGCTACAACGCCTATGCCGTGCGGGGCAGCGCCGGTGTGGCGGTGATCGACACGGTCAAGATCGAGTTCGCCGACGAGTTCTTCGCCCGCCTCGAGCAGGTGGCCCGCTACGACGAAATCCGGGTGATCGTGCTCAACCACCTGGAGCCGGACCACTCCGGTGCCCTGCCGGAACTGATGCGGCGCGCGCCCAATGCCGAGCTGGTGCTGTCGAACCGGGCGCCGTCGATCCTGCGCGCGCTGGTGCGCGAGCTGGGCACCGAGCCGGAGTTCATCGCGGTCGGCGACGGCGACTGTTTCGAGCTGGGCGACCGGCGGCTGTCCTTCGTCAATACGCCGTATCTGCACTGGCCGGACACCCAATGCACCTGGCTCGAGGACCAGGGCATGCTGTTCTCGGGCGACGTTTTCGGCTGCCACTTCTGCGACGACCGGCTGTGGAACGACACGGTCGGGGACTTCCGTTTCTCGTTCGACTACTACTACCACCACATCATGCGGCCCTTCCGGGCGCACGTGCTCGAGGCGCTCGACAAGCTCGAGCCGCTGGCCCCGCGCACGATCCTGCCCGCCCATGGCCCCATCCTGCGCCAGGACCCGGCAAGCTACATGGCCCGCTACCGCCGCCTGGCCACCCCCGAGCTCGCCGCCCGGAGCGGAGAGAAGACCCTGCTGGTGTTCTATGCCTCGGCCTACGGCAACACCGAGCGGATGGCGCGAGCCGTGGCCGAGGGGGCGGAGGAGGTGGAGCACCTGCGCGTCTCGCTGTACGACCTGCAGGTCAGCGACGTGGCCCAGTTCGTGGACCTGATCGAAGAGGCGGACGGCCTGGTCTTCGGATCGCCGACCCTCAACGCCGATGCGGTCAAGCCGGTGTGGGAACTGCTGTCGTCCCTGACCCTGGTCTCCGTCAAAGGCAAATTCGGCGCGGCCTTCGGCTCCTACGGCTGGAGCGGCGAAGCGGTCGGGCTGGTCGAGGACCGCCTGCGCGGCCTGAAGATGCGGGTGCCGGTGAAGGGCCTGAAGGTCAAGCTCAACCCCACCGAGGACGACCTCGAGCGCTGCCGCGAGCTGGGCCGCTCTCTGGGCGCCCATCTCACCGGTACGGCGCGCAAGCGCGTCATCGACATGGCCGAGCTGGCCTGACACCGACCATTCACGCGGAGATCCCCCCATGCCCAAAGCAAGCGTCACCTTCGAGGATATCGACGTCACCGTCACCGTGCCGGCGGGCACCCGCCTGATCGAGGTCTCCGAAAAGGTCGGGGCCGGCATCACCTATGGCTGCCGGGAAGGCGAGTGCGGCACCTGCATGATGAAGATCGTCTCCGGCTCCGAGAACCTGGCCCAGCCATCGGTCCTGGAGCACCAGGTCCTGTCCGACAACCTGGCGCCACGTTCGGCGCGCCTGGCCTGTCAGGCCCAGGTCCTGAGCGGCGAGATCGTCGTCCGCCCCGCCTGATTTTCAACCACCACGCTTCAAACGCGGAGTTTCAACATGCCAAACATCACCTTTACCAGCCCGGAACACCGGGACAAGACCGTCTATGCCCCGGCCGGCAGCCACAAGGAGACCATCCTCAAGGTTGCCAAGGAGCATCACGTGCCCATCGAGTTCTCCTGTGAAGACGGCGAGTGCGGGACATGCCTGATCAAGGTCACGGTCATCGACCAGCACAAGAAGAAGCACGCCGGCCACCTGACGCCCAAGGAGCGCACCGTCCTCAAGGAGCTGAAGAAGGTCAGCCAGGACGACCTCGACCGCATGGACGTGGACGATCTCGCCCCGGACTATCGCCTGGCCTGCCAGTGCATCGTCCGTGACGAGGACATCCTCGTCGAGTACGGCACCGGCGACCTGTCCTGATCCGAACGGGTCGCCCGGGGGCGGCAACAGCGGCCCCCGGGCGACCGAACCGACCGGAGGAATGCAGATGGCGGACCTGAGCGTACAAACCAGCATTCGCAGCCGATCCGACGCGCCGCGCGCAGCCATGGTGGCGCACCTGATGTCCCGCGCCAGCGGCCTCGCCAATGACGCGACGCTGGCGTCGCTACTGGCCGGATGGACCCTGGGCAGGGGATGTCTGCCCGCCGACCTGGGGCTCGGACGCGAGGGCTTCACGCAGTGTGTCGGCGAGCACTTCCCGGACCTGGCCTGGCGATTGCCCGAGCGGGACGATCCGGCCATCGAGGCGGCTCGCGAGCGCGCCCTCGAGATGGGGGATCTGATCCGTCTGCTGCAGGATCATGCCGACCTCGAAGTCGCGGGCGCCCTCGATATGGCGCTCATCGTCGCCTCCGGCTGCCTCGGCAGCGACCACCTCTGGCAGGATCTGGGGCTGGCTTCGCGCGGCGAGCTGGGCGAGTTGATGCGTCGCAACTTCCCGACCCTGGCGGCACGCAACGACCGGGACATGAAATGGAAGAAGTTCCTCTACCGGCAGCTGTGCGAACTGGAAGGACTGGTGATCTGCCGTGCGCCCAGTTGCGAGGCCTGCAGCGAGTTCGATGACTGTTTCGGTCCTGAGCAGTGAGGCGGCACCCGCCGCCGACCTGACCGCCGGGCAGCGGCAGGCGCGGGCGGTCGGCGCCTTCCTCGGTCTGGCCATCGGTGATGCACTCGGCGCGACGGTGGAGTTCATGACGCCCGCCGAGATCGCGCACGCCAATCGCCGCCGCGGAGGGCGCCACACCGAGATTGTCGGTGGCGGCTGGCTGCGCCTGCGGGCCGGCCAGGTGACCGATGACACGACCATGGCGCTCGCCCTCGGCGAGGCGATTCTCGAGGCGCACGGGCGAATCGAGGCGTCCGCCTGCGCCCGGGCCTTCGACGGCTGGATGCGGGGCCGTCCGGTGGATATCGGCAATACGGTGCGCCGCGGGATCCTGCATTTTCGCAACACCGGCGCCGTCCATGTGCCCGAATCCCAGGATGCGGGCAATGGTGCGGCGATGCGTTGCCTGCCGGTGGCCCTGGCGCTGGCCGGATCCACCCCGGCCCGCCTCGACGCGGCGGCACTGGTCCAGGCCCGCGTCACGCACCACAATCCCCTTTCCGATGCCGTGGTCTGTGCTCTGGTGCGGATGGTGTCGGCGCTGGTCTGCGGAGCCGGGCCCGAGGTCCTCCTGAAGGAAGCCGCGAGCCTGTCCGAAGTCCACCCCGAGCTGCGCTTCCGGGGTCGGCAGTGCCTCAACCCGAGCGGGTACGTGGTGGACACCTATCGGGCCGTGATGCAGGCGCTCGTCGACACGGCGGACTTTGAAGCCTGTCTCGTTGAGGTGGTCAACCGGGGCGGCGACGCAGACACCACCGGCGCGATCGCGGGCATGCTCGCCGGCGCCTTGTACGGTGAAAGCGCGTTGCCCGAGCGCTGGCTGGTCGCCCTCGATCCGGCGGTCCGGGCGTCCTGCGAGTCCCAGGCCCGGCGGCTGTTCGCGCACGCTCCGGCGGCGACCTTGTCCCGAGCGCGCCATTAGGGCTATCCGACATGGTCAGCACCGCCGGGAGGTCTATCCTCTGAGGCTGACGGTGGAGCAGACGTTTGATGTCGGAAACACGGATTCGGAAGGGCCGGCCAGGGGATTTTCAGGCCATGCGCGAGCGCATTGCCGCCGCGCTGCATCCTGCCGTCGTGGTGCCGGGGTTTGACGAGATCGCCCACGCCGAGACGGAGCAGATCGTCGCGTCCGTCGAGTCGGCCTTCCGGCAGGCGGTGTCGGATCCCCGACAAATTGTCCTGGTGGCCGAGGAGGATGCCCGCGCCTGTGGGTTCCTGATCATCGACGGCTGCGACGGTCTCGCCGAGTTGCGCTGGATCGTGATGCTGCCGGGGCATCTGGGAACCGGCTCTGCCCACCGCCTGATGGAGGCGGGTCTCGCGGAGGCGGGGCGGGGTCGCCCGGTGAGCCTCGTGGTCACCATCTACAACGAGCGTGCCATCCGCTTCTTCCGTCAGTTCGGGTTCGAAACCGTGGCTGGCGGCGCCAGCGCCGGCCGGGTGCTGCGGATGCGCCGGCCCCCGGTCCTGCGCGCCGTAGGCTAGGGTCTGTGG
This sequence comes from Rhodocyclaceae bacterium, assembly GCA_020445665.1. Taxonomy (GTDB): domain Bacteria; phylum Pseudomonadota; class Gammaproteobacteria; order Burkholderiales; family Rhodocyclaceae; genus Cognatazoarcus. The sequence continues at coordinate 101,570 of JAGRGD010000278.1, forward strand.
ACATTCTTGTCTGGCGATCCGCCATGCACATGTTCACGGACCCTATTCACGCGGCAAGCAAACACGCAACGACTGCGGGCAGGCCTCCCGCCCCCTTTGTATGTTGGAGGGGAGGGCGCGAATGGACCCCGTAGTGCCTGATCGGGAATCGCCTGGTTGATTGACGCGTCAATCGTCCTCGCCCCGGTCCGCCTCAGCGCCGCCCTGTCGGGTCTTGAGATGGGCCGCGAGTGCGGCGTCCATGGTGGCCAGATGGTTGGCGAACCAGGCGGCCAGTCCGTCCTCGAGGAAGGCCCGCGCCATCGCCGGCCGACCCCGCTGAACGGCGGTAGAAAATCGCCGCAGATCGGCGAGCAGTCGGCCGTGCTCGGCGACATGCTCGCTCAGGGTGGGGCAGTTGGTGCGTCGCATGGACGCCTCTTCCGCGGCGAAGTGCGCCTCGGTGTGATGCGCCAGTTCCGCCAGGCGCTCGGCGAAGAGGCTGGAGGGGCAATCCTCCAGGGCGCGTGCAAGCGCCAGAAATTCACGGTGTACCCCGTCCATCGCCTCAACCCCGAGGCCGTGGCGGGCTTCGTCCCAGTCAAATTGGCTCATATCGGATTCCTGCCAGTCCGGTCCGATGCGACCGGATCGATTGCGCAGGGTCGCATGATCCGTGCCCGAATCCCATGGCCGCACATCGCCGGCTGGGGCCCCGCTGGCCACGACCGCGCGTCGATCGCCGCCTCGCCGTTCGGGGGGCATCGGGCCACAGCCGCTCGTCCCGTCGACTGGCGGTTGCGGGTCGAGCGTGAGCGCCGCCTCGGGCAGGTGTGCACAGGCGTCGTAGAATGAACGATTGGCAGCGTCACGCTGCACGCCAATGGAATATCGGATGAAGGACCGTCGGCGGAGCGGGGCAAGCCTGCCGCTCCGACAAAATACCCTGCGAGCCGGCCTTGTCGGCCTTGGCCTTTTTGTCGGTCTGAGCCTCTTTGCGATGTCGCTCGTGGTGCGCTGGGAGGATGCCGAGCGCGAGGCGAGCAGGGCGAGGGCCACGGAGTTGGCGCACGCCCATCTGCGCCTGTTCAGCGAGCGGCTCAATGGCAGCCTGGCGGCTTCGCGCGTCCTGGCGGAGCTGGTGCGACAGGGCGGGGGACGGGTCGATGACTTTCCCCGTGTGGCCACTTCACTGCTGTCGCATTTCCCCGGCGTTTCGGCGCTGCAGCTGGCGCCTGGCGGAGTGATCAGCGACGTGCATCCGCGCGAGGGCAGCGATGGGGAACTGGGTCGCGATCTGTTGCGCGGCGAACGGGCGGAGCGGGAGGCGCGCAATGCGGTTCGCGATCGTCGCCTGACCGTGGCGGGCCCGTTCCAGCTACCCGACGGCGAGCAAAGCGTGGTTGGGCTCCTGCCGATCTATCTTGACGAGGACGAGGGACGTGGCGAGCCGCTGTGGGGCCTCGTGTCGGTCTATCTGCGCTTCCCGGCGCTGCTCAAAGGGACCGGCATCGATCGCATTCCCGAGCGCGACTACGACTATGCCCTGTGGACCCGCGGACCCGACGGGCGCAGCGTCACGTTGATCGCGTCATCCGCGGGCCGCGTGCCGCCGGACTCCGTCGAACTTGGCCTGCAGGTGCCGAGCGGACAATGGACCTTCAGCCTGGCGCCGCGTCGCGGCTGGGACGATGCGGCCGAGCTGTGGCGCTTGCGGCTGGGGGTATTGAGCCTCTGCCTGATCGTGGCCTACCTGTTGCAACGCCTGCTGATGAAGCCGATCTTCCTGAGGGCGGAGGTGGAGCAGCGCACACGCGCACTGCGGGAAAGCGAGGAGCGATTCCGGATGGTGGTGCGCAGCATTCCCGACCTGGTCTGGCTGAAGGATCCCGAAGGGCGATATCTGGGCTGCAATCGACGCTTCGAGAAATTCTTTGGCGCGCCGGTGGGTGAGCTGGTGGGCAAGACGGACGAGGACTTCGCCGACACCCAGTTCATCGATGCCAGCCGGATCGGCGACCGGGAGGTGCTGGAGCGACGCACGCCTGCCGTCTCCGAGCAGTGGATCACCTTTGCCAGCGATGGCCACTGCGAGCTCGTGCAGACGGTCCGCACGCCGATGTTCGCTGGCAGCGGCAAGCTGATCGGCGTGCTCTGCGTCGCCCGCGACATCACCGACCTGCATGAGATGACCGAGGGCTACAAGCGCAGCGAAGCGCGGCTCAATGCGGCCCAGCGCGTCGCCCGGATCGGCAGCTGGGAGCGCAACCTCGATACCGGCGAGATCTACTGGTCCGACGAGATCTTCCGGATGTTCGAACTCGATCGCGATGAAAACGACCCCCACTACGATGTCTTCATCGACACCATCCATCCCGATGATCGGGAATGGGTGAACAGCGTCTATCGGGAGGCCCAGCGGCAGGGCAAGCCCCTCCAGGTCCAGATGCGGCTGCAGACGCGCAGTGGCCGCATCCGGCACGTGGAGATGCGGGCCGAGATGCCGGAAGACGAACACGGTCGCCAGGGACGCATCGTCGGCACCCTGCAGGACATCTCGATCCGGGTCGAGGCCCAGGAGAAGATCCGGGCCCAGCAGGCCATGGCGCGCGCGATGCTCGCGGCCATGCCGGTGGGCGTGGCGATCACCGACGCGGAGGGGCGCCTGCGGGAGTTCAATGCGGCGGCGGTCGACCTGCTTCAGGCGCGTCCCCTCGAGCTGGCGGGCAAGCGCCTGTCGGAACTGGGGCTCGTCATCAGCGACGGTCGGGGCGAGGTGTTGTCGGCCGACGAACTGCCCGACGCGCGGGCGCTGGCCGAACAGGTGCCGGTCGAGCCCATGGAGCTCCGGATCGACCTGCGGGAGGCCACGGTCGAGCTCGAGATGAGCGCGGTGCCGGTGGCTGGCGAGGACATGGGCGTGGTGATCGCCATGGTCAGCCTCGCAGCGCGGCGGGAGGTCGAGGCGTCGATGCGCGAGAACGCCGAGCGCATCGAGGGCCTCAACCGGCGCTTCTCGATTGCCGCTGCGGCGGCCGGCATCGGCGTCTGGGAGTATGAGCTGGCGGCCCAGTCGTTCAGCTGGGACGAGGCCATGTTCCGTCTTCACGGCATCGCCCCCGAGCGCTTCGATGGCTCCCTGGCCGGCTGGCTGGAGTGCATCGCGTCCCAGGACCGCTCCCGGATGGCCATGGCGCTCGAACGGGCACGCAGCGGCGACGAGGACATGGAGGTGGACTTCCGGGTGGTTCGCCGGGGTGGCGACACCCACTACCTGCGCGCCTGTGCGCGGGTCGAGCGGGACGCTGCCGGGGGGGTCAAGAGCCTGTCGGGGGTGTGTCTCGACATGACGACCCTGAAGCGCAGCGAACAGATCCTGATCCAGGAACGCCGTCGCTATCGTGATCTCGTGGACTCCACCGACGGCCTGGTGTGGGAATCCGACGCGCGCAATGGCCAGTTCACCTACGTTAGCCGCCATGCCGAGCGGCTTCTGGGCTACCCCATCGAGCGCTGGTACGACGACGATTTCTGGAAACTGCACATTCATCCGGATGACCGCAACTGGGTGCTCAACGACGTGGCCGCGATGGCCGAGCGTGGCGAGGGCTATGAGTTCGAATACCGGATGCTGGCCAGCGACGGGCATACGGTGTGGCTGCGTGACATCGTCACCGTGGTGCTGGAGGGGGGCGAATCGCGTTGGCTACGGGGCGTCATGATCGACATCTCCGGCGCGCGCCGGACCGCCGATGCCCTGCGGCGGAGCGAAGAGCAGTTGAGTCTCGCCATCGAGGGCGCCGGGCTGGGGCTGTGGGACTGGGACATCGTCAGCGGGCGGCTCGAGTTCGGCGGCTCCGGCCTGGCCATGCTCGGTTACGAGAGTGGCGAGGTCAGACCCCACTACGACGACTGGGAGGCTCTGATCCATCCGGACGACCGCGATACCGTCCGGCAGTGTCTGGTGGAGCATCTCAAGGGGCGCAGCGAGCGCTTCGTGTGTGAGTACCGGATGCGGCACAAGGAGGCCGACCGGTGGGTCTGGATCCACGGCCTGGGGCAGGTGATCCACTTCGACCAGAATGGCGTGCCTCTGAGGGCGGCAGGCATCCAGCTTGACGTCACCGAGCGGCGGCGCGCCGAAGAGCATGCCAGTGCCGCCCAGCACGAGATCGCGCGCCTGTCGTCCCGCAACGAATTGCTGCTCAAGTCGGCGGGGGAGGGCATCTTCGGTGTCGATACCCAGGGCCATTGCATGTTCATCAACCCGATGGCGCTGGACCTGCTCGGCATCGACGAGGCCACCGCTTCGAATCTCCCCTTGCGGGACCTGTTCGAATTGCGACACGACGATGGCAGCCGGTGCGAAGGGGACGCTTGCCCGATCCGGCAGACGCTCGCCGACGGCCAGACGCGCAAGGCCGAAGAGACCCTGGTGCGGGGGGATGGGAGCACGATCGCGATTCGCATGACGGTCACCGAAATGCGCGAGGGCGGCGAGCGCATCGGCGTCGAGGTGGTTTTCCAGGACATCTCCGCGCGGCGCGCGATGGAGCGCGAACTCGAGCGGCTGGCGACGACCGACCCGCTCACTGGCGTGACCAACCGCCGGCAGTTCATCGAGCGCTGCGAGCAGGAGCTGGTCCGCCAGAAGCGTTTTGAGGATCCCGTCAGCCTGCTGATGCTCGACGTGGACCACTTCAAGCGCGTCAACGACACCCACGGGCACGCGATCGGCGACGAGGTACTCAAGCACCTGTGCCTGCTGGCTGGACGGGAACTGCGGCGGACCGACGTCTTCGCCCGCCTCGGCGGCGAGGAGTTCGCCTTTCTGCTGACCGGCAGCGACCTCGATGGCGCCATGGATTTCGCGCATCGCTTTCGCGCCCTGGTCGAGGCCAATCCGGCGCCGACCGACGTCGGCGAGGTGCCGCTCACGATCAGCATCGGTGCCGCCCAGGCCCGGCGCCAGGACCGGAGTGCGGATGATCTGCTGCGGCGTGCCGATGCGGCCCTGTACGGGGCCAAGCAGGGTGGCCGCAACCAGGTGGTGGCCCAGAGCGCGATCTAGGGTCTGTGGGCATTTGTATGGCGGATCGCGTTGAGACTTTGAGCCTGTGCCACAAGGCGCGGGAGGAAGGCAAGGGTGGCGGTCCACTGCGGGCTTTGCACAGCCCGCCGGCTTCGCTGGCGC
>JAGRGD010000279.1 GCA_020445665.1 Rhodocyclaceae bacterium
CGAGGCCATCCTGCAGGCGCTGGAGGCCTTCGCCGCCGGGCAGCGCGAAGCCACCGTGATGCACCGCCACGCACGCGGCTACAGTGCCACCGAACTCGAGGCCATGGCCGAGTATTTCGCCGGCCGCCAGAGCCCGCTGACCTTTCCCAGGGAGTGCCGGCCATGAGCCTCGATCGACGCGACGCACTCAAGGCCGGCGCGGCGCTGGCTCTGTCGTCCCTGCTGCCGGCTTGCGCGACGCCGCTGCGCACGCCACCGACCGGCCGGGTGGTGGTCGTCGGGGCTGGCTGGGGGGGAGCCACCACCGCCCGCTACCTGCGCCGCTGGGCGCCCTCGGTCGAGGTGACGGTGGTCGAGCCGGCCCGGGCCTTCGTCTCGTGCCCGCAGAGCAACCTGGTGCTGTCCGGCGGACGGAACCTGGCCTCCCTGACGCTGGATTACGGGCGCTGGGCGGCGGACAACGGCATCCGCCTGGTGCGAGACACGGTGCGCGACATCGACCCCGAGCGGCGCCGGGTGCAGCTCGCCGGAGGCGGACAGCTCGAATACGACCGGCTGGTGCTATCGCCGGGGGTGGACTTCGACTATGCCGCGGTGCCCGGGCTCGAGGGCGAAGCCGCACAGGCCCGCGTGCCCCATGCCTGGAAGGCCGGCCCGCAGACGGCGGCGCTGCGTGCCCGGCTCGAAGCGATGCCCGACGGGGGCGTCTTCGTCATGACCATCCCGGCGGCGCCCTACCGCTGCCCGCCCGGCCCCTACGAGCGGGCCAGCCTTGTGGCGACCTATCTGGCCCGCCACAAGCCCCGCGCCAAGCTGATCGTGCTCGACGCCAACCCCGACATCATCTCGAAGAAGGGCCTGTTCAGGGCCGCCTGGCGGGAGCTCTATCCGACGCTGATCGAATACCGTCCGAGCAACGCCGTGCTGCAGGTGGACACCGACCGCCTCACCGTGCGCTCGGAGTTCGAGGACCTGCGCGCCGACGTGCTCAACGTGATCCCGCCGCAGCGCGCCGGCGACATCGCGCGCCGCGCCGGTGCGCTGGGCGAGGGCGAGCGCTGGGCTCGCGTGAACTTCATCGACTATCGCGCCGAGCGGGTCGACGGCATCCACGTGATCGGCGACGCGACCCTGTCGACCCCAGCGCCCAAATCGGGCCACGTGGCCAACCAGCAGGGCAAGGTACTCGCCGCTGCGCTCGCGGACCACTTCGCCGGACGCGACCCCTACCGCGACCCGGTGCTGTCGAACACCTGCTACAGCTTCGTCAGCAACGACGAGGCCTTCAACGTGGCGGCCGTCTACCGCGTCGCCGAGGGCGGCAAGGGCCTGCGGCTTGCTGACGGCAGTTCGGGCGTGTCGCAGGCACGCAGCAGCGAAGAGGCCGCCTTGGCGCGTGCCTGGGCGACCAACATCTGGTCGGACATGCTGGGCTGAGTGATGCGCCGCCGGGAAGCGCTGTTGCACATCGGGAGCTGGATGGTGACGGGGGCGGCCGCCCTGAGCGCCGGGCGAGCTCGTGCAGCGCGTGCAGCGCCTCTTGATCAGCCCTCGGTGAGAGCGACCATCGACAACCTGTTCCCCGATCTCCCCATCGACACCTCGGATGCTGTCGCCATTGAAGGTCCGGAGATCACCGATGACGGCGCCCACGTTCCCGTCCGCCTGCGCCTGGGCACACAGCGCGATACGCCACACCGAATTGCCCTGGTCGCTTCGGCAAATCCCCACCCCCTGGTCGCCACGCTTGATCTGGGCGAGCGGTTCTCCGGCCCGCTTGCGCTGCGTATCAAGCTCGCCCGAAGCCAGTCCGTCATCCTGCTGGCCGCGACCGGCCAGAGGCTGTATGCCGCGACGACATTTCTGAAGATCGTCGCCAGCGGTTGCAACCCCGGTCAGGACGAGACCCCGCCCACGGACCTTGGCACCATCCGTTTCCGGCACGATCCGCCGCGGGAGGGCATGGCCGACGCACGGCTGCTGATTCGCCACCCGATGCGCGTTGAGCAACGGGACGCTTCGGACATCGTAAGTCGGCCAGCCAACCACATCACGATGATCAACGTCGATATCGACGGAAACCCCCTGCTCGGCATGGCCTGCGGGCAGTCCGTGGCGGCCGACCCCTACCTGGCATTCCGGTTGCGCACGCCGCAGGCCGGCGAAACCCTGGAGATCGGCTGGCGTGACACCCAGGGCCGCGGCGGGGATGCCCGTTTTCCCCTGGGCATCTGAATCGCGGCGCCCCGAGCAAGACCCGGGCACCGCATTGAAACGCCCGCTTCGCCATACGCGCAGGCGCCTCAGCCACCCATCAGCGCCTCCGCTGAACCCGAGTATGCGATACGGCTGTGAGCGAGGACGAATGCATATTCTGATTCTCTGATCATGCCCCCTACCCCCAAAGGGGTATCGCCCCCTCCGGTGAAATTGTGTCAATTTGCATACAAAGAGGCTCAAGAGCCCAGCACAAGACGATGGAAATGTCCCCAGAGAGTTCGCCATGCTGCATGCCGCGCGGGTAGAGCACCCTCCATTGATCGAACAGATCCCGCTGCTCGCCGGGCTGTCGTCGCACGCACATGCCGCGGTGGCCGAGGACGTCAAGCTGAAATCGGTCGGACGTGGGACGGTGCTGCACTCTCAGGGCATGCCAGCCCAAACGGTTTTGTATCTGATGTCTGGCCAGATCAAGCAGACCATCTGCTCTGTTGCCGGCCATGAAATGGTCATTGAGTTGGCCTTTCCGGGCGACATGCTCGGCCTCGCGCAGGTATTTTCGTCTGGCGCGCCCACGTCTCGCGCTGAAACGCTCGAGGAGTCGACGATCGTCGAGATCGGGCGGGACGGCCTCGAGCGCGCGATGGAACTGGATGTGGGCCTCGCGAGACGCGTGGTTGGGGCACTGGCCGACCACGGCGCTTCATTGGTGCGCGACATCGCATCATTGAAGGGGGACTCGAGCTGCAAGCGCGCGCTTGAATTCATGCAGCGCTGCGGTCGGCGCATCGAACGCGCCGACGGCGCATTGAGCCTCGATCTTCCAATCCCGAAGCAACTGATGGCAGCGAGAATTGGTCTGTCGCCCGAGACGCTGTCCCGCGTGTTTCGAGACATGATCGAAGGCGGTCTGATCGAAATCAGCGGGCGACAGATAACGCTCACGGCCCGCTGTCGAAGCCTGCTGGCGAGCCCCGAGTGGGCATCGATTGTTCCCGAGCCCATCATCGAGCCGCTGGCGCCCCAGCGGGCGAGCAGCTGAACATTTCCGGGGTCGCCGCTCAGTCGTTCCGTTGCAGGAACCAGACGGCGAGTTCCAGGCGGGAATCGCATCCGAGCTTCCGCTTCATGTTGCGGATGTGCACCTTGACGGTTCCCTCTGCAATGTGAAGCTGCCGGGCGATGGCCTTGTTTGTCAGTCCCAGGGACAAGCGCTCAAGGACGGCCGCTTCGCGTGTCGAGATGGCCCGCGTGAGCTTTGGCGAGGCCGTCCTTGCCACGCTTGATCGCCTGAATGACATGCGGCACCTGGCAAGGGCGCCGCGCACCTGCTGCGACAGTTCGCCCGCCTCGATGTCCTTGCTGAGATAGCGGTCGGCACCGGCCTGAAGGCTACGCTCGACGTCAGCAGGATTCTCGGAACCCGACAGGATCAGGACACACGCCTGGCTGCCAGCCTCACGCAGGCCGCGCAGGGTCTCGACGCCGTCCAGCCCCTTCATTCTGAGGTCCAACAAGATCAGGTCCGGATCGAGGGATGTCGCAAGGCGAATGCAGTCGTCGCCGCTCCCGGCCTCAGCGACCACCTCGAGGTCCCTGCAACCGGCAAGCGCGGCGGCGACACCGTGGCGGAAGAGCGGATGATCATCAACGATCAGGACGCTCCCGGCCGCGTGCGCTCCCGAACCGGCTTGCGGCCGGCGGGCACTTGACTCCGCGTGCGTGGGTGCATCGGGCGACATGGCGGGACTCTTCGATCAGTCTCAGACGGAATCATGATCCACGCACTTGTCACCCGACGCCTTGCCCGGGGTCAAGCTTCGGCCCGTGGCATCCCGATCATGGTCAGGCGCAATCGGCGTCTATCACGGTTGCAAGCCGGTCCTTGAGCCCCGAACGATCGCACTCGACAGCCCTACGTCCCGCCGCAAGCAGGGCCGGACCGTGCCGCGTCGGCCGAGGTGCAGTCTGTGCGCTATCCTCGACGACGACCGCCCCGATTCGCTCTGTGACCGCTGACACCCGGTGCCTCGCCCAGCGACGTGCCCATTGGCCGCAGCATTTCGCTCGTCGGGGCCGCGGTGGCTGCATGTGGGAGGCACCTGTCGATGCCCATCGAAATTGACAACGAAGACCGATGCGCCGAATTCATCCGGCTCAACGAGCTGTGGATTACGGAGCACTTCGGGCTGGAAGCATCGGACCGCAAGCTGGCGGAGGATCCGTACCGGATCGTCCGCGATGGCGGCCATATCCTCAGTCTCGTCGAGGAGGACCGGGTGCTGGGCGTGTGTGCCCTGTTCAGGGATTCGCCACAGCGCTACCAGTTGGCCCGGATGGCGGTAGCGCCTGCCGAGCGGGGCAAGGGCCATGGTGCGCAGCTTCTGCAGGCCGCCATCACGCAGGCGGAGCGGGCCGGTGCCGAGTCCGTATATCTCCTCTCGAATACGGTGCTCGCGTCCGCCATCGCGCTGTACCGCAGGCACGGCTTCGAGACCGTGAGCGAAGGCCCTCATCCGGTGTATGCCCGCTGCAACATCGTCATGGAACGGAAGCTGGCGCCGCACGCCCCGATTTCCGGGGGTGCCCGATGAACCGGCCGGGCACACCATCGCCATCGGGCATTCGGCCGCATGGCTCACCCGGGAACCCCCGGGGAAAACAGCGGCCTGTCCCTGCACCATCCCCGGAGCCACTCATGCGACAGTCGATTCCCTTGCCTCTCGCCCTTTCCCTGTTGCTGACCCTTGGCCACGCCCAGGCGGACACAACGGCCCCCTGCTCGCCCGGGTTCATCCGCTCGGTCGAGGCGCGCCTGCCCACCGGTGACGGCCAGGGCCACGGCCCCGATCCGGGTTCGGCCGAGTGGCAGTCGGTGGTCGAGTTCCGCCTCGGGTTGCGGGGCCACCCGTCGGTGCCCGAGCGCGGCAGCGCCGCCTGGTGCGACTGGCTGGCTTCCCGGCTCGAGGCCCGGCCGGCCGCCGCGGCATCGCTGTCCGCCGAAGGGCCGGCCTTCGACTGCGCCCGGGCGAATGGCGAGATCGAGCAGGCCATCTGCCGCGATCCGTCGCTGGCCGAACTGGATCGCCGCATGGATGCGGTCTACCGGGCCGCCCTCGCCAAGGCCGGCAACGAGCACCCGCCGATGCTGAAGGCCGAGCAGCGGGGCTGGATCAAGGGGCGCAACGACTGCTGGAAGGCCGACGACCGCCACCGCTGCGTGGCGGACAGCTATGTCACACGGATCGCCGAGCTGCAGGCCCGCTACCGCCTCGTCCCGGCCACCGGGCCGTTCACCTTCCGCTGCGATGACGCACCGGGCTCCGAGGTGATCGTCACCCACTTCGAGACCGACCCGCCGACCCTGATCGCCGAGCGGGGCGACGCCACATCGCTGATGTTCCGCCAGCCCAGCGCCAGCGGCAGCCGCTACGAGGGCGGCAACGAGGCGTTCTGGGAGCACCACGGCGAGGCGCGGCTGCGGTGGGGATACGGCGCGGCCGAGGTGACCTGCGCGGCTGCGGCTCGCTGACGCGGAGACGCACGGCCCCGCCGCCTCTAGAATTGGAGAGGACCATCGGCGAGGCCGCCGAGCGGTCTGCCGGTGGCCGGCGCGCGCTCGGCAGCGGCCGGTTCGTTTCGCGACATGGCAATGGGGGGCGCTTCACCCATGGACCTACCGACCTTCGTCATCGAACTCCTGAAGGCCACCCTCTGGCCGCTGACGGCGCTGACCATCGCGGTGATCTACCGGCCCCAGCTCTCCGATCTGCTGCTGCGCGTCAGAAAGGGCAAAGTCGGACCGGCCGAGTTCGAGTTCGAGCAGCGCGTCGCCGAGTTGCAGGCCCATGCGGCGCTGGCGCTGGAACCGAGCACCACCGTGGATGACCGCGCAACAGCCGCCATCGCGGCCGCCGGCGGCACGCGGGAGGCCGTGCTCGCCGCCTGGCGCGAGATCGAGTCGGCAGCGATCGAACTGGGACAGCGGCGTCTCGAACTCGAACCGGTGCTGGGCCGCAGCCCGCTGCTGGTGCTGCGCAAGGCCGCCTACGAGCGCATCATCCCGCGCGATGCGCTGGTGCTGTTCACCGACCTGCGCGCCCTGCGCAACCGGGTCGCTGGCGACGCCGCCTTCACGCCGGCCGAGGATGCCACGCGGGACTTCCTGTCGCTGGTCGCCGACCTCGCCAGCACGCTCGAGACGGCAACACAAGGCGATGGGAAGTGAGCTCGGTACCGTCTATCCAGACCCCCACCGGCCCCGTAGCCGGCGCTCCCGGATGCGGCCTGGCCTTCTGGGAAATATGCCAATAGAATAGTCGGACCTGCTCGAGGTGCATCCGACCCGGTCGGCCCGCCCTCACACCACCCGCAAGCAATGAGGCGCACATGCGACTTACCGACCGACTGCTGCTGGGCCTGGCTGCCTGCTTCTGCGTGCTGGGCATCGCCCAGGCCACGATCGACATCGCAATGCTCCTGGGCCACGCGCTGCCGATGGCCGAGTTTCTCGAAACCCGCTACATCCTCGCCGCGGTCCCGGCCCTGACCCTGGCCTGCTCCCGCGACCCCCACGCGCTGCTGGACACCATCCTCGCGGCCCCCGCCGGGGGCGATTCGCGCCCGGCCTACACCGCCACCCGGGCGCGAGCCGGAGACAGCCGAAGCCGGTAAGGCCCGTCAGCCAGGCGAGCCCGCTGAAACGGAAGACCTGGGGCGCCGCGACGCCCGTCCACGGCGGGAGCATGACCGACACCGTCAGTGAGCGCCCGCCCTATCGCAGCATCAGCCGGATGGCGATCGCCGCCGTTACCACCACGATCACCGGCTTCACCAGCGCCGCGCCCCGCCGGATCACCAGGTTGGAGCCGAGCCGGGCGCCGATGATCTGGGCCACCGCCATCGCCGCGACGAGGGACCAGATGACGTGGCCACCGAGGATGAACAGGGTCATCGAGGTGAAATTGGTCACCAGCACCACCGGCTTGGTGCTGGCCGTCGCGCGCCGCATGTTGAAGCCCCGCAGGCCGGCGAAGGCCGCCGCCGAGAAGCTGCCCATGCCCGGCCCGAAGAAGCCGCCATAAACACCGAGGCCACCGCCCACCAGCGGCGCGAACCAGCGCGCCGGGAGGCGTGGCGGGGTGTCCCGGTCCGAGATCCGGGGCGACAGGGCAAAGTAGCCGGCCAGCACGATCAGGATCACCGGCAGCAGGCGCTCGAGCAGCGCCTTGTCGAGATGCTGCACCAGCAAGGTGCCAAGGATGGCGCCGACGAAGGCCCAGGCCAGGGTGCCGATGAGCGGCGTGAGCTCGAGATGGCCCTGGCGAAAGTAGTTGACCGCCGATGACAGGGTGCCGAACACGCTCTGGCACTTGTTGGTGGCCAGCGCCTGGACTGGCGGCACGCCGGCCCACAGCAGGCAGGGCAGCACCAGCATGCCGCCCGCGCCGGCAATGGAGCTGATGAAGCCGCCGAGGAAGGCGACGAAGGTGAGGCCCGCGAAGACGGGCAGCGAGAGCTCGGGCACAGGGTTGGCAGGCAGCGCAAAGGGGCCAAAGGATACGCGCTCGGGGCCGGGGTGCGAACGCGCAGCGCCTCAGTCGCTGCCAGTGCCGCCGTCGGCCGGGTGCTCCTCGGCGAGGACCGCGGCAATGGCCGGGTGCGGAATGCGCCGGTGGGCCGAGATGGCGTGCCAGGTCTCGCGAACGCCGTCGAGGGTGCCGAGCGGCCGCGCGCCGTACTGCTCGGCGACCAGTTTCCGCATCCCCGAGGGCGCCGGAAAGACGCCGGCGCCCGCCCGGCCGAAGGTCTTCAGGAGCGCGCTGTCGGTGAACTCGCCGACCACCAGCGGGCGGATCTCGTGCGCGTCGAACCAGGCATCGAGGGCGATGCGCAGTGGCACGTCGCGGGCCGGCAGCAGCAGCGGCGCCCCATCGAGACTGCGCGGGAAGCCGGGGGCATGGGCCGCATGGAGCGCGTCGGTGGCATACAGATCGACCCCGCCCGCCAGCAGCAGGTGGGACTGCAGGCGGAGGTTGGCCCGCTGGGGCGCGGGCCGGTCGGCGACGACGAGGTCGATGCGGTTCAGCGCCAGGTCGGCCAGCAGCCTGTCGAGGTCACCCTCGACGCACTCGAGGCGCACGGAGAGTGGCGGCGCGATCACGCTGCGGAGCATGTCGAAGGCCACCAGCTTGGGCACCGCGTCGGTGATGCCCACCGCAAAGCGCGGCCGCGCGGCCTGCGGCTCGGCAAGGGCCGCGACCAGCTTGTCGCCCAGACGGAAGATCTCCTCGGCATAGCCGAGCACCGTGCGCCCGGCGTCGGTCAGTTCGAGGGATCTCCCCTGCGGCGCGAGCAGGGCCTGGCCGAGCTGTCGATCGAGGAGGCCGAGCTGGGTGCTGATGGTCTGGGCCGAGAGCCCGAGCCGCTGGGCCGCGCGGGTGATGCTGCCCTCCTTGGCGACGGCCCAGAAGTACAGCAGGTGGCGGAAGTTGAGTGCGTTGGGTGACATCGAATCATTCCAGAAATTGGTAGATAAACCTCCACGAAGATCGCTTTTTCCGATCCTTCTCCCTGCCTATAGTTCCTCACGCCAACCCGGCATCCCCAAGTCGAGACCAGGAAAGGAGACCGTCATGATCACGTTCGAGGATTGCGAAGCCTTCTGCGAGGCCAGCCCCGCTGTGGTGGAAGCCGTGACCCGGCGGGAGCACGTGGCCGGCATCGCCGCCCTCGCCTGCGCCCAGTCGCTGGTCGGGTCGCGCCAGCCGGTGGCCCGGCTCGCGGCGAGACCGCCAGCGCACCGTGAGAGGTCGGGGCACGACAGGCTGGCAGCGTGACCGTGCCGACGCGGACTGCCCGGGGAGGCTTCGGCGTTCCCGGGCAGGACCCGGAAAGTCAGTTTTAATCTGATTCACAAAGTAAAATTTTCTGCTTTTATTGACGCAGTACCACCCCGATCTCTGGGGGGCCACATTCTTTTTTCTCGTCACCGGAGGCTTCACGATGCAAGTCCGAATCCAGGCTCACGATTTCGATCTCACGCCCGCCCTGCGGGACCACGTGACCCAGCGGGTGCGCTTTGCCATGACCCGCTACCGCGATCACGTGCACCGCGTCGACGTGCGGCTGAGCGACGAGAACGGGCCGCGTGGCGGGGTGGACAAGCGCTGCCGCCTGCATCTGCGTGTCGGCGGCCTGCCCGACATCGTGGTTGACGATACCGAGCTGGATCTCTACGCCGCGGTGACCCGCTCGGCGGAACGGGCCGAGCGCGCCCTCGGCCGCCAGATCCGCCGCAGCCGGTCGACGCCGTCGCAGCGCCTCCGCGACTGGCCGACCGAGACCGAGGCCGGGACCGCCGAGCATGCCTGATACCCCCGCCACCGTCCCGGGCCGTGGCGGTCGCTGACATGGAAAACGCGATTCGCCTGCCCGGCGACTTCCGCAGCGCCCTCGGCCGCTGGCTCGACCAGCCCCGCGTTCAGGGGCTGGTCGTTGCCCTGATCGTCGTCAACGCGGTGCTCCTCGGCCTCGAGACCTGGCCCGCCGCAATGGCAGCGGCCGGGCCGCTGCTGAAGGCCGTCGACGGCCTCATCCTCGCGGTTTTCGTGGTTGAGATCGCGGCACGCCTCTATGTGCATCGGGCGGCCTTCTGGCGCGACCCCTGGAGCGTGTTCGATTTTGCGGTGGTGGCGATCGCGCTGGTGCCCGCCAGCGGTCCGTTTGCCGTCCTGCGCGCGCTGCGGGTATTGCGGGTGCTGCGCCTGCTGACCATGGTGCCGTCGATGCGGCGCGTGGTCGGCGCGCTGCTGGCGGCCATCCCTGGCCTGGGCTCCATCGTGCTGGTGCTGGCGATCCTCTACTACGTGTTCGCAGTGATCGCCACCAACCTGTTCGCCGCGGCCTTCCCCGAGTGGTTCGGCACCCTCGGCCGCTCGCTCTACACCCTGTTCCAGATCATGACCCTGGAGAGCTGGTCGATGGGCATCTCGCGGCCGGTCATGGAGGCCTTCCCCTACGCCTGGGCCTTCTTCATCCCCTTCATCCTGATCGCCACCTTCACGATGCTGAACCTCTTCATCGCGATCATCGTGAATGCCATGCAGCACGTGAACGAGCAGGAACAGGCCGCCGACGCAGCGCCGACCCGCGACGCGCAGGACGCGATCCTGCGCGAGCTCGGTGCCATCCGCGCGGAGCTCGCTGCGCTGCGCGGCGAGGACGCGGCGAGGCCGATCACCCCGCCGTCACCCTGACCCGCCCCCACGGAGACACCGAACCGACCGCCCGCACCACGGGCGGTCGGTTCGGCGCGACCGTGGCCCTTTGCCCCAGAACGGTTCTTGCTTACATTGGTGCATCGCAAAACCTGATGCACCCATCCATGGAACTCACCCCATCGTCCATCGTCCTCGCGGCGAAGAACCGGCAGATTCAGCAACTCCGTCATCTGGCCTCCCGCGTGGAGCTGGTCGGCGCCATCGGGCATCTGGTGCATGCCCTGCAGAGCGAGCGCGGCGCATCCAGCCTGTTCGTCGCCTCGGGGGGTAGCCGCTTCGGGCAGCAACGCACCCAGCTGGCCGAGGCCAGTTCCACCGCCGAGGCGGCCCTGCGGGAACGCTTCCGCACCCAGCTCGACGAACCCGGCTTCGGCAATGCCTCGCTGATCTCGCTGATCGCCTGGGTCGTGCTGGGCCTCGACACCCTCCCTGCCCTGCGCGAACGTATCGCCGCAGGCCAGGTGAAGGCGGACGAGGTCGTGATTGCCTATAGCCGCCTGATTGCCGGCCTGCTTTCGGTGATTTTCGATGTGGCGGACTCCACCGTGGACCCGGCCATTTCGCGGCGCCTCGTGGCGCTGTTCAATCTGGTGCAGGGCAAGGAGCTGGCGGGCCAGGAGCGGGCGGTGGGCTCGGCCCTGCTGGCTTCGGGCACCCTCTCCCAACGGGATCAGCAGCGCATCCTGCACCTGATCGAGACCCAGGAGCGCAACATCCAGATCTTCTGCGAGTTTGCCGGCCGGCAGTTCGTGGACGACTGGGACCAGATGCAGGTGGCGCCGTGCATGGTGCAGATCGAACGCCTGCGTCGGGTGCTGTGCGCCTCCGCGCCAAGCTCTGCGCTCGACAGCAACCTGAGTGACACCTGGTTTGGCGCCTGTACCGAGCGCATCGACGGCATGTGGCGACTGCAGGAGCAGCTTCTGGCCGAGGTCCGCGAAGCTTGCGCGTGCCTGGTGGATGCGGCCGAGAAGGACCTCGCCGACGCCTCGGGACTGCTCAAGGCGGTGGCCACCCAGCCCCCCGAGAGCGCCCGCCTGGTCGAGCGCTTCCTGGGTCCCGAACTGGCCCTCGACGGCAGCCTGGGCGCCCTGCCTGCCCAGGGCAGCGAGGGCGAGAGCCCACTGCTGCAGGTCCTGCAGGAACAGAAGGCCAAGTTGGCCGCGATGGAGGCCGAGCGGGACGCGGCCCGCCGGGCCCTCAACGAACGCAAGATCATCGAGCGGGCCAAGGGCGTCCTGATGGCCCGCTTTTCGATGCCGGAGGACGAGGCCTACCGCACCCTGCGCAAGACCTCGATGGAGCAGAACCGGCGCCTCTATGACGTGGCCGAAGCGACCCTGGCGGTGCTGGCGTCGATCGCCACGGACAAAGTCTGAGCCGGACGCTGCGCCGCAACATATTTCGCCCCAAATGCGTGCAGAGCGCTGACTGGCTGCACGGGAATTGGGCAGAAACGCCCCCGAAACGCCCCCCAACATGCCGCGCAATCCCTAGGAAACCCGCCGTTCAGACGCTGGCATGCTTGCTGCTAAGAGGTAACTGAAGTCCAGGCTAACGGCGGCCCGGACATGGAGCCGGGCACCACAACCGCCCGCCCCAGGAAATCGGACAACGGCGTCCCGTTCTGACCCCTGATCCCATCAGGGTCTGCAGAACCGGACGCCTTTTTGTTTTTGTTTTCTCGACCTCAGCGGGGTAATTACCATGGCCTACGTCATGCCGACCGAATTCGTCACGAAGATGATCGATGCCGGTGAATCCAAGATCTTCATGTCCACCAAGGACACCCTCATCCGGGCCTACATGGCCGGTGCCATCCTGGCGCTCGCCGCGGCCTTCGCCATCACCATCACGGTCCAGACCGGGCAGCCGCTGCTCGGGGCGGTGCTGTTCCCGGTGGGCTTCTGCCTGCTGTATCTGCTGGGCTTCGACCTGCTGACCGGGGTCTTCACGCTGGCGCCACTGGCCCTGATCGACAAGCGCCCCGGCGTCACCATGGGCGGCGTGCTGCGCAACTGGACCCTGGTCTTCTTCGGCAACTTCGCCGGCGCGCTGACCGTGGCGGTGATGATGGCCATCATCTTCACCTTCGGCTTCACTGAAGCGCCCAATGCGGTTGGCCAGAAGATCGGCACCATCGGCGAGGGCCGGACGGTCGGCTACGCCGCCCACGGCGCGGCCGGCATGCTGACCCTCTTCATCCGCGGCGTGCTGTGCAACTGGATGGTCTCGACCGGCGTCGTCGCCGCGATGATGTCCACCAGCGTGTCGGGCAAGGTCATCGGCATGTGGATGCCGATCATGCTGTTCTTCTACATGGGCTTCGAGCACTCGATTGTTAACATGTTCCTGTTCCCGTCGGGCCTGATCCTCGGTGGCAACTTCTCGATCTACGATTACCTGGTGTGGAACGAGATCCCGACCGTGGTCGGCAACCTGGTGGGCGGCCTGTCCTTCGTCGGCCTGACCCTCTACGCCACCCACGTCAAGACCGGGCCGAAGCGCGTCGCTGCCTGATCGCGCCGGTCCCCGACAAGGCCCCCGTCCCCGGACCGGGGCCTTTTTCTTTCAGACCTCGCCGGGCTTGCCCGCCGACCCCCTCGCCAGCTACCCCAGACCCCCATGGCCGACACCCTCCGCGTCACGATCGGGCAGCACTCCGACAAGGGCCGCAAGGCAGCCAACCAGGACTTCCACGGCGCCTATGTCCCGACCGGCCCCCAGCTCGCCACCAAGGGGATCGCGGTCGCGGTGGCCGACGGCATCAGCTCGAGCGCGGTCTCCCACGAGGCGGCCGAGTCGGCGGTCAAGAGCTTCGTCCAGGACTACTACTGCACCTCCGATGCGTGGACCGTGAACACCGCGGCCCAGCGGGTGATCAAGGCGGCCAACTCCTGGCTCCACGCCCAGACCCAGCGCAGCGACTTCCGCTATGAGCGGGACAAGGGCTATGTCTGCACCTTCAGCGCGGTGGTGCTGAAGTCGAACACCGCCCACCTGTTCCACGTGGGCGACGGGCGCATCGTTCTGCTGCGGGACGGCCGCGCAGAGCGCCTCACCGAAGCCCACCGCACCCACGTCTCGGCCGAGCAGAGCTATCTCTCTCGTGCCCTTGGCCTCGACCGCCACCTGGAGATCGACTACCAGGCGCTACCGATCCGGGTCGGCGACGTGCTCCTGCTGGCCACCGACGGCATCTTCGACGCCCTCGAGGACGCCCAGCTGCCGGCACTGGCCAGCGGCGACGACCTCGACCGGGCGGCGGCCGGGATCGTACAGGCGGCATTCGACGGCGGCAGCGGCGACAACCTGACCGTCCAGCTGGTGCGCATCGAGGCGCTGCCCGCCCAGCAGGCCGGCGAAGTGCAGCGCCGGGCCGTGGAACTGCCCCTGCCACCGATGCTGCAGCCCCGGATGCGCTTCGACGGCTACGAGATCCTGCGCCAGATCCACGCCAGCAGCCGCAGCCACATCTTCCTCGCCCGCGATCTCGAGTCCGACGTGGTGGTGGCCCTCAAGACGCCGTCGATGGACCTGCGCGAGGACCCGGCCTATCTCGAGCGCTTCCTGCTCGAGGAGTGGGTGGCCCGCCGCATCGACAGCGCCCACGTCCTCAAGGCCTGCCCGCGCGAACGGCCGCAGGCGGCGCTCTACGTGGTCATGGAGTATCTCGAGGGGCAGACCCTGACCCAGTGGATGCGGGACAACCCCCGCCCCGACCTCGCCACGGTGCGCGCCATCGTCGAGCAGGTGGCCCGCGGGCTGCGGGCCTTCCACCGCAAGGAGATGCTCCACCAGGACCTGCGCCCCGAGAACATCATGATCGACCGCCAGGGCACCGTGAAGATCATCGACTTCGGCTCGACACGGATCGCCGGCATGGCCGAGGCGGCGCCGGTGCAGATCGAGGGGGAGATCCTCGGCACCCACCAGTACACCGCCCCCGAATACTTCCTGGGCGACCCGGGCACGCCGGCCTCGGACCTCTTCTCGCTGGCCGTGATCACCTATCAGATGCTGACCGGCCACCTGCCCTACGGCGCCGAGGTGGCCCGCGCCACGTCCCGCGCGGCCCAGCACCGGCTCGAGTACCGCTCGGCCCTGCACGACGACCACGCCCTGCCGGCCTGGGTGGATGCGGCGCTCAAGCAGGCCGTGCATCCCATGCCGACGCGTCGCCAGGCCTCCCTGTCGGAGTTCATCACCGACCTCAGCCAGCCCAGCAGCGAGTTCGTCGCCCGTGCCCGGCCCTCGCTGATCGAGCGCAACCCGGTGCGCTTCTGGAAGGGGCTGTCGATCGCGCTGGGGCTCACCGTCGTGGCCCTGCTCGGGGTCATCCGCCATCTGATGTAGCGACCAACGACGTCCGTTGCCGCGGCCTGCGGCCTCGTGCCACCATCGGGCACACCCCGCCCCGGAGCTCCCGATGACCCCGCGCCCCTTCAAGCAGGTCGATGTCTTCAGCGCCGAACCGTATCTTGGCAACCCCGTCGCGGTCGTCATGGACGGCAGCGGGCTCAGCACCGAGGCCATGCAGGCCTTCACCGACTGGACGAACCTGTCGGAGGCCACCTTCCTGCTGCCGCCGACGGTGCCGGAGGCCGACTACCGCCTGCGCATCTTCTGCCCGGGGCGCGAGCTGCCCTTTGCCGGCCACCCGACGCTGGGCAGCTGCCACGCCTGGCTCGAAGCCGGCGGCCGGCCGAGGGGCGAGCAGGTGGTACAGGAATGCGGCGCCGGGCTGATCCGCATCCGCCGCGACGGCACGCGGCTGTCCTTCGCCGCCCCGCCGCTGCTGAGGACCGGCCCCTTGCCCGAGGAAGACGTCTCACGCCTCGCCCGCGGACTCGGCATCGCTCGCGACGACATCATCCACCACGCCTGGTGCGACAACGGTCCGCCGTGGCAGGGCCTGATGCTGCGCTCGGCGGCGCTGGTCGGCGCCATCCGGCCCGATGCCGCCCTGGCCGGGCAGTTCACCGGCGTGGTCGGCCCCCACGACCCGGCCCACGACGGCTGCCGCTTCGAGGTGCGGGCCTTCTTCCCGGGCCACGGCGGCCTCGCCGAAGACCCGGTCACCGGCAGCCTCAATGCGGCCCTCGCCCAGTGGCTGATCGGCGCCGGACTGGCCCCGAGCACCTACGTGGCCCGCCAGGGCAGCGCCCTCGGCCGGGAAGGCCGCGTGCATGTCACGCAGGATGCCGATGGCACGGTCTGGATCGGCGGTAATTCGGTGACCTGCATCGACGGCCGGGTCAGCCTCTGAGCAACCGCCCCGCGACCGCTACTTTGCGGATGAGGGGACTGCCGTGGCGACGAAACCGTAGTCGGCCAGGATCGCCTGCCCCGCCGGCGAGAGGATGAACAGCGCCAGCCGCCCGGCCTCCGCCGGAGCATCCTTCCGCACGATCAGGCCGTAGTCGGCGCCGACCGCGAGCGCGTCGGGGATGGACACCACTTGTAGCGCCGGCACCTCCTTGCGGGCCAGCACGGCGTTGGTGCAGTACGTCAGGAAGACATCGGCCCGGCGCTCGCCCATCACCCAGCCGTACAGATTGCGCCCTTCCGGCGGTTTGGCGCTGTCCGGCCCGCCGGTGAGCTGCATGGCCTTGCCACTGAGATGCGCGAAGCTGCCCGGCCGGACCGCCTCGGCCTTCTCGAACAATTTCCAGGCGTAGTCGCCGCTGGGGTCGGCCTTCGGCGTCGAGGTGCCCAGGCGGATGCCGTCGTTGCTGATCCGCTCGAGCAGCGTCGCGCTGTCCACCGCGACCTCGGGCTGGGCAATGGCGCACAGCCGGTTGCGGGCAAACAGCGCCACCGGCGCACCCCAGCCTCCGGCGGCCAGCTTCTGCGGATGGGCCATGTTGGCCGAAGCAAAGACATCCGGCGCCTCACCACCCTCGATGGCCTTGCGCAGCAGGCCGCTGGGCCCGAAGCGCATCGTCACCGCGGTTCCGTACTCGGCCTGGTAGGCCCTGGCCACATCGCCCAGCGCCGCCTTCAGACTGCCCGCGGCGTAGAGCGTCAGGCCGTCAGCGGCCCCCACGGTAGTACCCCACGCCAGCCCGAGCACCACCAGCCAACCCCGCTCTCCCTTCGCCATCGGTCCTCTCCTCGCTTGCATGTGGGAACGGCCAGTTTGTCCTCAACGAGCGGAGTCGGGAACATGCAATCGGCTGCACATGGGACGGTGGCGGCGCGCCGTACGGCCCGGTGCCGCGGCGCCCGACACGATTTGCCAGACGGTCATCGCGGGGCCAGGGTGCGACGTCCGGCCTGGCCGGTTCCGCTGCGCTCACCCGGACGGGCGGACACCACGAGGCGCATCGACGTCGGTCGGGAGGCCGTCAGGACCGGTGGACCGCCGGCTTGAGGCCCACGCACCCGCGCCGCCACTGCGCTCCGGGCTCGGGCTACGCGTGGAGATGCGTCGCGTATCTCGAATCGAGCGCATTCGGGGACAACATGCCCCCGGCAAGACCCCTGTGACGGAAACGCGCCCTAGGGCCTGTGGACATTTGTATGGCGGATCGCGTTGAGACTTTGAGCCTGTGCCACAAGGCGCGGGAGGAAGGCAAGGGTGGCGGTCCACTGCGGGCTTTGCACAGCCCGCCGGCTTCGCTGGCGCGGAGCAA
>JAGRGD010000280.1 GCA_020445665.1 Rhodocyclaceae bacterium
AGCTGCCCGGTGGACCGCTTCGCCCACGGCGAGCTGTTCGATGTGGTCGGCAACGTCTGGCAGTGGTGCGAGACACCGACCTATCCCTTCGACGGGTTCCGCGTCCACCCGCTCTACGACGACTTCACGACCCCGACCTTCGACGACCGCCACAACATGATCAAGGGCGGCTCGTGGATCGCGGCCGGCAACGAGGCCCGCCACGCCTCCCGCTACGCCTTCCGGCGCCACTTCTTCCAGCACGCCGGCTTCCGCTACGTGGTGACCGACGCGCCGACGGCCTACGTCTCGTCCCAGTACGAGACCGACTCGCTGTTGTCCCAGTACGCCGAGTTCCACTACGGCGAGCGCTACTTCGGCGTGCCGAACTTCCCGCAGGCGCTGGCCCGCCTTGCCATCGAGGCGATGGGGCGGCGGCCGGCCCGTCGTGCCCTCGACCTGGGTTGCGCCACCGGCCGCGCGAGCTTCGAGCTGGCGCGCCACTTCGAGCGGGTGGTCGGCGTCGACTTCTCGGCGCGCTTCATCAACGCCGGCGTCAAGCTCGCCGAGCAGGGGGTGCTGCGCTACACGATCCCCGACGAGGGCGAGCTGGTGCTCTATCGCGAGGTACGGCTCGAGGATCATGACCTCGCCGAGGTGCGCGACAAGGTCGAGTTCTGGCAGGGGGACGCGTGCAACCTCAAGCCGGTGCTGAGCGGCTACGACCTGGTGCTGGCGGCCAACCTGATCGACCGCCTCTACAGCCCGCGCAAGTTCCTGGGCGCCATCCATTCCCGGGTGAATGAAGGTGGGCTGCTGATGATCGCGTCGCCCTACACCTGGCTCGAGGAGCACACCCGCAAGGAGGAGTGGATCGGCGGCGTCAAGAAGGACGGCGAGAGCTACTTCACCCTGGACGGCCTCAAGGACCTGCTCGGCGTGCACTTCCGCCTCGTCGACGGACCCCGCGAGGTGCCCTTCGTGATCCGCGAGACGCGGCGCAAGTTCCAGCACACCCTGTCGGAGGTCACGATCTGGGAGCGCCTGCCCGACTGAGCCGACCTCATCGCACGAGCGGGGCTTGCACCCCCGGGGAAAGCTGTATAAATTGTCACTGTACAAAACGACAGCTTTTCCCGGGAGAGACCTCATGGAACGCCTGATCCCCGCCGCCATCGCCACCGCCGGCACCGTCGCCGGCCTGATGATCGCCGCCGGCCGCCCCGCCGACGTGGTGGTGCCCCTGCTGGTCGCCCTGGCCGGCGCCTTCGCCCTGCGTCTGCAGGGCAGCCGCTCGCGCACCGGCAACTGAGCCATCCGGCTCGCCCCGGCGGGCCGCTTCTTCTATCATCGGGGCCCATGCCTGAGCTGGCCCCGATGATCTCTTCCGACGTTTCCTCCGATCCCACGCCCTACGCCAGCCTGACCCCCGAGCGCATCCTCGATGCGGTCGAGTCGATCGGCCTGGACTGCGACGGCAGCCTGCTGGCCCTGAACAGCTTTGAGAACCGGGTCTGGCAGCTTGGCCTCTACGACGAGGGGCCGGTCGTTGCCAAGTTCTACCGCGCCGGCCGCTGGCGCGACGCGCAGATTCTCGAGGAGCACCGCTTCACCCTCGAGCTGGCCGAGGCGGAGATCCCCGTCGTCGCACCGCTGGCGCGGGACGGGCAGACGCTCCACCACTGGCAGGACCTGCGCTTCGCGGTGTTTCCGCGCCGCGGCGGCCGCCCGCCCGAGCTGGAGGATCCCGAGGTGCTGGCCTGGACCGGCCGCTTCCTGGGGCGCATCCACGCCCTTGGCGCCACCAGGGCCTTCGCCGAGCGCCCGACTCTCGACATCGACACCTTCGGCCGCGAACCGGTCGCCTTCATCCTCGCCAGCGACTTCCTGCCACCGGAACTGCGCGCCCCGTGGCAGGCCATCGCCGAGCAGGCCCTGGCCGGCATCGCGACCTGCTACCAGCGCGCCGGCACGCAGCCGGCGATCCGCCTCCACGGCGACTGCCACGCCGGCAACCTGCTGTGGACGCCGGACGGGCCCCACTTCGTGGACTTCGACGACGCCCGCAGCGGCCCGGCCATGCAGGACCTGTGGATGCTCCTCTCCGGCGACGAGCACACCATGGCGCGCCAGTTCGATCATGTGCTCGAAGGCTACGAGACCTTCGCCAGCCTGCCGACCGGCCAGCTCCATCTGATCGAAGCCCTGCGCACCCTCCGCCTGCTGCACTTCGCCGCCTGGCTGGCCCGGCGCTGGTCCGACCCGGCCTTCCCCGCCGCCTTCCCGTGGTTCGAGGGCGGCCGCTACTGGCAGGACCACATCCTGGCCCTGCGCGAGCAGGTCGGCCTGATGGCCGAGTCACCACTGGTGCGGCTATGCGCCTGAGGCAGCGGCCCGGCCTCACCACCCGCCTGCGGGGCCTGACCGGCCCCGCCCTGATCCTCTGCCTCGCCATGGCTGCCCCGGCCCGCGCCGCGGGCCTCGACCTCCACTGGCTGTGGGACGACCGCTGCGCCGAATGCCATGGCCACAGCAGCGAGTTCGCCCGCCGCCTGACCTGGCGCAGCGGCGAGCTCGTGCTGGCCCACCCGATCGGCGACCCGCTGCACTTCCTGCGCCACCACTACCCGCCCGCCGACGAGGTCGAGCCCCTGTACCGGATGCTGCAGGCCCAGGCGGCGACCCCGCCGCGCTTCCAGGTCGAGTGCGGCGGCTGCCACGACAATGCCGCATCGCTGGTCCGCAATGCCATCCGCTTCCGAGACGGCGCGCCGGTCATGGCCGATTCGGGCAGGTCCGTCAGCGATGCGCTGGCGATGCATCGGGGGCTCACCGAGGAACAGCGGCAGTTCTTCGGCCCCCTGCTGACGCGTGTGGCGCGCGAGGTGCATCGGCCCTGAGGAGGGGGCGCCGTTATCAGGCAATCACCGAACCGCCGGATCGGCACCGCGCGTCGCTGTCACAGTTGGGGACGTCATGCCAGCCGCCGGTGAGCGAACTGCGCCCGGCATGTCAGGCGCCTCGCGACTGCCGGGGTCAAAAGGCCTACGAACGGCCGCTTCTGGCCGGACTCGGTCGCTTAAAGTCACTCACCCCCGTAGGGCGGAAGAGCGGAGCGTCATCCGCCGCCTCGCGCGCGTATTGGCCTCTGATAGGCGGATGACGCCTTCGGCTTTTCCGCCCTACGCCAGAACGCGTGCCGGTGGGGTGGGCGGCAGAGGCCGGCCGGGGACGGTGCAGCAGTCGGTGGCGGCCGAGCACCGGAGCGGCCCCTAAACCTCCCCGAAAACCAGCCGCAGCCGCTCCCGCTGGGAGTCCAGGTCGGCCTGGGGGTCGGCGTAGCGGCGGGCGATCTCGCGGAAGGTGTCGGCGAGGGCCAGGAAGGCGTCGGTCACGTCCGGGTCGAACTGGGTGCCGCGGCCCGACCGGATCAGCTCGACGGCCGACTCGTGGCTGAAGGCCTTCTTGTAGACCCGCTCGCTGATCAGCGCGTCGTAGACGTCGGCGATGGCCATCAGCCGGGCGGAGATGGGGATCTCGTTGCCCTTGAGCCCGTCCGGGTAGCCGCTGCCGTCCCATTGCTCGTGGTGGCAGCCGGCGATCTCCTTGGCGAAGCGGAGGAAGGTGACGGACAGGCCGAGCATGCGCTCGGCCGACACGATGGCGTCGTGGCCGAGGCGGGGGTGGCGCTTGATGATCTCGAACTCGTCGGCCGTCAGCTTGCCCGGCTTGAGGAGGATGCGGTCGGGGATGCCGACCTTGCCGATGTCGTGGAGCGGAGCGGACTTGTAGATCAGGTGGATGTTCTCGTCGGACAGCAGCGGGCCGAAGCGGGGGTGGCCCCGCAGCTGTTCGGCCAGGGCATGGACGTACTTCTGGGTGCGGCGGATGTGGTTGCCCGTTTCGGCGTCCCGCGTCTCGGCGAGGGAGGCCATGGCCATGATCGTGGCGTCCTGGATCACGCCGACCTCCCGCGTGCGCCGGTCCACCTCGCGCTCGAGGTAGGCGTTGCGGTCGCGCAGGAAGTTGGCTGCGTGGCGCATCGTCAGATGGGTGCGGATGCGGGTCAGGACGATGGGCGGGCTGATCGGCTTGGCGATGTAGTCCACCGCGCCGACGTCGAAGCCGCGCTGTTCGTCGCACTCGTCGTTGCGCACGGTCAGGAAGATGACCGGGATGTCACGGGTGTCGGGATCGCTCTTGAGGCGCTCGCAGACCGCGTAGCCGTCCATGCCCGGCATCATCACGTCGAGCAGGATCAGGTCCGGTCGCGGCAGCGCCCGGGCCAGGGCGAGGGCGCGCTCGCCGGTGTTGGCAATGCGCGTGCGGTAGTCCCCCTTGTGCAGGCACTGGACGATGGGTTCGATGGATTCGGGGGCGTCGTCGACGACGAGGATCGTCGGGACGCCGCCTTCCTGGGCGATGGTCGGTGTCATGGGCTGTCTCCGGGCGGAAGCGTTGCCGACGCTGTCCCCAGCAGCGGGGTCAGGGCGTCGAGGGCCGCCGCAAAATCGTAGTTCTGTACATGCTCCGCGATTCGCCCGACGGTGTCCGTGCCAAATGCCTTCACCATATCGTGGCGGTGTTCGGAGAAGAGGCGTGGTGCGGCCCCGTCACTGCTTGCGAGGAGGTCGGCGAGGCGCTGCAAGGCGTCGTTCAGGTCGCCCGCCGGCAGCCCGTCAGACGTCGGCGCGGCGGTCTCGCTCGTGGCGCGCGCCAGCGCGGCGAAGAGCGGATCGATTTCGCCGCGCACCGCGGACAGGCAGTCCGCGTCGGGCTTCCCGGCACGAATCTGCTGCTCGAGCCGGGCGAGGGCGTCGGCCAGCCGGGCGGCGCCGACATTGCCGGCCGCGCCCCGCAACTCATGGGTCAGGTGGCGGGCCCGGTCCTGTTGGCCTTGCTCAAGGGACGCTTCGATCGCGTCGAGGGTGCCGGCGTGGGCGTTCTGGAATCGCTTCAGCAGATCCGTCAGCATGGCGCGGTCGCCGCCCATTCGCCTCAGCGCGGCGGCCAGGTTGAGGCCGGGAATGCGGTCGATGGCGTCGCCGTCCTCCGGTGTCGCGCTGGCGACGCGGGCCAGCGCCGCGAACAACTGGGGCGGGTCGATCGGCTTGGCGACGTGGTCGTTCATGCCGCTGTCGAGGCAGCGCTGGCGTTCGTCGGCCATGGCGTGGGCCGTCATCGCAATGATCGGCAGTGCCTTGAAGCGGGGGTCGGCGCGCAGGCGGCGGGTGGCCTCGAAGCCATCCATCTCGGGCATCTGGAGATCCATCAGCACCGCCTGGTCGAAACCGGGATCGGCCGACAGCAGGGCCAGGGCCTCGCGGCCGTTGGCGGCGCAGCGCACCTCGACGCCGGCCCGCGACAGGGTCTCGCGGGCGACCTGTCGATTGACCTCGTTGTCCTCCACCAGCAGCACCCGCATGCCGGCCAGTTCGGGCGCCTGGGCAACCGGCTCGGGCAGGCTGTCCACCATCGCGCCGGCGCCGAACACGTCCATGATCGCGTCGAGCAGGCTGGATGCGGTGAGGGGCTTGTGCACGAAGCCGTCGGCGCCGGCCTCGGTGGCGTGGTGGACCGAACTGCCGTCGCCGAAAGCGGAGACGACGATCACCGCCGGCACCGCGGCGATGGTGCGGTCGTTCTTGAGGCGTCGGGTGGCTTCGAGGCCGTCCATGTCAGGCATCCGCATGTCCATCAGCACCAGCCCGAACGGGTCGCTGGCGGGGGCGGCCCGCACCGCGGCCAGCGCCTCGCTGCCCGCGGCGACCGCGTCGGCGCGCAGGGGCAGGCCGGCGAGCAGGGACAGCAGCACCTCGCGCGCGCTGGGGTGGTCGTCCACCACCAGCACCCGCAGGCGCGACAGCACGCCCGGCAGCCGCCGGGCCGCCGGGCCGTTGGCAGTGTGGTCGAACAGGGCTTCGAAGCGGAAGGTGCTGCCGGCGCCGGGCCGGCTGATGACCTCGATATGACCGCCCATCATCTCGACCAGCTGGCGGGCGATGGAGAGCCCGAGCCCGCTGCCACCAAAGCGCCGGGTGGTGGAACTGTCGCCCTGGGAGAAGGCCTGGAAGAGCCGGCCCTGCTGTTCGGCGTCCATGCCGATGCCGGTGTCCCGTACTTCGAAGACCAGGCGGATACGCCCATTGGCCGGCGCCGCGAGGCCAACCGCGAGGCGGACCTCGCCCCGCTCGGTGAACTTGATCGCGTTGCCGACCAGATTGGTCAGCACCTGCCCCAGCCGCAGGGGGTCGCCGACGAGCTCGGCGGGCACCTCGGGGGCAACCTCGAGGAGAAACTCGAGCCCCTTCTCCTCGGCCCGCTGGCCGACGAAGGTGACCACCGTCTCGAGTACCTCGTCGAGGGGAAAGGCGCGCCGCTCGAGCGGCAGCTTGCCGGCCTCCATGCGCGAGAAATCGAGGATGTCGTTGATCAGCGAGAGCAGGCTGCAGCCCGCGGCGTGGATCTTCGCGACGTAGTCCTGCTGCTGGCCGTCGAGCCCGGAGCCGAGCGCCAGCCGTGAGAGGCCGATGATGGCGTTCATCGGCGTGCGGATCTCGTGGCTCATGTTGGCGAGGAAGCGCGCCTTCGCCTCGCCTGCCTCCTCGGCCAGCTGCTTGGCTTCGGCGAGCGCCTCGGTGGCGGCCCGCCGGGCCGAGATGTCCTCGAGGATCCAGATGTACTGACGCAGCGAGCCGCGGGAATCCTGCAGGCCGCTGACCGACACCGCGACCCACACGGCGGCCGAGTTCGGCCGGCGCAGGCGGCATTCGTGGCGCCAGATCCCGCCGTCGGCCACCGCGGCCTGGAGGGGAGCGAGGAAGCCCAGCGACTGACCGGCTTCGTCGATCAGGCCCGGCTGGCTCCGGATCAATTCGGGCAGGCCGTGGCCGCTGATCCGGCAGTACTCGGGATTGGCGTACTCGATGTGGCCGTCCGGGTCGCTGATGACGACCATCGCCGGGCTCTGCTCCACCGCCCGCGAGAGCTTGCGCAGCTCCTGTTCGGCCTGCCGCCGCTCGGTGATGTCGTAGGTCCAGCTGATCACCGCCGGTGCGCCGTGGACCTCGATCTGGGCCATCGAGAGCAGTGTCCAGAAGACCTCGCCGCGGCTGTCGAGGAGTTCGACCTCCCGGTCCCGCACCGGATTGCCGTCCCGCAGACGGGCCAGCAGGCGCGCCGCCTGCTCGGGATCTCGGAACCAGCCGATCACCGAGCGCCGCATGTAGTCGGCGTGGTCCACGCCGGCCAGCTGACAGGCGCGCTGGTTGGCGAAGATCGGTGTGCCGTCGGGGCGGTTGATCACCACCGCGATCGGACTCGACTCGAGCATCCGGCTGGCCCGCTCCTCGGCCTCCCGCGCGGCGCGTTCGGCGTCCTTCTGCTCACTGATGTCGACGATCACGCCGAGCAGGCCGCCTGGATCGCCATTGGCCAGCCGGAAGCCGCTGACCCAGTACAGGGTGTCGTGCTCGCGGCCGTCGGCGAAGGGCAGGCGTGACTCCCGGTGGATGGTGGCCGCCTCGGCGATGGTGCGGACGTCCTCGTCGTGGTAGGCCACCCGCGCATCGGCGGCGAGGTAGGGCAGGTCGAGGACGGTCTTGCCGACCATGAACGCCCGGGTGGTGCCGAAGGCGGCCTCGTAGGCCCGGTTGCAGCCCAGGAAGCGGGCATCGGGCCCCTTGTAGAAGACCGGGTTGGGCACCGCGTCGATCAGGACCTGGACGAACAGCAGCTGGTTGGCCAGCTCGGCCTGCTTGGCCGACAGCGCTGCGGTGCGTTCGCTCACCTGTTCCTCGAGGCGCAGGCGGGACTGCTCCAGGCTGTCGGTGGCGGCGTGCAGCTGCTCGCGCATCTGTTCCTGCGCCTGGGCCACCCGTTCGATCTCGGTCCAGTGAGCCGTCACCGGGGCGGAGGGGGTCAGGTCGAGGCTGCCGATGCGTTCGCTCTGCTCGGCAAGCTGCTGCAGCGGCCGGCCCACCTGTCGCGAGAAGCGCACCACGGCAATCGCGCCGAGGGCGCCGACGGCCAGCATCATGGCGAGGATCGGCACCAGCGCGCGCAGGGTGGCGGGGACGAAATCCGCCTCGCGCACGTAGGCGCCGATCCACAGGTTCTGGTTGCCGAGGCGCAGGGGGGCATAGCGCCCGACCCAGGTCTGGTCGCCGAGCTCGAATCGATAGGCCGTGTCGGCGGGCCGGCCGGCATCCGTCCAGGCCCGGTGCCCCGCCTGCAGGAACGGAATGTCCACGTCGGCGACGGGCATCAGGATCAGCTCGCGACGGACCGCGTCGCCCTGCAGCCGGGTGTCCCGGGGCACCCCGAGCAGGCGCTCGTCCTCGGACAGCACCGCGGCACCGCCGGTGTCGCCGATGGCCAGTCCGAGGGTGATGCGGGACAGGTCCGTAAGGAGGATGTCGAAGGCCAGGATGCGACTGCGGCCGTCCTCGCCCTGCCAGCGGGCCGAGACGGTGATTCCCGGCTCCCGCGCGGTGAAGAAGGTGTAGTAGGGCGTCCAGAAGATGCCGTCGTCTTCGCGCAGACGCTGGGCGCCCTTGAACCAGGGCCGGGT
Source organism: Rhodocyclaceae bacterium (assembly GCA_020445665.1). GTDB lineage: Bacteria > Pseudomonadota > Gammaproteobacteria > Burkholderiales > Rhodocyclaceae > Cognatazoarcus. Next base: position 8,552 of record JAGRGD010000280.1, read on the forward strand.
GCGGGGATCGTAGTCGCGGGTCTGCCACGCCAGGCCGACCGGCTGGTAGGCGCGGTCCCAGCGCTGCCAGTCACTCGCCAGGCCGTGGTCGCCGGGGCGGGTCAGCCGGCTGCGCCAGCCCTCGCCCTTCCCCTCGCGGATCACGAACAGCTCGCTGCCGTCCTCTTCGGCCAGCAGGACACCGGAAATGCGCGGATGGGCCTCGAGCATCGGCGCCATCATCTGCAAAAAGCGGGTGGCGTCGTCCACCTGCAGCTGGCCGTTGCGGCCCCAGGCCCGGGCCGTCGCGAGCAGCGCCTCGGCGTCGCGGAAATCGCGCGTGACGACGTCGGTGACGTGAAGCCCGCTGCGCTCCAGCGAACGCGCCGCGAGGCTACGCGCCGCGGGCTCGAGGATGCCGAACTGCACGCCAACGCCGAATCCGATCAGGCACAGGGCGAGCAGGGCCGACATCCTGACGAGCAGGCTGCGGGCCAGGGTCGAGCGGGCGTGGGCGGGTGTGCGGGACACCTCTGGCGAGCGCATGCGGCAGGAATGTCCCTGACGAGCGAAAGGTCTCAGTTTAGCGCCGAGGCGGCGATGGCGATACCCGTATGACGGGCGCGTGACGCGGCGCCCGATGGGGCTCTCAGCGCGATGCGCGCTCCATTTTCTCGAGCTGGTCCTGGCGGGCCCGCATGCTCGCGTCGAGGTCCTTCTGCAGCTGCTCCTGCATGGCGCGGGCCTGCTCCAGCTCCTTCTTCTTGGCGGCAGCCACGGTTGCGGTGGCCGTGGCCGTGTCCGCGACACCGCAAGCGACGGTCAGCAGCGCCGCGACGACGGCAAGGGCGAGGGATTTCATGGGTCGCTCCGATGACAGGGCAATGAGATCGCAGTGTCCGGCCGGGCCGCCGCCATGGCAAGACGGCCCCTCCCGCCGCGGCGATTGCCGCGACGATCGGCCGGACGTTCGTCCGGACCGGTTGCGACCGCCTGCCGGCTCGGGTAAAAGGGCGAGTTTTCCGCGGTTCCGGTGAGACGCCCGGCCGCGCCCATCCACGCTGGCGCTTTCGATGAACACCCCCTTTCCCCCCGAGCTTCTTCGCGACGTCGAAAAGCGGCGAACCTTCGCGATCATCTCCCACCCTGACGCGGGCAAGACCACGCTGACCGAGAAGCTGCTGCTGTTCGGGGGCGCGATCCAGCTCGCCGGCACGGTCAAGGCCCGCAAGAGCGCGCGCCACGCCACCTCGGACTGGATGGAGGTGGAGAAGCAGCGGGGCATCTCGGTGAGCAGCTCGGTGATGCAGTTCGAATACCAGGGGCACACCGTCAACCTCCTCGACACGCCGGGCCACGAGGACTTCTCCGAGGACACCTACCGGGTCCTGACCGCGGTGGACGCGGCGGTGATGGTGATCGACGCCGCCAAGGGCGTCGAGGCGCAGACGATCAAGCTGCTCGATGTCTGCCGCCTGCGCGACACGCCGATCATCACCTTCGTGAACAAGTTCGACCGGGAGGTCCGGGAGCCCTTCGAGCTCCTCTCCGAGATCGAGGACACCCTCAACATCGAGTGCGCGCCGATCACCTGGCCGCTGGGCATGGGCAAGTCCTTCCGCGGGGTCTATCACCTGCTCGAGGACCAGCTGCTGCGCTTCACGCCGGGCGAGGAGCGGCGCAGCGTGGCCGAGGTGGTCAAGGGCCTCGACAACCCCGCGCTGGATGCGCAGTTTCCGGGTGAGATCGGACAGCTGCGGGACGAGGTCGAACTGATCCAGGGGGCCAGCAATCCGTTCAGCCTCGACGACTTCCTGGCGGGTCGCCAGACGCCGGTGTTCTTCGGCTCCGGCATCAACAACTTCGGCGTCCAGGAAATCCTCGAGGCACTGATCGGCTGGGCGCCGCAGCCCCAGCCACGCGATGCGGGCAGCCGCATGGTGGCGCCGGCCGAGGCGCCGTTCTCGGGCTTCGTGTTCAAGATCCAGGCCAACATGGACCCCAAGCACCGGGACCGGATCGCCTTCTTCCGCATCTGCTCCGGGCGCTACAACTCGGGCATGAAGGTGCGCCACGTGCGTGCCGGCCGCGACATGAAGCTGGCCAACGCCCTGACCTTCATGGCCAACGAACGGGTCCACAAGGAGGATGGCGTCGCCGGCGACATCATCGGCATCCACAACCATGGCCAGTTGCAGATCGGCGACACGCTCACCGAGGGCGAGGCGCTGGGCTTCAAGGGCATCCCCTATTTCTCGCCCGAGCTGTTCCGCGCCGCCCGCCTGCGCGACCCGCTCAAGGCCAAGCAGCTTCAGAAGGGCCTGCAGGAGCTGGGTGAGGAGGGGGCGATCCAGGTCTTCGAGGCGATCGGCGGCAACATGCTGCTCGGCGCGGTCGGCCAGTTGCAGTTCGAGGTCGTGGCCCAGCGCCTGAAGGACGAATACAAGGTGGACGCGATATTCGAGGCCTCGGAGATCTACACCGCGCGCTGGCTGACCTTCCCCGACGACCTGACGCGCCGCAACTTCGAGCGTGAGCAGTCGATGCGGGTGGGCACCGATGTGGACGGCAACCTGGTGTACCTCGCCAGCTCCCGCTACAACCTCGAGGTGACGATGGAGAAGTGGCCCAAGGTGGGCTTCCACGCCACCCGCGAGCACGGCCAGAGGCTGTAGGGCCGGTGGCGGGCAAGGGCGCCCTCGAGCAGAAGTTCCAGCAAGCGGTGGCCGCCCACGGCGCGGGTCGCCTCGACGAGGCCGTGGCCGGGTACCGGGCGGTCCTGAAGAAGGACCCACGCCACGCCTTCGCGCGGCACTACCTGGGCGTCGCCTGCCACCAGGGCGGGCGACTCGACGAGGCGCTGCCGCTGCTCGAGAGCAGCACGGAACGGCTTGCGGACAATGCCGGCTGCCGCCTCAATCTCGCCAACCTGTACAAGGATCTGGGGCGTGTGGCGCAGGCCGAAAAGCACTATCTGGCGGCGGCAAAGCTCGACCCGGGCATGGCCCTGGTGGGCTTCAACCTCGGCCAGTTGCGCGAGCGCAGCGGCGATCTGGCCGGCGCGCTCGCCGCCTATCGCCAGTCCGCCACCCTGCCCCAGTCTGCCGCCCGGCTGGCGATCCTGACCGCCGACACGCCGGACGCGTCCGGCAGGCCCGACGATGCGGCGGCCCTGGGAGAGTTGCTGACCCTGTGCGGATATGCCGGTGACGACGCCCGCGCCTCGCGGGTGGTGGCGAAGCTGGTGGCCCTGGCGGCGGCCCCGGCCCTGACCGAGGCCGGCGGCACGCTGGCCCGTAACGGCCATCTGGGAGTGGCGCGGGAGGCGCTCGAGGCCGCCGTGGCGCTGGCGCCCGATGCGTTGCGCGCGCAGGTCGCGCTGGTCACGGTGCTGAACGACCTGCGCTGCTTCGGCGAGGCTAGGCGGCGGGCCGACGCGGCGCTGGCCCGGGCGGATGCCGCCGCCGACGCGGACAACACGGCGCGGCTGTGGGTCGGCACGGCCGATGCCGCCAAGGAACTCGGCGACCAGCCGGCCGCCGTGGCGGCGCTGCAGCGGGCGCTGGCCCTCGCGCCGGCGCGGCTGGATGTGCTCGGCAGCCTGCAGCAGTTGCAGCTCTGCCTGCCCGGCGAGCCCGCCGGCGATTACGCCTCTGCGCTGGCCTACGGCGAGGCGGTACGCCGCCACGCGCCGCGGCCGGAGGGGCTGGCAACCCCCGCTGCCGCTCCTCGGCGGGGCGGGCGGCTGCGCCTCGGCCTCTTGAGCGGCGAACTGAGCTGGTCGCCGGTCGGCCGCTTCCTGGCCGGCTTCTTCGACCACTACCCGCGTGACCGGATCGAACTGTGGCTGTTCTCCGACCGCGCGGCCGCACCCGATCCGCTGGCCCTGCGCCTGCGGGGCCGGGCGCATCGGGTGGTGGATTGCGCGGGCTGGTCCGATGCGCGCCTGGCTGAGGCCATCCAGGGGGCGCAACTCGATGTGCTGCTGGAACTGACCGGCCATGCCGGCGCCTCCCGGCTGCCGATGCTGTCGTGGCGTCCGGCCCCGCTGCAGGGCAGTTTCCTTGGCTACGCCGGCACCACCGGCGCGCCCGGCGTCGATTTCCGCATCGCCGACGCGATCACCGAGCCGCCCGGCAGTGAGGTCCACAGCACCGAACGCCTGCTACGGCTGGATGGCAGCTATTTCTGTTTCGATCCGGCCTGCGACCTGCCGGCGGTGACGCCAGCACCGATGCGGGCGCGCGGCCATGCCACATTCGGCTGCTTCGTGCAGCGGCCCAAGGTGGCGGACGCGGCGCTGGCGGCCTGGTCGGACGTGCTGGCTGCGGTGCCGGGCGCGCGCTTCGTCCTGCGCTGCCGCGGATTCACCGACGTGGAGGCGGTCGCGGCGACGGCCGCGCGCATCGACGCCCTCGGCGGCGATGCCTCGCGTTTCGATCTCCTGCCATGGGGGGCGCCCGGCGACTTTCTGGCCAACTATGCGGGCATCGACATCGCCCTCAACACCACGCCCTTCCACCAGGCGACGAATCTCTGTGATGCGCTCTGGATGGGCGTGCCGACCCTCAGCCTGACCGGCTCGCGTCATGCGAGCCGGATGGCCGACAGCCTCTGCGCCGCGGCCGGCGTCGATGGCTGGTGCCTGCCGGACGAGGCGGCCTGGATCGCCGCAGCGGTTGATCTGGCGGCCGACGGCGCGCGCCTCGACACCCTGCGCCAGGGCCTGCGGACCCGGGTCGTGGCGTCGGCGCTGGCGGACGGCAAGGCCTTCGCCGCCCGCCTCACTGCCGCGCTGCGCGACCTGTGATCGCGCAGCCCTTCGGCCTCAGTCGTGGTGGCCGATCTCGCCTTCCTTGAAGAGGGCGTCCTTCAGCTCCTTGTCGAAGCTGGGATCGCGGCGGCGGATCCACTCGAGCACCATCGCGGCGTGCTCCTTCTCCTCGTCCCGGTTGTGGGCGAGGATTTTCGCCAGCTCCGGGTCCTTGCAGGCGTCGACGCGCTGGTTGTACCAGTCGACGGCCTCCAGCTCCTCCATCAGCGAGGTGATCGCGCGGTGCATGTCGCGGGTCTCGTCGCTCAGTTCCTCGATCGGTTCGTGGTAGCCCTCATTGGCCATGCTTATCTCCGGTGGTGATGAAAAAGGGTTCGAGCGCCGGGCGACCGGCCCGGCGGTGGAATTTCAGTCGGTGCCGCGACGCCACGGCACGCAATCGTGGGCCTGCACGCCGAGACCCTCGATGCCGGCCCGCACCCGGTCGCCCTCGTTCAGCCAGCGCTGGGGCTTGAGCCCCATGCCGACGCCGGGCGGGGTGCCGGTGGCGATGATGTCGCCGGCGAAGAGCGGCATGAAGCGCGAGATGTCGCTGATCAGGCGCGGGATGCGGAAGATCATCTCGGCGCTGCGGCTGTCCTGCAGCCGCTCCCCATTGACCTCGAGCCACAGGGACAGTTCGTGGGGATCGGAAACCGCGTCGGCGGTCACCAGCCAGGGCCCGATCGGCGCGAAGGACGGAAAGCTCTTGCCCTTGACCCACTGGCCCGAGCCCTCCAGCTGCCAGGCCCGCTCGGACACGTCGATGAAGGTGGCGTAGCCGGCGACATGATCCATCGCCGTCGACTCGTCCACGCACAGCGCGTCGCGGCCGATCACCACCGCCAGCTCGATCTCCCAGTCCACCTTGCTGTGGCCGGGGGGCAGCCAGACCGGGTCGGCCGGGCCGCTGGGCCGGCAGGTCTTCATGAACAGCACCGGCTCAGACGGAAAGGCCATGCCCGCCTCGCGGACGTGGTCGGCGTAGTTGAGGCCCACGGCGACGATCTTGGGCGAGCCGCCGACGCAGGCACCCAGGCGGGTGTCAGCAGGCAGGGTGGGCAGGGTGGCCGGATCGATCCGGGCGAGGGCGGTGAGGACCTCCGGGGCGAGCTGGGCGCCCCCCAGGTCGGGCACCACGGCGGACAGGTCGCGCAGGCCGCCGCCGGCATCGATCAGGCCGGGTTTTTCCTGCCCGGCGGCTCCCCATCGCACGAGTTTCATGGTCGTCTCCTGGTCGGTCGCACCGCGTCGGCGCGCACTGTCATCGGCGCGCCGGTTGACAGCGGCCTGCCGCGTCCCCATTTTGCAGAGGAAACGGGCGCAGGGGAACGCTTCGACGCCGCCCCCGGTCCATTGCGTACTACAGGAGACCACGAAACCATGAAGACCGCTCGCTCAGCCTTTGTCGCCAGTGCGTGTGCCATCGCGTTTGCGGCTGGCGTGACCCAGACGGCTGCCATTCCGGAGGCCGCGGCCAGCCCCGCGACGCCGGCCGTTGCCGCCACCTCGGCTGCCCTCGCGCCGGGTCGCTACGGGCTGCCCGATTTTGCCGAACTGGTCGAAAGGGTGGGCCCCGCGGTGGTCAACATCAGCACCACCCAGCAGCTGTCCTCCGGCATGCGGGGGATCAACCCGAACGACCCGCTATACGACTTCCTGCGCCGCTTCGGCGTGCCGCTGCCGGGCACGCCGGGCAAGCGGCCGAATCCCCATGGCGATGACGGTCCCCAGCGGCGAGGCATCGGCTCGGGCTTCATCGTGTCCCAGGACGGCTATGTGCTCACCAACGCCCACGTCGTGGACGACGCCAGCACCGTGACGGTCAAGTTGAGCGACAAACGCGAATTCCAGGCCAAGGTGGTGGGTTCGGACGAGCGCACCGACGTGGCGCTGCTGAAGATCGACGCCGAGGACCTGCCGGCCGTGCGGATCGGCGACGCCGAAGAGAGCCGCGTCGGCGAGTGGGTCGTCGCACTGGGCTCGCCCTTCGGCTTCGAGAGCACCGTCACCGCCGGCATCATCTCGGCCAAGGCGCGGCGCCTGCCCGACGAGACCTACGTCCCCTTCATCCAGACCGACGTCGCGATCAACCCGGGCAACTCGGGGGGGCCGCTGTTCAACCTGGCGGGCGAGGTGATCGGCATCAACTCGCAGATCTACTCCCGATCGGGCGGCTTCATGGGCATCTCCTTCGCCATCCCGATCGACGTGGCGATGAAGGTTAAGGACCAGCTGAAGGAGTTCGGCAAGGTCCGGCGCGGCCGCCTCGGCGTGCTGATACAGGGGGTGGACCAGGATCTGGCCCAGTCCTTCGGGCTGCCGGATGCCACCGGCGCGCTGGTCGCGCGGGTCGAGCCCGACAGCGCCGCCGAGAAGGCCGGCATCGAGCCGGGCGACGTGATCCTCGAGGTCAACGGCAACAAGGTGGGCGAGAGCGGCGAGCTGCCGCGGATGATCGGCGAGCTGAGGCCGGGCACGCGGATCGAGCTCAAGGTGTGGCGCGACGAGCGCGCGCGCGACGTCAAGGTGACACTGGGCTCGATGGGGGACGATGAAGGTCCGGGCGGCGTCGGGCAGCGCGAAGAGGCAGGCAAGCTCGGCCTCACCGGCCGCGCCCTGGCCGCGGACGAGGCCGAGGACATGGGCGTCAAGGGCGGCATCGTCGTCGAGGGCGTCAGCGGCCCGGCCGAGAAGGCGGGGCTGCGCGAGGGCGACGTGGTGCTGGCCCTGAACAACCAGCCGGTCACCAGCGTGAGCGAGTTCCGCGAGCTTCTCGACAAGGCGGGCAAACGCTTTGCGCTGCTGGTCCAGCGCGGCGAGGCGCGCATCTTCGTGCCGGTGCGGATCGAGTAGGCGGGCCCGCAGCCACCCCGCTCCGGCGGGGTTTTTTCCGGCCCGGCGGGTGGGAGGCGACCGCATGAGTGTCAGCGACGAGTACGGGCACCTGCACCTGAGCGTTCTCTATCGCCCGGCGATTGGCCTCGACCGGAAGGGCCTGGTTGTCGCGGGTCGCCACTACCCGTGGGATGCGCTGCGCGGTATCGACGTGTGGGAGGAACGCTGGCCGCCCTGGGCGGTCGCGGGCAGCATCCGCCTGCTGCCACGGGCCCGGGTGCATCTGGCCGGCGGCCCCCCGCTTCTGCTGCGGGGGGATGCCCTGGTCAAGCGTGGCCGACCCCTCGCGGCCGGCTACGCGACGGCCTTCGACGAACTGGTGGCGCGGCTGCAGGCGCTACGTCAGGGGCAGCTGCGGGGGACCGCCGGGGGATGTCGATGACGTCGCGGCAGCTCGCAATCACCACAGCGCCGGGTCGTCCAGCGGGGCGGCGCAGCGCAGGCGGAGCGGGGGGTGTGAGGCCGGCGTCAGCAGGCGGGCCTGCCAACCGGCGGGCTGGCTGAGAGGGTGCGGGGGCAGGTAGCGGGTGGCGAGTTCGGCCCGGAATCCGAAGCGGCCGTAGTAGCCCGGGTCGCCATAGACGAGCAGCGCGGCGGCGCCGAGTGCCGAGACGTGCCCGATGCCGGCCGTCACCAGGCGGCTGCCGAGCTGGCGGCGCTGATGACCGGGGTGGATCGCGAGGGGCGCCAGCAGGTAGCCCAACCAGCCGGGCGCGTCGTCGGCGAGCACCGGGCTGAAGGCCACGTGTCCGACCGGCTGTCCGTCGGCGTCGGCGACCAGTGACAGCGTCGCCAGCGCCCCGGCTTCTTCCGCCAGGCGGGCGGCGACCGCCGCGACCGCCGGACCTTCGTCGTCCGGGAATGCCGCCCGATACAGCGTGTCGATGCCCGCCCGGTCCGAGAGGCCCGCCTCGCGGAGGGTGATCATGTCCGCCCGCGCTACAGCCACTGGGCCAGCGAGACCCCGACGCCGAGCACGGTCTGGCGGTGGTTGTAGTCGATCAGGGTCTCGCCGTAGCCGGTGAACAGCTGCAGGTGGCCCATCAGGTAGCCGCGGATCGGGAAGGACCAGTCGAAGGTGGCGGCGCCCCGGCTCGGGTGGGTGCGCAGGGAGTGGCGAAGCCCGAGCGAGATCACGTGGCCGTCGCGCTTCCAGATACCGAGCACCTCGCCGCGGCCGATGTAGTCCTGGATGTCCCGGTTGTCGTCGTTGCCCTCCTCCTCCGGGACCCGCAGCCACGGCTTGATCATCAGGGCGAAGTCCTCGCCCTCGAGGCCGAACTCGGCGTAGATCCGGTTCCAGCTCCGCGAGGCGGGCTCCGACTTGCCGTTGGACTGGTGGTTGAGGCCGATGTTGAGCAGCCGCCAGCGCAGCCCCAGCACGTCGATGTCGGTGCGCCACACGGCCATGATCTCGGGCTCGTAGACGCTCTCCCGGAAGGGGGCCGAGTCGCCCTTGTCATAGACCTGCCAGTTGGATTGCTGGGTGTAGCCGAACCACAGGTCGCCGTTGTCGCCGAACACGCTCTGCAGGACCTTGGCCTTGAAGCTCAGCTGGAACTTGGCCTCCACCGGCTTGAGCCCCTGACCCTCCGGCGTGTTCCGCTCGCTGTAGCCCTGGGGCGCGGCGTTGGGTGAATCGGACCAGCGCAGCGGCAGCAGGTAGACCGGCTTGTAGGGGCGGAACAGGAAGGTGCCGCGCTTGTCCGCCGAGGCCAGCTCCCAGCGCTGGGAGAGGCTCGAGCCGCGACTGTCGCGAGCCTTGACCCGATCCATCGCGATCGGGCCCGACTGCTCCATCGTGACGTCGTCCGCCGGCGGTGCGACGCGCGCCAGCGCCTTGTCGTAGCAGGCCAGGCGGCGGGTGTCGTCGGCGATGCGGGTGCAGTCCTCCGGGCCCGCGGCCTGGGCTGCCGGCAGCAGGAGGGCGGTGACGGTGGCGAGGGCGAGGCGCTTCATGGCTGCTCCGGGGCGACGGTGCCCGGATTTTCCCACGAAGGCGCGCCGGGGGTCAGCCGGGCCGGCCGTCGACCCGAGGATTCACCAACATCGGCGCATAGCGCCACAGGTAGAGGGCGAAGGCGATGCACCAGGCAAGGGCCGCCAGATGGAGGCCGGCCATGTACAGGCCCGGCGCGAAGACCAGTGGCACCACCCGGCCGAGCACCGCGACGTGGAGCGCCACATAGGCGGCGGTCTCGACGCGGCCGGCCTCCAGCAGGCGGCCGGTGTGGCCGAGGGCGGTGCGGGTGATCATGCCGATGATCAGGCCCGACATGGTCCCCAGCGCGAGGCCGTGGATCGCGGCACTCTGCGGCAGCAGGCCCCACTGCACCAGGGCCAGCAGGACGAGCCCGATCGGAATCCAGCCGTGGGAGAGGTGCAGGATCCACAGCAGCGGCACCCGGACGGTGCGCCACGGTGCCCAGCGCAATACCCGGTTGAGCTGGGCCGCCGCGCCGGCGATCGCGAGGGCACCGACCACCGGCGCGGGCAGGCCCAGGGCCCACCCCAGCAAGGTCGCCGCGGTCAGCGCGATCGCGACCCCATCGTGGCGGGTGTTCTGGGCGATGTAGAGGCTGCCGCGCAGGGCATTGACCGTGAACATCGGAATGACCCGGCCGCCGATCACCGTGGTCAGGACGATGATCAGCGCGAGCGCGAGGTAGGGGCCCTGCAATGGGTCGCCGCCGAGCTGCCCGAGGCTGCGCAGGTGAAAGAGGCCGTTGGCCGCCGTCAGCGCTGCCAGCATCACCAGCACGAAGTAGTTGCGCTTGCTCTTGGCCTTGACCAGCACCCGGCCCAGGGCGATGGCCACCACCGGCAGGAAGGCCAGATCGACCAGTGCGCCGGCCGGGGATGGGCCGGTCAGCATCGCGACGCGGCCCGCCAGCCAGAGCGCCGCGATGGCAGCCAGGGGCGCGCCGGTCGGGGTGTCGATGCCGGTCCAGTTGCGGCCGGCGGTGAACAGGAAGCCGGCGATGACCGCACAGGCGAAGCCGAACAGCATCTCGTGGGCGTGCCAGGCCATCGGCGCGAGCGCGGTCGGCAGCCGCACGGCGCCTGCGAAGGCGGCCAGCCAGAGGGGCACCACGACAATCGCCAGCAGGGCCGCCAGCAGGTAGAACGGACGGAAGCCGAGCGCGAATAGCGCGAAGCCTCGTGGGGGGGTCTTGGGGCGCAATGTGGGCTCGCCGAGGGGAATCAGCACGATCAGTCTCTCTCTTATGGGGGGGCGGTCCCCTCAAGATTAGGACGCGCGCGAGGACAGGGTCCTTGCGTGGGATCAATTTCTGCCCGACCTGCGGCCGGGCAGGCCGGGTCGGATAGAATCACGGGCTTTCCCGTTCGGCCTGATACCCGTGATCCAGTTTCGGAAGCTTCGCCTCGCGCGCGGCGCCAAGATACTCGTCGACGATGTGGACCTCCAGATCCATCCGGGCTGGAAGGTCGGTGTGGCCGGGGCCAACGGCTGTGGCAAGTCGAGCCTGTTCGGCCTGCTGCGCGGCGAGCTGCACCAGGAACAGGGGGATCTGGAAATCCCGCCGGCATGGGAGATCGCCCACGTCGCCCAGGAGACGCCGGCCCTCGAGCGCGCCGCGATCGACTACGCGCTCGATGGCGACCGGGAACTGCGCCGCATTGAGCAGGACCTGGCCGCGGCGGAGGCCGCCCACGAGGGTGAGCGGATCGGCCTGCTGCACGGCTGCCTGCAGGAGATTGGCGGCTACGCGGCGCGGGCGCGGGCAGCCGCCCTGCTCGATGGCCTGGGCTTTGCCGAGGCCGAGCTCGAACGCCCTGTGGCCGCCTTCTCCGGCGGCTGGCGGATGCGCCTCAATCTGGCCCAGGCGCTGATGTGTCGCTCCGATCTGCTGCTGCTGGACGAGCCCACCAACCACCTCGACCTGGATGCGGTGTTCTGGCTCGAACAGTGGCTGCGCGACTATCCCGGCACCTTGCTGCTGATCTCCCATGACCGGGACTTTCTTGACGCGGTGGTCGGCCATGTGGCCCACATCGAGCAACAACGGCTCAGCCTGTATCCCGGTGGCTACTCCGCCTTCGAGCGCGTCCGCGGCGAGCGGCTGGCCCAGCAGCAGGTGGTGTTCGAGAAGCAGCAGCGCGAGCGGGCCCACCTGCACCGATTCGTCGAGCGATTCCGCGCCAAGGCCACCAAGGCGCGCCAGGCGCAGAGCCGGATCAAGGCGCTGGAACGCATGGAGCTCGTCAGCGCCGCCCACGTGGACACCCCGTTTACCTTCGCCTTCCGCCCCCCCGAGGCGGCCCCCGACCCGCTGCTGCAGCTCGAAGACGTAGCGACGGGTTACGGCGAGGTGCCGGTGCTCGCCGGCATCGGCCTGAGCCTGCGGCCGGGAGAGCGCATCGGCCTGCTGGGGCGCAATGGTGCCGGCAAATCGACCCTGATCAAGCTGCTGGCCGGCGAACTCGGGCTGCTTGCCGGCCAGCGCCTCGCCGGCAAGGGGCTGGCCCTGGGCTACTTCGCCCAGCACCAGCTCGAGTCGCTGCGTCCGGAGGAGTCGCCCCTGCAGCACATGCAGCGGCAGGACCCGGTGACCCGCGAACAGGAACTGCGGGACTACCTGGGTGGCTTCGACTTCCGCGGCGATGCGGCGACGACCCCGTGCGGCCCCTTCTCGGGCGGGGAGAAGTCCCGCCTCGCGCTGGCGCTGCTGATCTGGCAGCGGCCGAACCTGCTCTTGCTCGACGAGCCGACCAACCACCTCGACCTGGAGATGCGCCATGCCCTGACGCTGGCGCTGCAGGCCTTCGAGGGGGCGATGCTGGTGGTGTCCCACGACCGGGCGCTGCTGCGCGCCACCTGCGACCGCTTCCTGCTCGTAAACGGGGGAAAGGTCGAAGCTTTCGACGGCGATCTCGACGACTATCGCGACTGGCTTGCCCGCCAGCGGGCCGAGGCGTCCGCCCAGGCGCGCTGCCCTGAGCGGGAGGCTGACCGCCAGAGCCGCCAGCAGGACCGGGCTCGCGCGGCTGCTGACCGGCAGGCACGCCTTGCCGCGCGGCGGCCGCTCAACAAGGAGCTTGGCGAGATCGAGAAGCGGCTCGAGGCGTGGCAGCGGGAGAAGGCCGACCTCGACGCCCGGGTGGCCGACCCGGCCTTCTACCAGCAGGGCGATGGCGACGAGGTCCAGCGCCTGCTCAAGCGCCAGGCGGAACTGGGCGAGCGGATCGAGGCGGCCGAGACCCGCTGGCTGGAACTGCACGAGGCGCTCGAGGCGCTCGCGGACTGAAACGGCGCCTCAGCGACGCTCCGGCGCGTGCCCGACCGGGCTGGCCGGCACCTGCAGGGGCAAGTGGATGAGGAAGCGGCAGCCCGCGCCCTCGGTCGACTCCAGCCGGATGCTGCCGCCGAGCAGGCCCGCCACCAGGGTGTAGGCGATGTACAGGCCGAGGCCGCTGCCGCCCTTGCCGAGGCGGGTGGTGAAGAACGGGTCGAAGGCGTGCTCGACCACCTCGGGCGGCATCCCGCGTCCGTCGTCGGCGACCTCGATGCACACCCCGCCATCGCCCTCGGGCCGGGCGCTGATTCGAATCGTGCCGGCCTGGTCGGGGGTGAAGGCGTGGGTCAGCGCATTGCCCACCAGGTTGCTGATGACCTGCTCGAGCGGGCCCGGGTAGCTGTCGAGTTCGATGCCTTCGGGGATGTCCAGCTCGATATGCTGGCTGGTCAAGCGGAGGTGCGGCGTGAGCGCCGCGACCACTTCCTCCAGGGTTGCAGCGAGATCGAACTGGCGTCGGCGTTCGCTGGTCTGGTCGACCGCCACCTGCTTGAACTGGGCGACCTGGTGGGCCGCCCGGTCCACATTGCGCGCGAGCAGATCGGCGGCCTCGACGCAGGCGGTCACGAAGCTGTCCAGCGTGGAGCGTCGCATCGGCCCCTCGGCCAGGCCCTGCTGGAAGTCCACGACCCGGGCCTTGAGGGCGCCGACCACGGTCACGGCGTTGCCCAGCGGCGTGTTGAGCTCGTGCGCCACGCCGGCGACGAGGCCGCCGAGCGAGGCCAGCTTCTCCGACTGGACCAGCTGCGACATCGCCCGGGCGAGGTGTTCATTGGCCGACTCGAGCTCCGCCGTGCGCTCGAGGACCCGGGCTTCGAGGCTGGCGTTGAGGGCCTCGATCTCGGAGCGGATCCGTCGCGACTCGCTGACGTCCACGAAGGAGGCGAGCAGCAGCTCGGCATCGTCGACCTGGACCGCGCGTCCGGACAGCTCGCAGGTGGCCACCTGGCCGTCGGCGCGGCTCAGTTGCGCCTCGAAGCCCTCGACCCGGCCCGCCTCGCCCAGTTCGGCGATCAGTCGCCGCCAGGCACCCGGCTCCTTCCAGATGCCGAGCGAGCGGATCGACAGGCCCGACGGTTCGTCCGCCTCGCGCAGGAAGACCTGACGCCAGGCCCGGTTGGCGAGGCTCAGGGTCTCGTCCTCGAGCCGGATCAGCGCGAGCGGCAGCGGCCCTTCCTCGAAGATCGTGGACAGCATCGCGCTGCTCGACTGCAGCGCAGCCTCTGCCGCGCGCAGGGCGCTCATGTCCTGCACGATACCCGCGTAGCCAAGAATCGACCCGTCCGCGTCGCGTCGGGGTTCTGCGATCAGACGCATGTGGGTGTGCTGGCCGCGGGCGATGCGGCACACCATGTCCAGCCGGCGCGCGTCCGAGATCAGGCGCCGGATGGCGACCACCAGGGGCTTGCGGTCGCGCCGGTCGATGCGGGCCAGCAGCTGGCGCAGGCCCCGTCGCGGCTGGGTCGCGTCGGCGCGGATCAGGCGCAGCATCTCGGTGGAACATTCCGGCTGCTGGGCGCCGACCGGCCAGTGCCAGCTTCCCACGTGGCCGATGCGCTGGGCGGCTTCCAGGTCGGCGTGCTGGCGCTCGAGCAGTGCCTCGTCGTGCCGTCGCTCGGTGATGTCGGTGTAAGTCGTGACGAAGCCCGCGATGCGGCCATCGACGAACATCGGCCGGCCCTCCACCAGGTGGGTCTTGCCACCCGGCCGGGCCCGCTCGAGGCGGTGGGGTTCGAAGCGCTGCGCCAGTGCGCGCCGCTCGGCTACCTGCACGTCCGGATCGCCCTCGCCGTACTCGCCCCGCAGGGCGGGGATCCGGATGATGTCCTCGAACAGGGCGTCGGTGTGCAGGACATGGTTGGGCAGATCGATGATTTCGCCGAAGCGGGCATTCCAGTGCTTGAGCCGCAGGTGCTGGTCGAAGACGCTGATGCCCTGGGGCAGGTGGTCGATGACCGCGGCCAGATAGGCGCTCTTGAGCCGCAGCGAGGCCTCGGCGGCCTTGCGGGCCGTGACGTCGGTGTAGATCGTGACGAAGCCGCCACCGGGAATCGGCGTGCCCCGGATCTCCAGCACCGTGCCGTCGGGCCGCTCCCGTTCCAGGGTATGGGCGACATTGCGCGCTGCCCGCTCGAGCAGGCGGGCGACGATCGCCTCGGGATCCCCTTCTCCGTACTCGCCCCGGCGCGCATTGAAGCGGAACACCGTTTCCAGGGCCACCGGCCCATCCTGGAACATCGTGGCCGGCAGATCGAGCAGGCGCAGGAAGGCCTGGTTCCAGATCACGACCTCCTGCCGGGCATTGATCAGGGAGATGCCGCTGGGCATGTTCTCGACCAGCGCCCGCAAGGTGACGCTGCGCTCTGCGGCCGCGGTTTCGGCGAGGCGGCGCTCGGTGACGTCCTGCAAGGTCTCGATGGCGCCCACGATGCGGCCGTCGGCGCTGCGCATGGGTGCCGCGACGAAGGCCAGCCAGCGGTCGCGACCGGCCATCGCAGGGAAGTAGCCCTCGGCTTCCAGTGCGCCGGGGATCGACTCGGAGGGGCGCAGCCGGTCCCCGTAGAGGGCGCTGGCGCTCGCCAGGGCGTCGTCGTTCATGACGCAGTTGGCCAGGACCGGGCGGGCGGTCGGGTAGAAGGCCCGCCAGGCATCCCGCCGCCCCAGCATCTCCTGCGCCGGTACGCCGAGCACCACCTCGCAGCCGCGGTTCCAAAGGATCACGCGTCCGGAGGCATCCATCGCGAACATCGGCACGGGCGAGCCGGTGGCGATCGCGCGGATCTGCTGCTCGCTGCGCTGGAGGGCTTCCTGGGTCAGGTAGATCGCGGTGTCTTCGTAGGCTACGCCGCGGTAGCCGGCGAAGCGGTGGCGAGCGTCGAACAGCGGGAAGCCGCTGGCGACGAAGTAGCGGATGTGACCGTCGGCGAAGCGCAGACCGTAGTGGAAGTTCCGGAACGGCTCGTGGCGTTCGCAGGCGGCACGGTGGGCCGCCATCGCCGCCGGGTCGAGCACCACATGTTCGGTTCCCCAGCGTGTGCCCCCGATGAGGGAATCGAGCCCCACCGCCTCCCGCACACCGCCGCCGCCGCGAAACCGGACGAACCGGAAGTCGCTGTCCTGCTCCCAGCTCCAGACCGTCGACAGGGCCTCGATGGCCGACAGATCCACTGCCTCCTCGGAGAGGCGTCGTCGCAGGTGCACGATCTGCCCGATCGCGAACGCAAGCGCCAGCAGGAGGCACAGGGAAATGACGGTGATGCCGAGCATGCATGGCTCCGTGGCAGGCCCCGGCGCATGAGCGCGATCGGACGGGCCAGGTTCGAACGCTTCTTAACGGAAGCCCGCAGCGGTGACTTGAGTCGGCCGGGCCGAGGCTTGTGGTCCCGCCGGGGGCCATCCAGAATGGGAGCGTCGCTCCGCCACGGGGCGCTTCAGGGGAGCGGGATGGACCAGCCGACCGGGTGTCCGCTCGACATCGACCAGCTGCGCGCGGTGCGACGGTCGCTGGCGGGGCAGGTGCTGCACACCGCACAGTGGACCAACGATCCGCTCTCCGAGCTGTTCGGCGTCTCGTTGCAGCTCAAGCTCGAGAATCTCCAGCGCACCGGCTCCTTCAAGATTCGCGGAGCGACGCGCAAGATTGCCAGCCTGCAGGAGCGGGGCGAGGCGCGCGGCGGCGTGGTCGCCGCATCGGCAGGCAATCATGCCCAGGGGGTGGCACGGGCCGCGGGGCAAGCCGGCCTGCCATGCACGGTCGTGATGCCGGTGTCGGCGCCACTCACCAAGATCGACGCCTGCCGCGGCCTCGGCGCGGAGGTCATCCTCGAGGGCGACACCCTCGAGGCCGCTGCGGTTCGGGCACGGGCCATCGCCGAGGCGGAGGGGCTCGCCTTTCTCCACCCCTACGATGACTGGGACATCATCGCCGGACAGGCCAGCTGCGGCCTCGAGATGTTCGAGGACGCGCCGGACATGACCGTGGCCATCGTGCCCCTGGGCGGCGGTGGCCTCATCTCGGGCATCGGCCTGGCGCTGAAGGCCCAGAACCCGGCGATTCGCCTGGTGGGCGTGCAGACCGAAGCGGTGGCGCCCTACCGGCGCTACCTGACCGACGGGGTGCTCGAGCCGGTGCCCGCCGGCGCCCACACCATCGCCGATGGCATCCGCGTCAAGCAGCCGGGCCAGCTCACGCGCCAGGTCATCGCCAGCCACGTGGACCAGATCGTGACCGTGGACGACAACGCGATCGCCGAGGCGATGGTGCTGCTCCTCGAGCGCACCCGGACGATCGGTGAGGGTGCCGGCGTCGTCGGGCTGGCGGCCCTGATGCAGCGGCGGATCGCGCTCGCGCCGGATGACCGGGTGGTATGCGTGATCTCGGGTGGCAATGTGGACATGGGGCTGGTGGGGCGCTCGATCGACTACGGGCTGGCCTCCTCGGGCCGGCTGACGAGCATCGCGGTGACGATTCCCGACGTGCCGGGTCACCTCCTCGGCCTGCTGCGCGAGGTGGCCGGGCTGGGGATGAACGTGCGCCATGTGGAGCACCGCCGCGGCGAGCTGCATGTGCCGGTCGGCAAGACCGAGGTGATCCTGCAGGTCGAGACGCGGGACGCCGCCCACCAGCGGGAACTGCTTCACCATTTTGCCCGCCAGGGGCTCCCGGCCCGCAATCTGCTGGACGGATGATCTGCGCGACATGGGGCGCGGCTATAATCGCGGGTTTCGTGCGTAGATAGGAAACCCGCCGTGCAGATCGTCTGCCTTGACCTCGAAGGGGTGCTGATCCCCGAAATCTGGATCGAATTCGCCCACAAGACCGGCATCGACGAGCTGCGTCGGACGACCCGGGACGAGCCCAACTACGACACCCTGATGAAGTACCGGCTCGACATCCTGGCGAAGCATCGCCTCGGGCTGCCGGATATCCAGGAAGTCATCGGCACCCTGAGCCCGATGCCCGGCGCCCGCGCCTTCCTCGATGCCCTGCGCGACCAGTACCAGGTGATCATCCTGTCCGACACCTTCTACGAGTTCGCCAAGCCGCTGATGCGTCAGTTGGGCCTGCCGACCCTGTTCTGCCACAGCCTCGAGGCCGACGCCGACGGCGTGGTGGTGGACTACCACCTGCGCATGGCCGATCAGAAGCGCGAGGCGGTGAAGCGTTTCAAGGAACTGAACTTCCAGGTGGTGGCCGCGGGCGACTCCTACAACGACACCGCCATGCTCGGCGAGGCCCACGGCGGCATCCTGTTTCGCCCGCCCGAGAACGTGATCCGCGAGTTTCCCCAGTACCCGGTGGTGCGCGAGTACGACGACCTGCGCCGCGAGATCGATCAGGCCTTTGCCCGCACCGCGGGCTGACCCCACATGCATCGCGAACGCTTCTACACCCTGTCGGCGTCCTGCCCGGACCAGGTCGGCATCGTCGCCCGGGTCTCCGGCTTCATCGCCGAGCACCAGGGCTGGATTCTCGAGACGGCCCTGCACGCCGAGCCGCCCCGCGAGGGCGAGACGGTCGGTCGCTACTTCATGCGGATCGAAATCCGTGCCGACTCGCTGCCCTTCATGCTGAGCGAGTTCCGCGAGCGCTTCCAGCCGCTGGCCGACGCACTCGCGATGGACTGGAAGATCACCGACAGCGCGGTCA
>JAGRGD010000281.1 GCA_020445665.1 Rhodocyclaceae bacterium
GACGACATCGAAGGTGGAATCGTGGGGCTCGGCGACCAGCAGCCGACAGTTGTTGGTGCCGAGATCGAGGGCGGCGATCCGGGTCGGCGGCCCGGCGCGCGGGCTTCGCCAAGGGCGGCCGACACCCCTGGCGCCTCCGTTGGGGGGCGTGGTCTGGTCTGCGTCTCTGTACATCTGTTCACCTGATCGACACATAGTAGGGGGGTACCGCCAGCGCGCAAGGCGCTTTCGCCCCCGACCGTGCCTCGGGCGGGCGGCACGGTCCTTGCCGCCGGCCAATGGGCTTGCTACGCCACAGTTGCCTGCCAGCCTCTGCCGGAGCACCGATGAGCGAAACCGCGACCCTTCCCCTGATGCCGCAAAAGGCCCCGTTCAAGGTCGAGGTCACGGCCGGCAAGGCCTATTGGTGGTGCGCCTGCGGCCAGAGCCGGTCGCAGCCGTTCTGCGACGGCAGCCACAAGGGCTCGGACTTCACCCCGGTGAAGCACACCGCCGCGAGGGACGGTGCCCTCTGGTTCTGCGGGTGCAAGCGTTCCGGCAAGCAGCCGCTCTGCGACGGCACCCACAAGGCCCTTTGAGGATGGCTGCCATGCGCGGTGCCCTCCCCCTGCCGACCGCCCTGTTGCTCCCCATCCTGCTTTTTGGGGTGGGCTGCGCCGGCAAGACGGAGGAGGCCGCGGTTTGCCCGGACAGCGCCATCATCTACGGGCTCGACCGGTTCAACGGCACCGACGCCAACGGGCGGAAGATCGTCGCGAATATCGAGAACATCGATGGCCTCTGCCAGCTGCAGGGCGAGACCCTCGATCTCGACATCAGCTTCGACATCGTGGTGGATGGCCCCGAAGGCACGCCGATCACCTATTTCGTGGTGCTCGCCGACCCGGCCGGCAACGTGATCGAGAAGGCCAGCTTCGCGACCGCCGTGCCCGCGGGTGCCGGGGACGGAAGCGTCCGCCTGCGCGAGCAGCTCGAGCAGCGGGTGCAGAACGTGGCGGCGGGCACCTCGGCCGACTATTCCATCCTGATCGGCTTCGACCTGCCGCCCGAGACCGCGCTGGAGCAGCGCCGGGCCCTGTAGCGCAGCGCTCGCCGGTTAGCCGGCGGCGGGTCGCAGCCAGACGGCCGTGTCGTGGATCGCGGCACCTCCGGCGGGCGGCGCCGCGTCGGCGCCGAGCAGGAGGTTGATGCCGATCCCGTCCACCCAGTGGGGGTTCGGCCAGATGCTCTCGACGACGATCGTGCCGGGGTGCTGGCCATCCCGTGCCACCGCATGCAGGCGAACACTGCCGCGCGCATTGCCGAGCGCCACCAGGTCGCCTTCGGCGATGCCCAGCCGGTCGAGGGAATCGGGGTGGATCATCGCGGTCGGCCGGCCCTCGCGCTTGCGTCCGGATTCCAGCTCGGTGAAGCTCGTGTTGAGGAACTGCCGGGCGGGAGCGGCGACGAGACGGAACGGGTGCTCCTCCGTGATCTCGTCGGTGATCGCCAGATGGTCGGGCAGAGCCGGCATCCGCGCATGGTCGGCGCCCTGGAGCGCCCAGTCGGCCCTGAAGTGGAACCGGCCGTCGGCCGTTGGGAAGCCGTTGCGATAGTGCGCGGTATCGGCGTCGGGCAGCGCCTCCCAGCCGCCACTCTCGTGCACCGTCGCCGCATCCGGCCAGCCCGAGCGGGCGAGCAGGTCCTCGATCAGCTCCCACTCGGTCATGTGGAAGCCGCGATGCTCGGCGCCGAGGCGCTTCGCGAGCTCGCAGACGACGAAGTGGTTGCTGCGCACGTCGGCATGGGGCTCGAAGATCTTGCGGCCGATCTGGAAGCGCGAGTGGCCCGAGGCGTGGTAGATGTCGTCGTGCTCGACGAACATGGTGGCCGGCAGCAGGATGTCGGCCTGCTTCGCCGTCTCGGTCATGAACTGCTCCTGCACGGCGACGAAGAGGTCGGGCCGGGCGAAGCCTTGGTGCACCTTGCCGAGGTCGGGGGCGATGCACATCGGGTTGGTGTTCTGGACCAGGAGGGCGGTGACCGGTGGCCCGCCCTGCAGGTCGAGCGGGTCGTGGGTCAGGACCGGGCCGATCCGCGACTGGTCGAGCAGCCGGGTCGCGGGATCCATGACGTCCTGGCCCTCGATCACCGTCTTGTCCCAGTGATAGAGGTCGCCCATGTTGTACAGCCCGCCGCCGCCTTCGTGCTGCCAGGCGCCCTTGACCACCGGCAGGCAGGAGGCGGCATGCATGGCGGCCGAGCCGTTGCGCGAGCGGGTGAAGCCGAAGCCGAAGCGGATCCAGGGGCGGGCGGCGTTGCCGTAGAGGGCGGCGAACCGCTCGATCAGCGCCACGTCCAGGCCGGTGATGGCGGAAGCCCAGTCGGGTCCGCGAATTGCCAGATGCGCCTCTAGCTCGGCCGGGAAATCGGTCATGCGCGTCAGGTAGTCCCGGTCGGCATGGCCGTC
>JAGRGD010000282.1 GCA_020445665.1 Rhodocyclaceae bacterium
GCGCCGGGAATGTCGCGGCGCTGAAGGCGGTGGATGCGGCAGGCGAGCTGCCGATCGATGTGGTGGCCTTTCCCGACGTTCTGGAGGCGCGTGACTTCATCGAAGAGAACGTCTCCCGGGACTATGAAGGCCACGTCCGCGTGGGCGGCTGCAAGCTCACCATCGACGGCTCGCCGCAGGGCTTCACCGCTTTGCGCGACCGGCCCTATTACGATCCGGTGGGCGACTACCCGCCGGGATACAAGGGCTATGCCGCGATCACCGAGGAGCAGGTGAACGACGCGGTCGACTGGTGCTTCGGCCATGGCTTCCAGATCCTCACCCATGCCAACGGAGAGGGCGCCTCGGACATGCTGATTGCCGCGATCGCCGCGGCCGAGGAGAAATATGGGCCCGCCGTGAACCGCCCGGTGCTGGTGCATGGCCAGTTCCTGCGCGAGGACCAGGTGGACAGCATCAAGGAACTGGGCATCTTCCCCTCGCTCTTTCCCATGCACACCTACTACTGGGGCGACTGGCATCGCGATCACACGGTGGGGCCGGAGAATGCGGACAATATCTCGCCCACGGGCTGGGTGCGCGAGCGTGGCATGATGTTCGGCAGCCATCACGACGCGCCGGTTGCCTTCCCGAACAGCATGCGGATCCTTTCGGCTACGGTGACACGGCGCACCCGCTCGGGCGACATCCTCGGCCCGGCACAGCGGGTCGGCGTGATGGACGCGCTGAAGGCTCTGACGATCTGGCCCGCCTGGCAGCATTTCGAGGAGGACCGGAAAGGCAGTATCGAAACCGGCAAGCTGGCCGATTTCGTGGTCCTCTCGGACGATCCCATGGCGGTCGATCCCGAAACCCTGGCCGATCTCGAGGTACTGGTGACGATTAAGGACGGCGTGGTGGTCTACGAGGCGCCGGCGGGCGAGAAGAAGACCGAACTCCGGGATCGCCCCTTCCTCGGCGACCCGGCGGGCGCGCACGGCTTGATGGAGGCGATGAGCAGGGGATCGGGGTAGACAGACCGGCGCGGGGCCTGCTTGCCCGGGGGTTGCCGGCGTCGCCTCGGGTCGTCGGCTGCATCCCCGTTTTTCTGAGTGCCACGCCGTCTGCTGCCTCGATCCGGCCTTGGTGGGCAGCGAGGCCGGACCTTCGTGGCGAGCCTCCGCTTCGACGGCATGGTTGCACCCATGGTCCTCAACAGTCCGATCAACGGTGCCTGGTTCGAGGTCTATGTCTGCCAAGTGCTCGCGCCAGTGCTCCACCCCGGCGACATCGTGGTCATGGACAGCTTCTCCAGTGACAAGCGCGCCTCCGTCAGCGCGATGATCGAGACGAGGGGCGCAGGGCTCGCCTTCCTTCCGCCATACAGCTCCGACTTCAACCCCATCGAGACGGCCTTCGCAAAGCTGAAATCGCGGTTGCGCAAGGCTGCAGGGCGTACCGTCGACGGGATCTGGAGCACAATCGGCGATCTCGTCGAGTCATCACACCGCAGGCATGCACCAACGACTTTGCCGCTGCAGGCCATGATGGCGATCGTTCGATCACCGCGCTAGGTCCATCGAAAACGGTTTGCCCACCTTGTTGCCCCGATTCCTGCCTTGGGACCGAGCGGCACGACCGCGCCGCTTTGGGAATTCCCACAGGTCCAAGACGAACGGGCCCCGAACCAGAGCCTCCATCCGAACTGAAAACTGGCGCTTTCAGCGGATTGCAGGCTGCGCCGAAATCGACTGGCGGACTGCCTCGCCAGTGTTCATCAGATGCGCGCGCCAGACGTCGAAGGCCTTTTCGGCATCGCCGTCCCGCATCGCCGCCATCAAGGCGTCGTGCTCGGCCACCGCCTGTCGCCAGCGGTCCGCCGAAAAGATTGCGAGATAGCGACCACGCCGCGCCCGCAGCATCAGGCGCGCGTGCACATCGGAGAGGATCGGGTTGCCGGCGAGGGCGACGATCCGCTCGTGGATCGTGGTGTTCAGTTCGAAATAGGTCTCGCGGTCCCCCTGCTCGTAGAAGTCGTGCATCCTGTCATGAAGCGCCAGCAGGTCGGTCAGGTCGGCCGGGTCGATGCGCCGGGTTGCCTGCTCAGCGGCGAGCGCCTCGACGATTGCGATCACCTCGAAGAGGGCGTCGACTTCGGAAAGC
>JAGRGD010000283.1 GCA_020445665.1 Rhodocyclaceae bacterium
CGCCCATCGCCAGGTTGTGGTGGCCGTGGAAGCCCAGCTCGGTCTCGGGCCTGAGGGCCTCACGCACGGCGGCCACGCGGGCCTTGACCGTCTCGGGCAGCAGGTGGCCGGCCGAGTCCGTGACGTAGATGCAGTTGGCGCCGTAGCTCTCCATCAGCCTGGCCTGGCTCACCAGCCCCTCGGGGCTGTTCATGTGGGCCATCATCAGGAAGCCGACGGTGTCCATGCCGAGCTTCGCCGCCATGCCGATGTGCTGCTCGGAGACATCCGCCTCGGTGCAGTGGGTGGCCACGCGAATCGTGTTCACACCCAGCTCGTGGGCCATCTTCAGGTGGTCGACGGTGCCGATGCCGGGTAGCAGCAGTGCCGAGATCTTCGCCTGGGTCATCAGCGGAATGACCGTCGAGAGGTATTCCTCGTCGGTGTGGGCCGGGAAACCGTAGTTCACCGAGCTGCCGCCGAGGCCGTCGCCATGGGTCACTTCGATGAGCGGGATGCCCGCCTCATCCAGCCCGGTGGCAATGGATTTCATCTGGTCGAGCGTCATCAGGTGACGCTTCGGGTGCATGCCGTCCCGTAGGGTCATGTCATGCACGGTGATCCGGGTGCCTTTGAGGCTCATGATCGTCTCCTTAGGCGGTGGGCTCGAGCATCAGCTCGCCCTTGAGGATTTCTTCGGCGAACATCTCGGCGGTGCGCGCGGCAGCGGCGGTCATGATGTCGAGGTTGCCGGCGTACTTCGGCAGGAAGTCACCCAGGCCTTCGACTTCCATGAACACCGAGACGCGCTTGCCGTCGAAGACCGGGCCATTGACCAGCTTGTAGCCGGGCACGTACTTCTGGACCTCACGGATCATGGCGTGGATGGACTCGGTGATCTTCTGCTGGTCCGGCTCGGTCTCGGTCAGGCAGTGCACCGTGTCGCGCATGATCATCGGCGGCTCGGCCGGGTTGATGATGATGATCGCCTTGCCCTGCTTCGCCCCGCCGACCTTCGTCACGGCTCCGGCCGTGGTGCGGGTGAATTCGTCGATGTTCTTGCGGGTGCCGGGGCCCACCGACTTCGAACCGACGGTGGCGACGATCTCGCCGTAGGCCACCGGCTGCACGCGCGACACCGCAGCCACCATCGGGATCGTGGCCTGGCCACCGCAGGTGACCATGTTCACGTTCATTTCACGCTTGCCGACGTGTTCCCTGAGGTTCACCGGGGGCACGCAGAACGGACCGATTGCGGCCGGCGTGAGGTCGATCATCATCACGCCCAGTTCATTCAGCTTGCGGCTGTTCGCGGCATGGACGTAGGCGCTGGTGGCGTCGAAGGCGATCTGCACGCCGTCGGGCTTCACATGGGGCAGCAGGCCGTCGACGCCGTCGGCGGTGACCTTGATGCCCATCTCGGCGGCCCGCTTGAGGCCTTCGGACTCGGGGTCGATCCCCACCATCCAGACCGGCTCGAGCACCGGGCTGCGTTGCAGCTTGTAGAGCAGATCGGTGCCGATGTTGCCCGGCCCGATCAGCGCGCACTTGATCTTGTTCATGCCTTCGTTTCCTGTTGTTGGGGCGCATGCTTGCCGGCCTGCCAGCCGCTGGCCGCAAGCGTCGCCTTGGCGGATTCCATGGGTTCGGCCTCGAGGGGGGTCGCGAGGGAGTCGTTCCACCGGTTGAAGAAGCCGAAGAGCCCGACGACGCCGAGGATCTCGACGGTCTGTCCTTCGCTCCAGTGCTCGCGCAGCCGGGCGAAGAGGGCGTCGGTGACATCGTTGGGCTGGCTGGCCGAGGCCAGCGCAAAATCGAGGGCCACCCGCTCCGCGTCGGAGAACAGCGGGTTCGTCCGGTACTCGGCGATGGCGGCCATCTTCTCGGCCTCCACGCCGTGACGCATCGCGCTGGTGGCGGTGTGGGCCCGACAGTAGAGGCAGCCGGCGGCCATGCTCGCGACGTGCCCGACCAGCCGTTTGAGACCCAGGTCCACCTCGCCCTTGGGGTCATAGACGCCCTTGCTGAGCGCGATCAGGCCGCGGGTCAGCGCCGGCCGGTGCGCCATCGTCAGCAGGCTGTTCGGGATGAAGCCCAGGGTGCGCTCGAAGAAGGCGAAATCCTCCGCGAGCTCCGGGGCGGCGTCCTTGGCGAGGGGGGCGAGGCGGGCCATGGTCGCGGCCTCAGACGAAGCGCACCGAGCAGCCACCGATGCCGCCGATGGTGACCCGCAGGTTGTCGCCGGCGGTCACCGGCACCATCGCGCCGAGGGCGCCGGAGAGCACCACTTCACCCGCCTTGAGGCCGATGCCGAGGCTGCCCAGCATGTTGATCAGCCACACCACGGCATTGACCGGAGAGCTGAGGGTCGCGGCGCCGGCGCCGGTGACGACGATCTCGCCGTTCTTCTCGAGGACCATGCCGCAGGTGACGAGGTCCACCGCGCGCGGATCGACCAGGGCGGAGCCCAACACGAACACGCCGCAGGAGGCGTTGTCCGCGACCGTGTCCTGGATCTTGATCTTCCAGTCGCGGATGCGCGAATCGACGATCTCGAAGCACGCCATCACGCCTTCGGTGGCACGCAGCACATCGGCGGCGGTCACGCCCGGCCCCTGGATGTCCTCCTTCAGCACGAAGGCGATCTCGCCCTCCGCCTTGGGCTGGATCAGGGTGCTCATCGGAATGGCGTCGCCTTCGTTGTACACCATGCCGTCGGTCAGCCAGCCGAAGTCCGGCTGATGCACGCCGAGCATGTTCTGCACGGCCTTCGAGGTCACCCCGATCTTCTTGCCGATGACCGCCTCGCCGGCATCGATGCGGCGCGACAGCATGCGCTGCTGGATCTGGTAGGCGTCCTCGATGGTGATGTCGTCGTGGCGGTTGGTCAGGGGCTCGAGCACCTCGCCCTTGACCAGGGCCTGGTAGAGCTCGTCGCCGAGTTGGTGGATGAGGGTCTGGTCCATGATGGGCTCTCAGTTCGTGGTCCGGGCTTCCGCCAGGAAGCCGCCGACCAGTCGCGCGAAGCGCGCGGCATGCTCGATCTGCGTCCAGTGGCCGCAGCGGCCGAAGACGTGCAGTTGCGAGCGCGAAATCAGTTGGTGCAGGGCCAGCGAGGTGGCCATCGGGATGACCTGGTCGTCGCGGCCGTGGATGATCAGCGTCTCGTGGGCGATGGCGCGGATGTCGGCCTCCGGGCTGGTCATCGCATCGACCCAGCGCTGGCGCGGGGCCGGGAACATGGCCGAGAAGCTCTCCTGGAAGCCGGGACGGATGCTCGCCTCGTAGCGCAGGCGGGCGAGTTCGTCATTGACCAGCGAACGGTCCCAGGCGAAGTAATCCATGATCCGGCGCATGTTCTCGAAGCTCGGGGTGTAGCCCCAGACTTCATCGAGCCCCTCGGTGATCTCGAAGGGCACGCCCACGCTGCCCATCAGCACCAGCCGGCGCACGCGCTCCGGATGGCGGATGGTGAGGGCCAGGGCCAGGGCGCCGCCGAAGGAGTTGCCGACCAGGTCCGCCTGTTCGATCTCCAGCGCGTCCAGCAGGCCGACGGCCTGGGCCACCCAGTTGTCCATCGTGTAGGCGTAGCCCGCCGGACGCTCGCTGAAGCCGAAGCCGGCCATGTCGGGCGCGATCACCCGCGCCTGCTCGGCCAGGGTGGGCATGACGAGCCGCCAGTTGGCCCAGGCGGAGACGCCGGGACCGGAGCCGTGGATCATCAGCACCGGGTCGCCGGTGCCGACATCGTGGTAGTTGGTCTCGATGCCGGCGGCGCGGATGGTGCGGGCGACTTCCGGGCTGGCGTGCGTCATGACGTCGCTCACAGCTTCACGCAGACGTTCTTGAGTTCGGTGTAGAACTCGAGGGAATGCACCCCGCCCTCGCGGCCGATGCCGGACTGCTTGGCGCCACCGAAGGGGGTGCGCAGGTCGCGCAGGAACCAGCTGTTGACCCACACCAGGCCCACTTCCAGCTGGCCGGAGACGCGGTGCGCGCGGGCCAGATCGCGGGTCCACACCGAGGCGCACAGGCCGTACTCGGTGTCGTTGGCCCGCGCGACCACCTCTTCTTCGCTATCGAAGGGCTGGATCAGCGTGCAGGGGCCGAAGATCTCTTCGCGGGCGATCGCGGAGCTGTCATCCAGCCCGGTCCAGATGGTGGGCTGGACCCACGCGCCCTCGGCCATCTCGCCCGGCATGTCGGGCGCGCCGCCGCCGGTGACGACGGTGGCGCCGAGGGCCTTGGCCTTCTCGTAGTAGCCCAGCACCTTCTGCTGGTGCTCCTTCGAGATCAGCGGACCGAGGTTGGTCGCGTCATCCTCCGGGCGACCCAGCTTCAGCTTCTCGGCGCCCTGCTTGAGGGCCTCGACGAAGCGCTCGAAGATCGGCCGCTCCACATAGACCCGCTCGGTCCCAAGGCAGACCTGGCCGCAATTGACGAAGACCGAGCGCATCGTGCCCTCGATCGCCGCGTCGAAGTCTGCGTCGGCGAAGACGATCGCGGGGTTCTTGCCGCCCATCTCGAGGGACACCGGCCGCGCACCCGAGGCGGCCGCCTTCATGATGGCCTCGCCGGTGCGGGTCTCGCCGGTGAAGGTGATCGCGTTGACCTTCGGGTGGGTGGTGACGAACTCGCCGGCCGACCCCGGCCCGAAGCCGTGCACCACGTTGTACACCCCGGGGGGAACGCCGGCTTCGTTCATCACCTCGCCGAGCAGGGTCGCGGTCTGCGGAGTCTCCTCCGAGGGTTTGACCACCACCGTGTTGCCGCAGGCCAGCGCCGGGCCGACCTTCCACGTCATCAGCAGCAGTGGCAGGTTCCACGGGCAGATCACGCCGACCACGCCCACCGGGCGCCGCACCGCGTAGTTCAGGGCGCCGCGCCCGTCGGGGGTGGCCATCTCGAAGAACTCGCTCGGCACGTTCTTGATGACGTCGGCGAAGATCTTGAAGTTGGCGGCGCCCCGCGGAATGTCGATGTTGCGCGCGAGGCTCATCGGCTTGCCGGTGTCGGCACACTCGGCCGCGACGAACTCGTCGAAGCGCGCGTTGATGCCGTCGGCCACCTTGTAGAGGATCTCGACCCGCTCGGCGACGGTCATCTGCCCCCAGGGGCCCTTCAACGCCGCCTGGGCGGCATCGACGGCGGCGTCCACCTCGGCCTTGCCGGCCTCGTGCACCCGGCCGATGACCGCGTTGTCCAGCGGGGAACGGTCGTTGAAGTGCGTCGCGGTCGCGACGAACTCGCCGTTGATGAAGTTGAGGATGTCTTTCATGGTCTAGCCTTGCTCCTGCGCGTGCTCGTCGGCTGCGCCCAGGGCGGCGAGCGCGGCCTGCGCGCATGCCTCGTCCTGGGCCTCGCTGGCGCCGGAGACCCCGACACCACCGACCAGCCGACCATCGATCCGAATGGGCAAGCCCCCGCCGAAAACCACCAGGCGGGAACGGGCGGAGAAACCGAGCTTCATGCCCTCGTTGCCCTCGACCGCCCGCATCCAGTCGCCGGTCGGGAAGCCGAAGCCGGCGGCCGTGTGGGCCTTGTCGATGGCGATGTCGATGGACTGCACGAAAGCGCCGGGCATGCGCAGGAAGGCGGCAAGGTGGCCCGCGCTGTCGCAGACGGCCACGTTGACGCGCACACCCAGCTCACGGGCGGCGGCGATGGCGGCCTGGGCCGCGCGCATCGCGGCGTCGCATCCGATGACGGCCTGCGTGACCACGTCCGGTTCCTTGTGCTGGGTGTTCATGGGCGTTGCCCTGTGTTGTCTCCTTGGCGAAACACAATAATTTCCCAATTTCTCGACGTCAATACGTTTTCTCGAGATTTTTTCTTTGCGGCGACGAAAGGCTTTGTTTAGAATTCGTGGTATCCCGTGGGCAAGGCCCGCCCTGACTAGAAGGATCGCCATGAGCGAAACCGCGCTGCGCAAGGAGACCGCCGACGGGTCCGCCGTCGCCGAGCCCAAGACCCTGGTCGAGGCCGCCTACCATCGCCTGCGACGCGACATCATCGAGGGCCACCTGAAGCCCGGCGAGAAGCTCCGCGTCGAGCACCTGAAGGACCAGTACGACGTCGGCGCGGGCACCCTGCGCGAGGCGCTGCAACTGCTGATGACGGATGCCCTCGTCGTCGCCCAGGGGCAGCGCGGCTTCAACGTCGCGCCGATCTCCCTGTCGGACTTCGAGGACATCACCCGCACCCGCGTGCTGATCGAGTGCGAGGCCCTGCGCCAGTCCATCCAGCGGGGCACCGACGAATGGGAGGGCGCCGTGATGGCGGCCTTCCACCGCCTGTCCCGCGCCGAGGAGCGCCTCGACTGGGAGGTCGAGTCCTCGCGGGAGGACTGGGAGGGTCGCAACAAGACCTTCCACGAGGTCCTGATCAGCGCCTGCCCGTCCCGCTGGATCCGCCACTTCCAGTTGCTGCTGTATCGGCAGTCCGAGCGCTATCGGCGCCTGTCGATGAACAACAACCCGATCCCCCGCGATGTGCACGCCGAGCACCTGAAGCTATGCGAGGCCTCGGTGGCCCGCGACGCCGACCGGGCCTGCGCGGTGCTGACCGAGCACATCATCCGGACCCTCGATGCCATCCGCAGCCTGCCGCCGAGCGTGATCGAGCCGCCGGCCAAGGTCGCCAGCGTCGGTCGCGGCAAGGCGCGCAACGGCGACGCCCAGTGAGTCAGCCGGTTGTCCGCGTCGCCCACCGTCGGGCGCGCGAGGGCTGTCGCGACGCCTATGAGGCGGTCCTGCGCGGGATGATGGACGCGGCGGGGCGCTTCCCCGGCTTCCTCGGCGCCGAGCTGACCCCGCCCCTGCGCGGGGACGACGAACACCGGGTGACGATGAAGTTCGCGAGCGAGGCCGACCTCACCCGCTGGACCGATTCGGCCGAGCGCGCCCGCTGGCTCGAGGCGCTCGAACCCCTGGCCATGGGCCCACCCGAGTTCCACCTGCTCTCCGGCCTCGAGGCGTGGTTCGTGCCGGCGCCGGTGCCGTCCGCCCATCCGCCGTCACGGGCGCGCATGGCGCTGGTGACCTGGCTCGGGATCTTCCCGACGGTGGCGGCCTTCCTGTGGCTGATCGGGCCCCTGCTGGCGCCCCTGCCCTTCCTGCTGCGCACGGCCGTCCTGACGGCCCTGATCGTGCTGACCATGACCTATCTGGTGATGCCGCGGCTGGTGCGCCTGATGAAGCCCTTCCTGCACCCCGGTCCGGGCCGCTGACCCGCACCGGGATGCGCCTGCGCTTCAGCTGACGACGCTGAGGAAGCGCTCGTTCAGCTTGCGGTCGTGGTAGAAGACGGCCGCCCCGACCTCGTCGAAGGTCCAGGTGATGGGCTTCTGGTCCGGGTAGGTCTGGTAGCCACCGCAGAAAGTCTCGAAGCGGTTGCCCGACGGATCGAAGGCATAGATCGTGGTGCCGCGGGTCACCCCGTGTCGGGTCGGCCCGATGTCGATCGAGACCCGGTTCATGGACATGATGTCGGCCGCCTTCAGCACCTGCTCCCAGCTCTCCAGGAAGAAGGCCACGTGGTGCAGCTTGCCCGGCTCCGGGTGGCGCACGAAGGCGATGTCGTGGGCCTTGTTGGAGCACGACAGCCAGATCGCCAGGTCGGTCTCTCCATCGTCCATCAGCACGTGCTCGACCAGGTAGAAGCCGAGCACGTCCACGAAGATCTTCTGGGCGGCCTCGATGTTCGGGCCGTACAGCAGGCAGTGGTCCATCCGCACCGGGTTGATGCCCCTGGCGTCCGGCACGAAGACCTCGGGGTTCACGTAGGGCATGCCGTTGCCCACGTCGGTCTTCTGTGCATAGAGCTCGATGTCGTGCCCGGTGGGCAGCGTGAAGCGGACCCGCTCGCCGGTCTCGAGCATCTCGCCGGCAGGGATACGCCGGGTCTCGACCCCGTAGGCCTTGAGGTCGGCTTCCAGCTGGTCGAGGGCGGCTGCGTCCTGGACCTTGAAGCCCACGAAATCCACGCCGGCCGAATCGGCCTCGCGGATCAGGAAGCTGTTGTGGTCGCGCTCGTCCTGCGTCTTGAAATAGACGCGGCCCTGGTCGTCGCGGGCGACTTCCTTCAGGCCGATCACGTTGGTGTAGAACCGGATGCTGGCCTCGAGGTCCAGCACGCGCATCTGAAAATGGCCGGGGCGCAATACGCCTGTGACTGCCATGGGGGTCTCCTTCCTCGTTGCAGGCCCCGCCCGGCGGCGGGGTGAAATCCGGCTCTGGTATCGGGCGCCCTCCGATCGGGGCGCCTTGTTTCCGGCATGTCTCCCGGCCCGCGGGCTGCGGACCGGACCTGTCTCTCTGTGGGGAAGTGACACCGCCGGGGCCCGGAGGCCCCGGCCTTGCAGCTCAGCTGACGACCGACAGGAAGCGCTCGTTCAGCTGGCGATCGTGATAGAAGATCGCCGGGCCGACCTGGTCGAAGGTCCAGGTCAGCTTGTGCTGGTCCGGGTAGGTCTGGTAGCCGCCCGAGAAGGTCTCGAAGCGGTTGCCGCTCGGGTCGAAGGCGTAGATCGTCGTGCCCCGGGTGATGCCGTGGCGGGTCGGGCCGATGTCGATCGAGACCCGGTTCATGGACATGATGTCCGCCGCCTTGAGTACCTGCTCCCAGCTCTCGAGCAGGAACGACACATGGTGCAGCTTGCCCGGCTCCGGGTGCATCACGAAGGCGATGTCGTGGGCCTTGTTGGAGCACGACATGAACACCGCCAGGTTGCTGTCGCCGTCTTCCATCAGCACGTTCTCGGTGGTGTAGAAGCCCAGCACCTCGGTGAACAGCCTCTCGACCTCGCCGATGTTCGGGCCGTAGAGCAGGCAGTGGTCGAAGCGCACCGGGTTGATGCCCTTGACGTCCTGCACCCAGACCTCCGGGTTGGTATAGGGCATGCCGTTGCCGACGTCGGTCTTGTCGGCATAGAGCTCGAAGTGGTGGCCGGTGGGTGCCTGGAAGATCACCCGCTCGCCCGTCTCGAGCATCTCGCCGGCCGGGATGCGCTCGGTGCTGATGCCGAACTCGCGGATGCCCGCCTCGAGGCGGTCCAGGGTAGCGGCGTCGGCCACCTTGAAGGCCATCGCGTCCATGCCAGCAGAGTCCGCTTCGCGCAGCACCAGCGAGTTGTGGTCGCGCTCGTCCCAGGCCTTGAAGTAGACGCGCCCCTGCTCGTCGCGCCCCATCTCCTTCAGGCCCAGGACGTCGCGGTAGTGGTGGGTGGCCTCTTCCAGGTCGAGCACGCGCAGCCGCACGTGACCGGGGCGCAGAATGCCGTTGATTGCCATGGTATGTCTCCTATGCGCGGGGTTCCTCGGCCTGGCCGGGACCCCGCTCTCTCAGTGGGTAAAAGATATTTGCCTGCTTTCTCGACGTCAACTGTTTTTCTCGAGATTTTATATACGCTTGAAGAGCGGACTCCGGACCTGCTGGGCGTCGGCCGCCGAAATGAAGCGCTCGGTGAAGATGTCGTTCTCGAACAGGCGGCCCTGCATCAGCGCGCCGATACAGGCGTCGATCATCAGCGGCGGGCCGCACAGGTAGGCCTTGTGGCCGCGGAAGTCGTTGTCGAAGTGGGCGATGGCCGCATCGTGCACGTAGCCCCGGAAGCCTTCCCAGGCGGAGCCTTCGGCCTCGTCCGACAGGGCCGGAACGTAGGTGAAGTTGGCGTGCTGCCCGGTGAGGGCCAGAAACTCGTCGTGGTAGTAGAGCTCGTCCCGCGTGCGCTGTCCATAGACCAGCGTGATGGGCAGCGTGCAGCCCTCGTTCAGCAGATCGAGGATCATGCTGCGGGGGCTCGACAGACCCGAGCCGCCCGCCATGAAGATCATCGGCGCCTCGGCCGACTTGCGCACGAAGTAGCGCCCATACGGCCCGGACAGCGTGATGCGGTCGCCGACCTTCAGGTCCTCGTGCAGCCAGGTGGTCCCTTCCCCGCCCGGCACCAGGCGGATGTTCAACTCCACCTCATTGCCCTGCCCCGGCGCATTGGCCAGCGAGAAGGCGCGCGAACCGATGTGGGCCGGCAGCTCCAGGTTGATGTACTGCCCGGCCTGAAAATGAATGGGGTCGTCCAGCGCGATGAAGATGCCCTTGATGGTCGGTGTCAGGGTCTCGATGCGCGTCACGGTGCCCGGGAAGTCCTTCACCGGGATCGACTCCGCGTCCGGATCCTCGTCGATGTCGGCCTCGATGGTCACGTCGCTCTCGAGGCGCGCGCAGCAGGCCAGGGTCTTGCCTTCGTCGCGCTCGAAGTCCATCAGCGCGAAGCTCGAGGCCTCGCCATGGTCCACCTCGCCGTCGAGCACATCGACCTTGCAGGTGGCGCACAGGCCGTGGCAGCAGGCATGGGGTAGCCACAAGCCCGCCCGCAGGGCGGCGTCGAGAATCGTCTGGTCTTCTTCCACCTCGATCGTCGCGCCGAGGGGTTCGATGGTCAGTTCATAGGTCATGTGATGTCCTGTTCGTAGCTCCCGGTGCCCGCGGGGACGATGCGCTGCGCACACTTGTCAGGGTCCGACATGGGCCGCCCCACCAATGGGATGGGCAGCCCATGCAGAAATGGAGAACCCCATCCCCCTCCCAACCTCCCCCTTGAAGGGGGAGGAGAGAAGCACATCAGCGCATTGGCGAAGAATCGGCAGTCTTGACCCGCGCGCTCGGCGCCCAAAGGGGCGGCGCGAGATGCGTGGGCCATCTGATTTCAAGCACCAGGCGGCCACGCAGACGGGCGCGCCAAAACCTGATCGTGCCCCGGGACACAAACTTCCCTCCCCTTCAAGGGGAGGGCCAGGGTGGGGATGGGGTCAGGCTAGGTACAAGCCGAACCCTGCACGGCCACTCGCCCGCAACACGGCCCCCCGCGCGACGATCCACAACAAGCCCCGCCAAGCCAATTCCCCTAACTGCAAGACCCCTCGATCCCCGTCAGCCCCGGCGTGCGGAACCGGACCACGGCCTTGTGGCCCAGCCCGTTCGCGGTCAGCGACTGGTCGAACTTCGGCTGCCAGGGCTCGCCGGACTTGAACCACTCGACCTGGCTCCAGTCGATCTTCGCGAAGTCGGGGTGGTAGCTGTACGCCCCCGGCAGCGCGCCGTCGATGACGGCCTGGAAGGGCGTCTCCGGCGGGAACAGCAGCGCGAACGGGGCGCAGAACATGAGGTGGTCTTCCCAGCCCACGTACAGCACCTGCATGCCGTGGAAGTTCTCCAGCCGGTCGGCGGAGTCGAATGTGTATTCCTTGATGGCGGCAACGCTCATCGATGTCTCCTGATCTCTGGTTTCGGGCGGGGCACCGGCACCCGGTGCCCCGCCGGCAATCACTCGTTGCTGGTCGCCATCCCGCGCCACTTGGCGAAGTTCTTCTGGTCCTGCGAGCCCTCGAAGTCGAGGTTGTCCTGGCCGAAGCCGATGTTGTAGTACTCGAGCACCTTGCTGACCGGGTCGAAGCCCTCCGCCGTCGGGTCGGTGCCCTCGGGGAAGCAGTTGCCCTGGTAGATCTGGTGCGCCGGCAGCCACGACTGCTTGTACTTCTCCGGCTCGTTCTCGAAGATTTCCTTGCAGCCATCCGAGCAGAAGTGGAACTTCTCGCCCTGGTAGTCCACTTCGCGATAGCAGATCTTGGTGGGGTCGCCGGGCTCGGTGAAGACCATCGGGATCTGGCAGGTCTGGCACAGCTGGGGCAGCGTCTTGTTGTAGAAGCGGTTGCCCTGCTCTGCCTGCTCGCGCCAGAACTTCAGGCGCGGCCGGTAGTACTTGTCGAAGCTGTTCGGGTACTTGGCCGACAGCCAGTCCAGCTCGTCCTCGGTGGGCGACCAGGTATGGAAGTCGGCAATCGCGCCGTACTGGTAGAAGGTGGCCCACGCCTGATGCGAGATGTGGTCCTTGTCGAAGCTGATCTGGTCCAGCCACTTGGGCGGACGGATGCCGTAGCGGGCCAGGTCCTTGAACAGCGCGCCGCCGTTCTGCTCGAAGTAGACCTCCCAGGCCTCCTTCCAGCTCATGATCCGCTTGGGCAGCATGTAGTCCATCATCATGCCGACCAGGGTCAGCACGCGATAGCCGCGCCAGGTCCACTTGTCGATCCAGCGCTGGACGATGGGGATGTTGTCCGGATCCTGCTCGAGGATGAACTTGATGATCTCCAGGCCCAGCGTCATGTGGCGGGCTTCGTCCGACTGGGCCGAGAAGCCGAAGGTCATGGTGCCCATGTCGCCGTTGTAGGCCGCACCCGACACAAACGGCACGAACAGCAGGTTGGTGAGCACGTACTCGAACGAGAAGCCGATCGCCACCATGAACTCGAACGGGCCTGCCGTGACCGCGTCGTCGAAGAACGAGCGCGGCACCGACAGGTACCAGACCCGCTGCAGCATGTGGGCCGGATCGTGAAAGCCGTTGTAGTACTTGTTGTAGTTCGACAGCGAGTGGATCTGGGTCTGGGCGTGGCGCAGCTCGTCCAGCGACTGCATCAGGCAGGCCACGCGCGGGCCGGCGCCCGGGAAGGCGCGGCCGGCCATCGCGAAGCCCCGGTGCGCCATGTACTCGAGCGGGCTGATGCCGGTCAGGAACAGCTTGATGGCGTTGAGATAGCGCGCGTCGGTCACGTTCAGGTGGCCGTTGTTCTGCGCGTAGGCCTCAATGATGGCGTATAGCTTGCGCTCCTTCTCCGACTGGTATTTCCAGTAGGCGTCCATGGTCAGGCGGAACGGGTCTTCCCACTTGTCCCAGTCGTGGATCTTGATGCCTTCGTACTCCACCAGCGGATGCACGTCCTCGCGCTTCTGGTAGCTGGTTTCCCAGTCCAGGCCACGGGTCATGTGGCGGTACTTCTCCTTCAGGCCCAGCTTCTTGCCGGACGACGTCTTCATGTCCATGAGTGGTGTCTCCCCCGCCCTCAGGCGTTCCAGTGCAGCGTCAGTTCGTCGTCGGTCTCGTCGATGTGTCCGGAGAGCGAGATCAGGTTGATGTGAAGTTCCTGCAGGTCGAAGTCGCGGCCAATCAACTCTTCGATCGTGGCGCGGCGCACCACCAGCGAATCCTCGGCGTCGATCTTCACCATCGCGGGCTGCTGGTTGACCACGGCGCCCGGGTTGTCGGTGGTGATCGCCTCGATGATCGGGCGGGTCTCCTCGTTGGCCTGCAGCGCGATGAATACGGTGGACATGGCGGACTCCTCAGACCTGGGCGCCGGCCTTGGCCAGCCGCGCATTGAACTGCTCGACCTGCTCGGCGATCAGCGTGTCGGCCTGGTCGCCGACCGCGATCTGTGCCACCGGCCGCAGCGCGGCCGCGGCACGGTCGCGCCAGTGCCCTGCCCACTTCTCGATCAGGGCCTTGTTCTCGGCCGATTCGCTGGCCGCAGTCTTGATCGTGGCGTCCGCCCAGCGGCGCGTCTCCTTGAACCATTCGGTCATGAACTGGGTGGCCAGCGAGATCGCCGTGCCCCCCTGGGACGCGAACACGTCATTGACGATCGCATCGAAGACCAGCGGATACAGCAGGCCATCGAGCGCCACGTCCTGGGCGATGAACAGCTCGAACGGGTCCTTCACGACGAAGGTGTCCTCGACGTAGCGGCGCAGGCCCTGCCAGGCGTCGTCGTTCATCCACGACGCCTTGGCCTGGTCGAGCAACGACTCGTCGCCCAGCAGCAGGCCGACCCGCGTCAGGTACTGGGCGATGGCCAGGTGGTCCATGGCCTGGAAGATGAAGGGCTGGGTGAAGGCCGTGCCGTAGCCGTAGGCACAGACGGACGCACCGTTCAGGTTGCCGCCCCAGGCCACGTGCCGCAGCGGCAGCAGCAGGTCGGTGGCGCGCTGGCGCAGGTCGGCGTCCAGCGTGGCGACCAGGTTGTGGTTCTCGACGAAACCCAGGTTGGCCTCGGCGGCCTCCTGCTGCTTCGCCCGGGCCAGCGTGTAGGCCCCGTAGTAGAACTGGCGCGGATCCTTGAAGGCGTACCAGTCGGCCATCACGATCGCGGTGCGCGCGGTATCGAAGATCTCGTGGTCCGGATCCCAGGTCGGGCGGTAGTGGAAGTTCACCGTCGACTGGAAATCGTAGGTGCCCTCCTGGTAGCGCGAGGCCGGCTTGTCGCCGAAGCGGCGCGCAATGTTGCTGAACGTCTGTCGCAGCGGTTGGATCGATACCGTCCGCAGGTCCATCTGCATGATGTCTCCTCCTGTCTTGTGTCAGTCCCGGTCGGGCCGGGGGTCGCGCCGCGACGCTTCACGCAGCGTCCAGGCCATTTCGTGGTCCGGCTCGTGTCGGGGCGGCAGCATCTCCACGCGGTTGATCTCGCAGAACTCCGCGTAGGCATGCTCGGGCAGCAGCATCTCCACGAAGAGATCGGGTTCCCCGATGGCGAACTCGAACTCCACCAGCCCGTCCGCACGCCGCTCGATCAGGCGCACGAACTTGCGGTTCACATCGATGCTGGTCTGCTCCACCCGAAGAACCTCCGATTTGATGAGCCCATCGGCCCGGACGAGGCATTCCATTTCAAGCCGCGTGCCACCTTGGGCAAGCGTTTCATTTTTATAGAAGAATTTGTCGGTATCTCGAGCTTTCGACCATAAGCGGGGTCTATCACTCCATCAATTGATCAAATGCACACCCTCAGTTGCGCAAATCCTCACCTGCTCATGCTGCGGGGCCGCAAGCCAGCACCGGCGAGCCGAAAAAGAAAAAGCCGGCCCGGGCAAAACCCGGACCGGCACCAAGCCACCATGACCTGCCGGTCACGGAGAGGAGAGGATCGTTAACATTTAACGCGGCAATCGATTAGGCGATCCCAGTTCAGGCACCACGCGGTCCACTCGCTCCCTCCCCTTTGTATGTTGAAGGGGAAGGAGGATCTATAAAAAAATGATTGATGCGCTGTGGAGCTTGTGGGCGAAGGGCTGCGCGGTGGGAAAGTCGTCAAACTTTTCCACGGCAAGCGGCCCGGTGGCCGGCAGGCCATCGTCCACAAATCCACAGCGCGGTTC
>JAGRGD010000284.1 GCA_020445665.1 Rhodocyclaceae bacterium
CTCCGCGCCAGCGAAGCCGGCGGGCTGTGCAAAGCCCGCAGTGGACCGCCACCCTTGCCTTCCTCCCGCGCCTTGTGGCACAGGCTCAAAGTCTCAACGCGATCCGCCATACAAATGTCCACAGACCGTAGCGCGACGAGCAGTTCGGCGCACCGATTCCGCCACCGTTTCCGCCCTTCCATCGCACCGTCGTCCGCCGCCCCCATCGCCCGCCGTCCGGTCCGACCGATGCGGCGAGCGGTGGACTCGCCGATCGCCACGGACCTGCTCGAGCGCGCCATCCACGTTCCGCTCGTCAGGACCTGATCAACGGCCTCAAGAAGTGACACTTTTTAACCGATTTAGCGGTGAGGCTCCGCTCCTTTAGTGTGAATCCGTTCGCCCCTGACGAGCCATCCTGTCCGAACGCGTTCCTCCTCGGGGCTGGGCACGAAACACGGGCTTTCTTGAAGACGTCGATCGCGGAGCCCGCGACGGCGGCCGCCCGAACGACTGGGCTCGCCTGCGAATCGCTCAGGATCGGCCGCCGCGGCAGGAAGAAAAGGAGACTCGGTGAAGCGCATCATGTTGCAGGCAAATGCAGGCGCAACGAAGGCACGCACATTGAAGTTTGCCGACCTCGTTGACGTCGACGCGCTGAGGGCGCTCTGCGAGAGTTTTACCGACGCCACCGGCGCAGTCACGGCCATCCTGGAGCTCGATGGCGAGGTTCTGATTGCCACGGGCTGGCAGGACATCTGCACCCGCTTCCACCGGGTGCACCCCTGTACCGCCCAGCGCTGCCTCGAGAGTGATACGGCCCTGGCCTGCCAGCTGCGCCAGGGCGCCACCTACAACGTCTATGAGTGCAAGAACGGCCTCGTCGATGTCGCGGTACCGATCGTGGTGGATGGCGAACATGTGGCAAACCTGTTCACGGGGCAGTTCTTCTTCCAGAAACCCGACCGGGACCGCTTTGCCCGGCAGGCCGCGGAGCTCGGCTTCGACCAGCAGGACTATCTCCTGGCCCTGGACCGGGCCCCGATCTTCTCCCGGGATCACATCAAGCGGATCATGGGATTCCTGACGCAACTGGCCAGCGTGATCGGGGAAATGGGCCTTGCAGGGATGCGGGCGCAACAGGCGGCCCGGGCACGGGAACAGGAACACGGCATCCTGCGCACCCTCATCGATACGCTGCCCGATCTCGTCTGGCTGAAGGATGCCGAAGGCGTTTACCTCGGCTGCAACCGCCGCTTCGAGGATTTCTTCGGCGCCACAGAGTCGGACATCATCGGCAGGACCGACTACGACTTCGTCGACCAGGCACTGGCCGATTCCTTCCGGGCCAATGACGTCAAGGCCATGGAATCCCAGCGACCCACGGTCAATGAAGAAGAGATCACCTACGCCCTGGATGGGCATCGCGAGTTGCTCGAGACCACAAAGGTCCCGATGCGCGATGCCAGCGGTGCCTTGATCGGGGTACTGGGCATCGGCCACGACATCACGGACCGCAAGGCAGCGGAAGACGAGATCAATCGCCATCGCGCCAGCCTGCAGGAACTGGTCGACGAGAGAACGGCAGACCTGACCCTGGCCAAGGAAGCCGCAGAAGCGGCAAATATCGCCAAGAGCGCCTTCCTCGCCAACATGAGCCACGAGATCCGGACGCCCCTCAACGCCATCGCCGGCATGGCCCAGATGATCCGGCGCGGCGGCATCTCGGAACAGCAAGCCGAGCAGCTGGGGCGCCTCGAGGGGGCCAGCCAGCACCTGCTGGAGATCATCAACGCCATTCTCGACCTCTCAAAGATCGAAGCCGGCAAGCTCTGCCTCGAACAGGCGAGCTTCAGCGTGGTGGGCCTCTTCGATCAGGTGGTCTCAATCATTCAGGCCCAGGCCAGTGCGAAGGGACTTGCCATCGAGGTGGATCATGCATCGGTGCCGCCCTGGCTGGTGGGCGACCCCACACGCCTGCGGCAGGCCCTGCTCAACTATGCCGGCAACGCCATCAAGTTCACCGACCAGGGCAAGATCACCTTGCGGGCCCGAGTGACCGACGAAACGCCTGCAGGGGTGCGGGTCCGATTCGAGGTCGAAGACACCGGCGTGGGCATTGAGCCGGCGGCCATGGCGCGACTCTTCGCCGCCTTCGAGCAGGCCGACAACACCACCACGCGCCAGTACGGCGGCACCGGCCTGGGCCTGGCCATCACCAAGCGGCTCGCCGAGCTGATGGGCGGCGATGCGGGTGTCGGCAGCGAAGTCGGCAAGGGCAGCACGTTCTGGTTCTCGGCATGGCTGGCCCGAGGCCAGGCACCCCGCACCGCCGCAAACGCCGAGCACCCGGGTGGGGACGCCGAGGCAGAACTGCGAGCGAGATTCGCCGGGCGGCACATCCTGCTGGCAGACGACGAACCGACCAATCGCGAGATCACGCTCA
The DNA here is from genome assembly GCA_020445665.1 of Rhodocyclaceae bacterium. Lineage (GTDB taxonomy): Bacteria > Pseudomonadota > Gammaproteobacteria > Burkholderiales > Rhodocyclaceae > Cognatazoarcus. The sequence continues at coordinate 2,426 of JAGRGD010000284.1, forward strand.
TGCTGCTCGATGACGTCCGCCTCATTGCCGACGTCGCCGCAGACGGCGCAGAAGCACTGCACCTGGCCACGGAGAACAAATACGACCTGATCCTGATGGACATGCAGATGCCGCGCATGGACGGCCTGCAGGCCACGCAAGGCATTCGCCGGCTGGACGGGGCGGCAGACATCCCGATCCTCGCCCTGACCGCCAACGCCTTTGCCGAGGACAGGAGCCAGTGCCTGGCGGCCGGCATGAACGACTTCATCACCAAGCCCATCCGCCCGGAGACGCTGTACCGGGCCCTGTTGCATTGGCTGGATCGGGGCGCGGACTGAGGGAAAGGGCTGGGCCGTCCCCCGGTATCGGGCGCCGCACCCGCCGCCAAGTCGGGGACCCGGGTCGTATCAGGCGGCCGGCATCACTGCCTGAACGCTGGCCCGCGCGTTCATGCGCTGCATCCACGCCGTCAGATTGGGGCGCGCAGCCAACAGCGCTTCGCCCTCGGGCGTCGCCGACAGGTAGGTCAACACCGGCAATACGTGGAGGTCGGCAAGACTCACGCTGTCACCACCGAAGAAGCTCGCGCTGCCGAGCAGGCGATCGATCTCCTTGAGAAACAGTTCGGCCTGTGGCTTGGCCGCCGCGACCTGGGCTTCATCGGTCTGGCCGCCCAGCGAAGGCACCAGCACGCGCGGGATGAAGATATTCGTGATCGAGGCCGGATAGCCGTAGCTTTCCACAATGCCCATCACCTGATTGACCCGTGCGCGCTCGCCGGGTGTCGACGGCATCAGCGGCGGTCCGTCGAAGGCCTCGTCGATGAAGTGCATGATCGCGCTCGATTCGTAGAACGTCTCGCCCGCATGCTCGAACGCCGGCATCTTCCCCCACGGGTTACGGGCAAGGTGGGCCGCTTCCTTGTGCTCCCCCTTGATCAGACCCACCGGCTCGAGGACGTGCGGAACGCCCTTCTCTTCCAGCGTCAGCCGGACGGAACGGACGAATGTGCTGATCGGATCGCCATATACGACAGGTTGGCTCATGTCTCGACTCCTTGTCTTGTTCGCACGAATGAATGCGCTGCTCCTAGCCCGCGCAACGCACCGCAGCGATTGTGCGCTCGAACGGGTCGGCGTACATGCTGTCGGCTGGGCCGCACCCTACGCGCTTGGCGCCACATCCGAAATCAGCCGCTGGGCTCAGCATACCTAAAGATCGGTCAACGCCCCCCCTCAGAGCATCCATACACGCTCGTTCACGCCGCCAAAAAACCTTACGACCTCAATAGACATTCTCCCCCTGCTTTCCTGCCCGCGTCGGGGCATGAGGGGAGTATAGGACAGGGGTTTGGTGATGCTATTCTTCTAGACCTGACCCCGTAGATTTCGTCGCGACAGGAAGCAGCAGTTGCCGCAGCGCCGGGGCCGTGCGACCGCGGTCAACGGGCAACATCTTCACCTTCATCGTTTCTTTCTCCGGCTCGCCCTGTCTGTTTGCATTCCAGAGCCTGACCGGCATCGCCTACTACGATTCAGCGAGTTCGCGCCTGTATGCGGCAGCACCCAATGGATCACGCACGGACGGCGTGCTGTTCGTCGGAACCGGCACGGCGTCCTCGGCTCCGCCCCCTTCTTCGAGCAGCCCGTTCGGCTCCCTGACGTATCGTGGGGCGGGACTGTCCGGAACGATGACGCCGGAGCGTGGCACCGGCGAGAACGGTTCGGCAAGCCTCGGCGTACTCCAGACCACCTGGGGGGAAGGCACCACGAAGTCCGTCGTGCTGTCGGTATCGGACAACTACCAGGGGAGCGTTTCGGGGGTCGACATGCATCTCATCCTGTCGCGACAGGACTACCAGTGCATGTCCGGCGCGATCGGCTCGAAGGGCGACTGTTCGGGCGTGACCTGGAATCGATCGACGCAATCGGTGCAGTTCTCCAATGTCGCGTTGATTGGCCCGGGAGGGGTTGGCCCGGTGATCGTCAACGGGACCTTGAAGTACTGACCTCGGCTCCCCCGGGCGCGCAGCCCCCGCGGCCGCCGCACGCGAAATGTCCGGCAAGGGCGGATGACCGCAGGGGGTGCGTCAGGCAACGAGGCCCGGCGTGCAGCAGCCTGGCAATTCGAATCGGCGACCACTCCCATGACAAACGGGCATTCCGCTATGATCCGATCCATTCACTGTTCACCGGCTGTGATCCCTGCGATGAAAACCTGCGCTTTGGCCCTGTTGGCCATGTTCGTCGTGATCTCCACCTCGGCCTGCAAGACCATGCAAGGCCTCAGCCAGGACCTGGGCGGCGTCTTCGGCGAATCCAGGAAGGAAGTGGTCGTGCCGGCGGACCGGACCGAAATGGTCAGGGGCGTTCAGTCCATGCTCAGCGAAAAGGGATTCAACCCTGGCCAGATCGATGGCAAGGACGGCCCGGGAACGCGCTCCGCCCTGCGCGCCTTCCAGACCGCCAGAGGCGTGACCGTGACGTCGGGCGTCACCGACGAAGCATATGTCCAACTGGCCTCCGACGATGACGCGAAAGCTGCGCCCAAAGAAGAAGATGCCGAGGATTCACGCGAATGCGCGAGGAACTTCTCGAAGCAGCAGGGCTTCCGAAATTATCGGACCACCGCGACACTCAAGGGCACGAGCCCGGCGGTTGCGACGAACCGACTCGTGAGGGAGCTCGGCCGCAAGGGATTCATCATCAACGCCCAGAATCCGTCGGGGGGCCAGGTCAACGCCACCTTTGACGCCGGACAGTCCGACATTCAGATCTCCGCATTCATCGAACGCAGCGGCTCCGGCTCGAAGGTCGAGCTCAACTACGCGGGCACCGGCGCCGGGTTCGGCGTGCTGTTCACGCCCGCCAGCGCCTACCGGAACGACCTCTGCGCCTATGTCGAAGCCATGGAGCGCCGCAACTGAATGCGCTGCTTCAAGCGCCGGACGGGCAGCGCGCCCTCCTATCGACAGCCAGAATCAGGCCGCGTGAGCGTTGACCGGGCAGATGCAGGATCGCGAATTCAGCCCCCACTCGGCCCCAGGTGAATTTTCGAAGGCCAAGACGGTGGCATCGACGTGTTGGTCGCTGCATCGATTTCAAGGACGATCTCTATGAAGCGCGTACCTCGACCCTTTTCTGCGGTGTGTCTGGCGCTCCTATTTTCAGCGCTGACGCTCCACGCCGGTTTCTCACACGCCTCCGAGTCACTTGCGCGGTCGAAGAACTGTTTTTCCTGCCACGCACTGGACGAGAAGCTGATTGGTCCGTCGCTGCGAGATGTCGCCCACAAGTACGCGCCGACGCGAAGCGCCGCACAGGACGCCGCCCTCGCGGAAAAGATCATGCTGGGCGGCTCAGGCGTCTGGGGGCTGATTCCGAAGCCGCCAAACGCGCAGGTCTCGTTACCCGAGGCGGAATCGCTCGTCGCCTGGATCATGTCCCTCGATGGCACGCCACCTCCGGCGCCCGAGGTGACGAGACTGATTCCGCGGGCCGGCCTGTGGTGGGATCCACGCCGACCTGGCCAAGGCTTCAATATTGAGATCGTGGCGGATCAGCTGATCCTGGTCTGGTACACCTATGACGCTGCGGGAACGCCCGTTTGGTATCTCGCGTCCGCGCCACGCTCCGAGCCGTCGTGGTCAGCCGAACTGATGAGGTTCACGCGGTACGAAACGCGAACCCGCCCGATCATGACCGCTGACGTAGCGGGCACTGTAACGCTCGACCTTGCGACCAGCACCGAGGCCAGTCTGACGTGGCAGATCGGCGACGCGAGCGGTACAGAAAATATCGATTATTTTACGTTTGCGAATGACACGATCGCATTGCGCGATCGCACCAGCGCCAACCTTACCGGGCTCTATTTCGACCCGGACAACACCGGCTACGGCCTTACGATAGTGACTCAAGGTTTCAGACCGGTGCCCCAAGGCGTCGAGTCTTCCGTGGGGGCGACCGAGATGGCCGTACTCTACTTCTACGACGCCAACGGTGAGCCGCGATGGGCGCTGGGGAGTTCCGATTACATCCCAGGCGTCGAGGTGAACGTTCCGATGAACGTCTTTCGCGGCTCATGCCCGAACTGCGACTACCGATCACCGACCCCATCAGCCGTCGGTTCCATATCGCACCTCCCGTTTCTGACGGGTGTCGGAAGGTTCACGTCATCGGTAGATCTCGAGCCGGCCGGATTGACGGGTCGATGGGATCGCGTGGCGGAACGCTTCGGACGTATGACGTCCCAGCACTAGGCTGTTTCTGCGTATTTTGTGGCGGACAGGCTGCCTATCTGGAAGACGACCGGCGACAAGCCATTGCCAAAGTAAGGTCAGTTGACCGCATATTGACACTCGGGCTGATGAGCTGATCGGGTTGTAGCTGCGGTGCCGCACCGAACTCCGCAGCCTCTCACCAAGCAAGTCAGCGCAATCACAAGCGCCGCAAATGCACCGCCAGCGCCCAACACGCGGCCCAATGAGAAGCCGTCCGCGTGACGGTTGCCGCCGACAGACCCTATTCCCTCCCCCCTCCTAGCGTTTGGCGGGACTTGGCCTCATGGGGCATCGCTTGTTGGGCTGATACTACGATGCTAGACCCCGTTGCCGTGCGCTTGCGCGATGTCGGCTCGTTTTACAGCGGATCAAGACACCTTGTCGTAACAGAGACGAATAGTAATTCCGGTCAGTGCCTTGCACTCAACGCGCATGGATTTTGCTAGCGCGACTCGGTCGTCATTCCTCGGATTCCCTGCCAGGAGGCATTGTTCATGCGGACATTCCGCGTTTTCGTCGCCGCTGCGGCCCTCGTGCTCTTCCACGGGTCATCAACCTGGGCGTCCGAACAGCTGTTGAAGTCGAAGAATTGCCTTGCCTGCCATTCGATAGACAAGAAGCTGGTCGGGCCCGCCTTCAACGAGGTCCAACGAAAGTACGCATCGAACTGGACCACGGCACAACGTGCGGCCCTGGCCCAGACGATCCGCACGGGGGGCAAAAATGTCTGGGGACCCGTTCCGATGCCGGCGAACCCGCAGGTGTCCGAAGCCGAGGCGCTCCAGATGATTGACTGGATCATGAGCCTGAACGGTGGTAGCGAGCTTCAGGATCCGGGAGCCGCACCGACACCGCAGGTACCGGCGAACATCACGCCGCTCAAGGGTTTGTGGTGGAACCCTGACCAGCCAGGGCACGGCTATGACCTGCAGGCGGCGGGCAATCAACTCGTTATGGTCTGGTACACGTACGACACCACTGGCCGGCCCGTCTGGTATTTGGCGGCCAACGATTACGCAGGCAACTCTTGGTCTGCCGATCTGTTGCGAACCTGGAATTTTGGCGTGGATGGTGAGACTGTCGGCACGGTAACGCTATCGTTCACCAGTGCGACAGAGGCCCGGTTCGAGTGGCAAGTTGGTGGCGTATCCGGGCAGGAAGCGATTTCACTCTTCAAGTTCGGGAGCGGCAGTGACCCTGTTCTTGGGCCTCTGTCGAGAACAACGGGTATCAACCAGACCGGCCTTTACTTTGATCCAGAGAACATTGGCTATGGACTGAGCATCGCTTCTCAGGGGCACTGGTGCATCGAAGGGGGCCGATCGCGGGCGTCCTGCGAGAATGGCGTCACCGGCAGCGAAGTTTCAGTGCTCTACTTTTACGACAGCAATGGCAATCCCCTCTGGGCATTGGGAAGCGGCACGTTTACTTCGTCACTCGCGAGCATGCAGGACATGTACCTCTATCGCGGCTCTTGCCCGAATTGCAGCTATGTCTCTCCGGGTGGAACATGGGTGGGTACCATTACACGCAATCACGATGATTCCGGTATCGGAGCGTTCTCGTGTTCGATTGACAGCTCGCTGGCCGGATATAGCGGCCGTTGGGAGAGGTCGGCAAGCGGTTTCAAGCGCTTGACGAACACGCAGGAGGTCCGCGTGGAATATTGACTGGGAGCCCTTGTACCGTGGCGTGGTGTATGAAGCAGGCAGGACTATCAAGGGAGGTCCATCAAGGTTGCGCGAGCAATAATCTGCCCTGCGGCACGACATCGACGCAAACTTCGCACCTCTCCCCATGCGAAAAAGGGCCGCCTCTCAAGGCGGCCCTTCCCATAACAAAACACCCAGCGATCAAATGCTCTCCGCTTCCATCTTGATCGCCCCACACGGGCACTCCGACACGCAGATGCCGCAGCCCTTGCAGTAGTCGTAGTTGAACTTGAAGCGATTGCCCGGCCCGAGCTTGATGACCGCGTTGTCCGGGCACACGCCGTAGCAGTTGTCGCACTCGAAGCAGTTGCCGCAGCTCATGCAGCGGCGGGCTTCGAAGAGGGCGTTGTCCTCGTCGAGGTTGCCCACCACTTCGGCGAAGCCGGTGGTGCGGCGAACCACCTCGAGCATCGGCCGCACGGTGCGCGGAGCGTCGGAGTAGTACCAGGTGTTCATCTTGCTGACGTCTGCGACCTCGTGCTTGGGCTTCGGGGCGAATTGCTCGCCGCGCAGCCAGGCGTCGATGTTGCGGGCGGCCTTCTTGCCCATGCCGATGGCGGCGGTGACGTTGCGGGCCGAGGGCACCATGTCGCCGCCGGCGAAGACACCGTTGGCGCCGGTCTGCATGTCGGAGCCGACCTGCACCGCGCCGTCGGCGACGACGATGCCGTCGAGGCCGGCGAAGGCGGTGTAGTCACCGCTCTGGCCGAGGGCCTGGACCAGCACGTCGGCTTCGAGGGTCTCGGTCTGGCCGGTGCGGACCAGTTCGCGGCCTTCGCCCTGGGCCATGGTCTCGAGGGTCAGGGTCTTGCCGTCGATGCTGTTCACCTGACGCAGGCAGACGAGCTTGATGCCCTCGTCGAGGCCTTCGCTGATCTCGGCGTGGTGGGCCGGCATGTGCTCCTGGGCCTCGCGGACGACCACCGTCACTTCCAGCGCACCGAGGCGGATGGCCGAGCGGGCGACGTCGATGGCGGTGTTGCCGCCACCGTAGACCACGACCTTGCCGGTCAGGGCCACGGGCTCTTCCAGCTCGACCGCACGCAGCACGGTGACGGCGTCGAGCACCGGCAGATCGCCCTCCTGCGGGATGTTCAGCAGGCGGCCCTTCTGCAGGCCGACGGCCAGGAAGCAGGCGTGGAAGCCGCCGTCGGCCATGGCCTTGGCCACGTCATCAACGCGGGTGTTGAGCTTGATGTCGACACCCATCGCGGCGATGCGCTGGATCTCGGCGTTCAGCTTCTCGCGCGGCATGCGGTATTTCGGGATGCCGTAGCGGATCATGCCGCCGGCCTTGGGGCTGGCTTCGAAGACCGTCACCCGGTGGCCAAGGCGGGCCAGGTGGTAGGCGGCGGAGAGGCCGCCGGGGCCGGCGCCGAGCACCATCACTTTCTTGCCGGTGGGCTTGCCGGGCTGGATGGCCCAGCCGTGCTTGAGGGCCTGGTCGCCGAGGAAGCGCTCGACCGAGTTGATGCCCACGGGCAGGTCCATCTTGCCGCGGTTACAGGCGCCCTCGCAGGTGTGGTAGCAGACCCGCCCCATGATCGCCGGGAAGGGGTTCTCTTCCATGATCTTGCGCCAGGCACCCTCGTAGTTCTTCTCTTCGGCGAGGTTGAGCCAGCTCTGGATGTTCTCGCCGGCCGGGCACTGGTTGTTGCAGGGCGGCAGGCGGTCCAGGTAGACCGGCCGCTTGGTGCGCCAGGAGCCGGTCTTGTTGGCCAGCGAGGAGCCCACGTCGAGCGTGATCGCGAAAGGTTTATTCATGACGGTACTCATCAGTTCACTCCTTCCGTGTCGAGCAGGCCGTATTTGCGGATGTTGCGGTCGGCGCGGGCCTGGATGCGGGCGATGGTCTCGGTGGCGGGGTTCTTGCCGAACAGGTGGGCGTAGCGGCGCTGCGGCTTCATGTACTCCTCGACCGGGATCTGGCGGCGGATCTTCGACACGCCGGTGACTTCGCCGTACTCGGCCTCGAACACCGGGAACAGGCCACATTCCTTGGCCATGCGGGCCAGCTTGATGGTGTCGTGGGAGGCGGCACCCCAGCCCAGCGGACAGGGCACGAAGATATGGATGTACTTGGCGCCGCGGATCTGGATGGCCTTCCTGATCTTGTATTCCAGGTCGTGCAGGTCGGCCACGGTGGCGGTGGCGACGTAGGGGATGCCGTGGGCCATGGCGATGCCCGGCACGTACTTGCCCTGGCCGAAGACGTTGCCCGGCTCGGTGCCGACCGGCATCGTGGTGGCGGTCCGGACAGCCGGCGGGGTCGCGCTGGAGCGCTGCACGCCGGTGTTCATGTAGGCCTCGTTGTCGTAGCAGATATAGAGCACGTCGTCGTTGCGCTCGAACATGCCCGACAGGCAGCCGAAGCCGATGTCGGTGGTGGAGCCGTCGCCGCCCTGGGCGACCACGCGCACGTCCGACTTGCCCTTGATCCGCATCGCCGCGGCCACGCCGCTGGCGACGGCCGGCGCGTTGCCGAACAGGGAGTGGATCCACGGCATCTGCCAGGAGGTCTCGGGATACGGCGTCGAGAACACCTCGAGGCAGCCGGTGGCGTTGGCGGCGATCAGCTTGCGGCCCGAGGCGGCCATCGCCGCGTCGATGGTGTAGCGGGCGCCGAGCGCCTCACCACAGCCCTGACAGGCGCGGTGGCCGGAGTTCAGCGAGTTGTCGCGGCCCTGGGTGGCCTGCACGGTGCGCTCGTCGATCTCGAGCAGACGGTTGCCGACGGTGAAGGTGCCGGTCTGGTAGAACTTGACGGGTTGGAATGACATTCTGTTTTCCCCCTCAGGCGATTTTCGAGGCGACCGTGCCGACATCGCGCAGCACGTTCTCGGCGATCGGGCCGGAGCGGCGCACCTTGCGCTCGTGCTCCAGCACGCGGTTGACGATGCCGTGGTCGAGATCCATGAAGGTCATCGCACCCAGCTTGTCGTCCATCGCCTCGAGGAAGGTGTGGGTCAGGCTGTCCTTGGTGATCGAGCGACCACCGAGGCCGGCCACCACGGTCAGGACTTCCTGGCCGGTGCCGTCGAGCGCCATGCGCACGTTGGTGGCGACGATGCCGCCAACGCCCACCGCGAAGCACTTCTCGAGCACCACGACCCGCTTGGCGCCCTTCAGGGCGGCGCGGATGGCGTCCAGCGGGAAGGGGCGGAACGAGGTGATGCCGAGCACGCCGATCGAGTGGCCGGCCTCCTGCATCTCGTCCACCACGTCCTTGATCGTGCCGAGCACCGAACCCAGGGCGATCACCACCGTCTCGGCGCCGTCCATCTTGTACGGGCGCACCAGGCCGCCGGCTTCCCGGCCGAAGACCTGCTGGAATTCCTCGGCCAGCTCGGGGATGCGCTCGAGGGCCTGCATCTGCTTGGCGTGGGCCAGGTAGCGCACCTCGGTGAAGGCCTCGGGGCCGACCATCGCGCCGATCGACACCGGCTGGGCCGGATCCAGCACCTGGCGCGGCTCGAAGGGCGGCAGGTAGGCATCGACCTGCTCCTGCGAGGGCACGTCGAGGCGCTCGTAGGCGTGGGTCAGGATGAAGCCGTCCATGCACACCATCACCGGCAGCGACATCTCCTCGGCCAGCTTGAAGGCCTGGATGTGGAGGTCCATGGCTTCCTGGTTGGTCTCGGCGAAGAGCTGAATCCAGCCGCAGTCGCGCTGGCTCATGGTGTCGGTGTGGTCGTTCCAGATGTTGATCGGCGCGCCGATGGCCCGGTTGGCCACGGTCATCACGATCGGCAGGCCCAGGCCGGAGGCGTTGTAGACCGCCTCGACCATGAACAGCAGGCCCTGGGAGGCGGTGGCGGTGTAGGTGCGGGCGCCGGCGGCGGAGGAGCCGATGGCCACGCTCATGGCGGCGAACTCGGACTCCACGTTAAGGTACTCGGCGCGCAGCTCACCGGCCTTCACCATCTCGCCGAGGCCCTCGACGATGTGGGTCTGCGGGCTGATCGGGTAGGCACAGATGACTTCCGGGCGGCACAGGGCGATGGCCTCGGCGACGCCGTGGGAACCTTCGGTCTGCTTAAGCATGGGAGGCCTCCTGGGCAATGAGCGACTTGACGGTTTCGAAGGCGTCGGTGGCGGCAGCGACGTTGGCGTCGGCGACCTTGCCGCCGAACTTGTCGCGGATGGCGGCGTGCACCGACTCCAGCGTGATGGCGCCGGAGATCGCGGCGAAGCCGCCCAGCAGCACCGCGTTGGGCATCGGGCGGCCCAGGTGCTTGACGGCGATCTCGGTGGCCGGCAGGCAGCAGATGCGCTCCTGGCGGAAGGCGGAGACGAACTCGCCGATGCCCAGCGCGTCGAAGCCGCGGCCGGAGTTCAGCAGGATGTAGCCGTCCTTCTTGAGGCCCTGGAAGACATCGACCGACTGCAGCAGGGTCGGGTCCTGGATGATCAGGGCGTCGGGCGCCATGATCGGCTCGCGCAGGCGGATCTCCTTGGTGTCGATGCGGCAGAAGGCCACCACCGGGGCGCCGGTGCGCTCCGAACCGAAGCTCGGGAAGGCCTGGGCATGCTTGCCCTCGAGGAAGGCGGCGATGGAGAGCATTTCGGCGCCGGTCACGACCCCCTGCCCGCCCCGCCCGTGAATACGGACCTGGAACATGAATTCATCTCCTGTGAATGGCAGCGCAACCGCCCGCACGGTTGCGCCGGATGAGTTCTCTGTTGGGGTCGGGGATGGTCGGGTACGTCGCCCGCCGTGGTGCCCGTTTGTCGTTTTGTGATGTGAAATGTAATTTCATACGGCGAGATTGTCTATGCGGACTATCCCGTATACCCCTGTCGGCGCAGGGGTCAGGCGCAGGCGCCGGACCCCTGCCGGCAGGTTCCGGTGCGCCAGTGCCCGCGGGACGGGATGGACCGGAACTTTCCCCCGGCGCATGCTTCGAATCGCGAAGGGTCATGCTGCTGGCGTGGCCCGCCATCCACCGGACGAGACCCCCATGACCGCACAGGCCCACTCCCCCACCCGACTCCGGCGCAGCACCCTCGCCGCGCTGGCAATCGCCGCCATCGGCCTGACGCCCGGTTGCGGCGGCAGCGTCGAGGTCAGCGTGAACACGGACGAGGACGGCGGCAGGGTGGAGGTGACGACCTTCGCCAGCGGCCTCGCCTATCCTTGGGGGCTCGCCTTCCTGCCGGATGGCAGCCTGCTCGTCACCGAGAAGCCCGGCCGCCTGCGCCACGTGACGCGTGGCGGCGAGGTCTCGACGGCGATCGCCGGGGTGCCCGCGGTCTCATACAGCGGCCAGGGCGGCCTGCTCGACGTGGCGGTGGACCCGGACTTCGCCACCAACCGCCGGGTCTACCTGAGCTACACCGAGGCCGAGGGCGGCGTGAAGGGCACGGCGGTGGCCCGCGGTGTGCTCTCGGCGGACCTGGGCACCCTCGGCAACGTCCAGGTGATCTTCCGCCAGCAGCCCAAAGTGGGTGGCAGCGGCCACTTCGGCGGCCGGCTGGTGTTCGCGCCGGACGGCCTGCTCTTCGTCACCCTCGGCGAGCGCCAGCTGGACGGCGACCGGCCCGGTGATCAACAGCAGGCCCAGAACCTGGGCAGCCACCTGGGCAAGGTGGTGCGCATCCGCAGCGACGGCACGGTGCCCGACGACAACCCCTTCGTGAACACCGCCGACGCCGAACCGGAGATCTGGAGCTACGGCCACCGCAACCCCCAGGGGGCGGCCATCCACCCGGAGAGCGGCGAGCTGTGGGCGGTCGAGCACGGCCCCCAGGGGGGAGACGAGCTCAACATCGTGCGCAAGGGGCGCAACTACGGCTGGCCGCTGATCTCCTACGGCTGCAACTACGGCAGCATCCCGCGCCTGTGCGATCCGGTTGGCGGCGCCAGCAGCGCGCCGGGCATGGAACAGCCGATCAGCTGGTGGGTGCCCACCTCCACCGCCCCGAGCGGGCTGGCCTTCTATACGGATGCACGGATACCGGAATGGCGCGGCGACGCCTTCGTCGGCGCCCTCGCCGGCCAGGGCCTGTGGCACCTGGAACTGGAGGGCGACAACGTGAAATCCCGCGAGCTGCTGCTGGGCGACCTGGGCCGGCGTATCCGCGATGTGCGCGCCGGGCCGGACGGCTGGCTCTACGTGCTGACCGACGAATCGAACGGGGAGATCCTGCGACTGGGCCGCTGAACGCCCCGCGGCGCCCGCCGGCGAGCGGCGGTCAGTCGTCTTCGTCCCAGCGAATCTCCACCTGGCGCCGGCCCCAGGCCCGGGCGGCGCCCCGGTCGTTGCCCATGTAGATGTCGATCTTGCGCGTCCAGCGGCGGTGCATCTTGTCGAGCACCACGTAACGGCCGTCGAGACCCTCGATCTCGATCTCGGTGCCCCGCCCGAGCCCCTCTTCGAGCAGGTCGCGGGACACCGCCACCGCCTTCATACCGGGTTGCAGGCGGTCGCCCCAGGCGGCCAGGGTCGGATCGCCCTGGGTCTCGGCGGGCGACGAGGTGTAGGCGGTCGCGGTGACCCGCAGGCTGCGGGTGTCACTGCCGCAGCCGGCCAGCAGCAGAACGACGAATAGCCATGCAATCGACAGACGCATGCCTCGATTGAAGCAGCCCGGCTGCGACGCTTCAAGTCGAGCGCCTCATGCGGCGCCTACTCCGAGCGACGCTGGCGGGCGATCTGGCGGGAGAGGATGATCATCGGCAGCAGGCCGACCGCGACGATGGTCAGCGCCGCGCTGGAGGCTTCGGCGAGGCGCTCGTCGGAGGCCAGATTGAAGGCCTGGGTGGCGAGGGTGTCGAAGTTGAACGGGCGCATCACCAGCGTCGCCGGCAGCTCCTTCATGACGTCCACGAACACCAGCAGGGCCGAGGTCAGCAGCGCGCCCCGCACGATCGGCAGGTGCACCTTCGTCAGGGTGGCCCACTGGCCGTAGCCGAGGCTGCGGGCCGCGTCGTCCATGCTCGGCGTGACCTTCGAGAGGGACGCGTCGGTGGTGTGCAGGGCGACCGACAGGAAGCGGGTGAGGTAGGCATACACCAGCGCCGCGATGCCGCCGGTGAGGATCAGGCCGGGGGTGTAGCCGAAGGTCGCGGCCCACCACTCGGCGATCCAGTTGTCGAGGCGGGTCACCGGAATCAGCACGCCGACGGCGATCACCGTGCCCGGCACCGCGTAGCCGAGCCCCACCAGGCGGTTGAGGCCGGCGGTGATCATGCTGCGCGACAGGCGCCGCGCATAGGCGAGGAAGACGGCGCAGAAGACCGCGATGGTGGCCGTGACCACCGCCAGCGTGAAGCTGTTTCCGGCCAGCTCCAGGAAGCGGGTGCCGAAGTGCGCGTCGCCCTCGATGACGGCCATGTGGAGCAGCAGGCCGGAGGGGATCAGGAAGCCGAACAGCAGCGGCATGAAGCAGGCGAAGGCAGCGATGGCACCGGCCAGTGGCGACAGGCGCCGGCCCGGATGGGGGCGGTGCTGGCGCGAGGTGTTGTGGAAGCGGGCCCGCCCCCGGCTCATCTGCTCGAGCACCAGCACCAGGATCACGAAGCCGAGCAGCGCCGCCGACAGCTGGGCCGCGGCGACCCGGTCGCCCAGCGAGAACCACGCCCGGTAGATGCCGGTGGTGAAGGTCTGGACCGCGAAGTAGGACACCGTGCCGTAGTCGGCCAGGGTCTCCATCAGGGCCAGCGCGGTGCCCGCCACGACCGCCGGCCGGGCAAGCGGTAGCGACAGCCGGAAGAAGCACGCCCACGGCCCCAGCCCGAGCGAGCGCCCCGCCTCGAGCACGCCGCCGGCCCGCTCCAGGAAGGCGGTGCGCGAGAGCATATAGACGTAGGGATAGAGCACGAACATGAACATCGCGACGGCGCCGCCGACGGTGCGCACGTCGGGAAACCAGTAGTCCCGGGCGCGCCACTCGAAGGTCTCGCGCAGGAAGGTCTGGACCGGCCCGACGAACTGCAGGAAGTCGGTGTACACGTAGGCCATCACGTAGGCCGGAACGGCCAGCGGGAGCACCAGGGCCCACTCGAAGAAGCGCCGGCCGGGGAAGTCGTGCATGGCGGTGAGCCAGGCCGTGGTCACGCCGATGGACGACACGCCGAGGCCGACGCCGACGATCAGGATCAGGGTATTGCCGATGTAGTCCGGCAGGACCGTGTCGGCCAGGTGGCGCCAGGTCTCGCTGGTGCCCCCGGCCAGCACGTTGGAGAACACCGACAGCACCGGGACGATGACGAGCAGCGCCAGCACCGCCGCGCTGACGCCAAGGACCGACCAGTTGCGTCGGGCTGGGCCGAGCGCCATGTGCAAGGGACCGTTCTCCACTGCCAGTTCCGCTGTGCAGCGGACACGAAGGCGTAATTATAATTGATCTCGTTTACCATACCCGTGAAGCGTGCAGGTGTATTCGTTGTCCGCCGCGCACACACCCACCCAGCTCACGCATCGCAGTGCACAATACCCGACCATGGCGCATCTGGAACTGCAAGATCTGACCCTCGCCTTCGGCCGCCACAAGGTGGTCGAGGGGCTGGGTTTCTCCCTCGACCAGGGCCGCATCGGCTGCCTGCTGGGCCCTTCCGGCTGCGGCAAGACCACCGTGCTTCGCGCCATCGCCGGCTTCGAGTCGGTGGTGAAGGGCAGCGTCCGGCTCGACGACGGGGTGGTCAGCGACGCCCGCCACCACCTGCCGCCGGAGCGGCGCCGGATCGGCATGGTGTTCCAGGACTACGCCCTCTTCCCCCACCTGACCGTCGCCCGCAACATCGGCTTCGGCCTGCACGGTCTGCCGGCCAGGGAGGTGGACGAGCGGGTCGCGGCGCTGCTGGAGCGCATCGGCCTGCCGGACCAGGGCAGCAAGTATCCCCACGAACTGTCCGGCGGCCAGCAGCAGCGGGTGGCGCTGGCCCGGGCCCTGGCTCCGAAGCCGGCCCTGCTGCTCCTCGACGAGCCGTTCTCGAACCTCGACGTGGAACTGCGCGAGCGCCTGTCCACCGAGGTGCGCGACATCATCAAGGCCTCGGGCACCACGGCGATCCTGGTCACCCATGACCAGCACGAGGCCTTCGCCGTCGCCGACGAGATCGGCATCATGCACGAGGGGCGCATCCAGCAATGGGACACGCCCTACAACCTCTACCACCGCCCCGCCAACCGCTTCGTCGCGGACTTCATCGGCCAGGGGGTGTTCCTGCCGGGCAAGGTGCTGAACAACCGCCAGGTGGAGATGGAACTGGGCGTGCTGGAGAGCAAGATCCCGGTCGAGTGCGGCGTGGGCTGCAAGGACTGCAACCTGGGCTGCCACGTCGATGTGCTGCTGCGCCCGGACGACATCGTCCATGACGACGCCAGCCCGATGCGCGCCGAGGTGGTGGCCAAGGCCTTCCGCGGCGCCGACATCCTCTACACCCTGCGCCTGAAGAGCGGCGCCCGGGTGCTTTCGCTGGTGCCGAGCCACCACAACCACGCCCTCGGCGAGCCGATCGGCATCCGCCTCGACGTGGACCATGTGGTGGCCTTCCACGACGAGGCGATGCCCCAACCAGGCGTTCGGCTCGACGGCTCGATCCCGATCATCCCGGTCTCATGATCCCCTGGCTCGCCGACGAGCCCGTTTTCCCGCCCCTGTCACTGGCGCTCGAGGAGCCCAACGGCCTGCTCGCCGCGGGCGGCGGCCTGACCCCCGAGTGGCTGCTGGCCGCCTACCGCCGCGGCATCTTCCCGTGGTTCGGCCCTGAAGACCCGATCCTGTGGTGGAGCCCGGACCCGCGCATGGTGCTCGAGCCCGCGGCCATGAAGATCTCCCGCAGCCTGCGCCGCCGCCTGCGACGGGGCGACTACCAGGTGCGGCTCGACCACGACTTCGCCGGCGTCATCGCGGCCTGCGCGGCGCCACGGGAACCCGGTGGCGGCACCTGGATCACCCCGTCGATGCAGATGGCCTACCTGGCCCTGCATGAACTCGGCTACGCCCACAGCGTCGAATGCCATGCCGACGGACAGCTCGTGGGCGGCCTCTACGGCATCGCGATCGGACGCATGTTCTATGGTGAATCGATGTTCGCGCGGGCCAGCGATGCCTCGAAGGTGGCACTGGCCCACCTGTGCCGGCTGCTTGAACGCAAGGGCTTCAGGCTAATAGACTGCCAGATGACAACGGACCACCTGACATCGCTCGGCGGTCGGGAAATGCCTCGCGACGCCTTCCTACGCCGCCTCGAACGCCTCGTCGGCGACCGGGACGAACCGGGCCGCTGGACCGACGAGGCCCTCGCCGACATTGACTGGGGCACGCAGACGCCATGCTGAAGGACTACCCCTACGCCCTGCTGCAGTTCTACGCGACGGGACCGTACGCGTGCTCCTACCTGCCCGATCGGATGGCGCGCTCCCAGGTGGCGACGCCCGGTCACCTGATCGACACCCCGGTCTACAGCGAGCTGGTGCACAACGGCTTCCGCCGCAGTGGCGTATTCACCTACCGCCCCTATTGCGACACCTGCCGCGCCTGCATCCCGGTGCGGGTGGCGGTCAGGCGCTTCAAGGCCAACCGCAGCCAGCGCCGCTGCGCCCGCACCAACGGCCATCTGCAGGCCACCGAGCGGCCGCTGGCCTTCTCCGAGGAACACTACGCCCTCTACAAGCGCTACCAGGCAAGCCGCCACGCCGGCGGCGGCATGGACCAGGACAGCCGCGAGCAGTACGCCCACTTCCTCCTGCAGAGCAACGTCGAGACCCGCATCGTCGAGTTTCGCGATCCGGACGAACGGGGCGCGCTGCGGATGGTCAGCGTCATCGACTGTCTGACCGACGGCCTGTCCAGTGTCTACACCTTCTTCGATCCGGCCCACGAACGGCTCGGCCTGGGCAGCTACGGCGTGCTGTGGCAGATCGAGACCTGCCGCCAGCTCGACCTGCCCTACCTCTACCTGGGCTACTGGATCCGCGACAGCCGCAAGATGTCGTACAAGGCCCGCTACCACCCCCTCGAGGGCCGCGTCGGTGGCCTGTGGCGCGAGCTGACACCACGCGACTTCGAGGACCTGTGCTAGGGCGTGCCGACCGTGGCCCTGTCGGTGACGCTCACCTGTCCCCGTGGTCGGGACGGGGCACATCGACGCCGCCTGGGTGGCGCCCGGGCAAGGCGATGCAACGCGGGCGTGGCAGCCAGGAAAGGCGCACCCTGCGGGTTGCGTTCGAATGCGTCCGCTACCGCGTTGCGCGCCTCGTGTCGAGCGCCTTCGGGCACCACGCGGGCCGGCACGGCCTCCGCAAATACGCCCTGACGCGCCTCGCCGCCGTGCTCGGCCTCACGCTGACCGCGCCGGCCTTCGGGGCGGACTGGCTGGTGCTCTCGGGCCTGTCCCACCACTTCCAGGACCGCCGCGACTGGCGCGAGGTGAATCCCGGCGCGGGCTTTGAGCGCGATATCGACGAAGGCCCCTACGGCCCCTGGACCTTCTCCGCCGGCTACCTGAAGAACAGCTACGACAAGCACAGCGTCTACCTGGGCGGGCGGTGGACACCGCTCGCGCTCGGGCCCGTCCGCTTCGGCGCCTTCGGCCTGCTCGCCAGCGGCTACCCGTCACCGGTGCTGGTGCTGCCGACGATGGTCATCGAAAACCGCCATGTCGGCGCCAACCTCCTCGCGGTGCCGAACCTGCCGGGCTACAGCGGCTACATCGGCATCCAGGTGCGCTTCGCGATTCGGTAGGTGAGCTGCGGTCTTGTCGACGGCCTGCCGTGTGCGGCCATCGCGGCGTGGCGCGAAACCCCATCCCCATCCCCCTCCCAGCCTCCCCCTTGAAGGGGGAGGGGCGGCCGCAATCGGAAATTGGGGCGACGGGTCTATCGCGACCGCGGACAGAGCCCCCTCCCCTTTGTATGTTGAAGGGGAGGGAGGATCTATAAAAAATGATTGATGCGCTGTGGAGCTTGTGGGCGAAGGGCTGCGCGGTGGGAAAGTCGTCAAACTTTTCCACGGCAAGCGGCCCGGTGGCCGGCAGGCCATCGTCCACAAATCCACAGCGCGGTTC